>NZ_LT629752.1:3757500-3951460 GCF_900105145.1 Polaribacter sp. KT25b | reverse complement strand
TGTTACTTTTGTGCCTTTTAATTTTACTTTGTTTGTAGCAGCAAGCACCTTTTTGTCTTTATTAAACTTAAATTTTATGGTACCAAATTCTGGTGCAACATATAAATCTGATTCTAATAATGACAAATACGAAGTTTTAGAATTCTCAACCACCAAAGGAGTCATTAATCTTGGTTGCTTTTTAACTTTTGTCAAATTTTCGATAGAAAAAGGTCCTAATGGCGGATTTTCTCCATTCGGAGAATACAATTCATTAGAGCTATTCAAAATATATTCACAATAAAAAATTGCTTCGTTTCCTTCTTTAAATCCTTCTATTTCATACCTAAAACCAACACCATTATTAAAAACACGTACATATAATTTTGCTTTTACTTCTTCTAATAAAACATCTAAAACAAGTTCATTATACTCATTTTTAATTTCACTAAACTGCCCCCAAACAGGTTTCCAATTGGTATTATTAGCGTTTAAAGAACTATTTGTAATTTCTGCAAGTACATTTGGTAGTATAGAAATTTCAGAGTTTTTTACAAGTTCCTTGCCGTTTTTAAAAAGCGCATAAGTTACCTTACCTTCTGTATTTTTTATGATTACAGATGTATTACCATCAGAAGATTCTACTGAAAAATCAGTATTACTTTTGCTACATCCAATTATGGTAACAAAAAGAACAAGAAAAGATATACTAAATTTGATTTTTAATGTCATATGTACAAATAGATTTAATTTTTTCAGTTTATTATTTTTTCAATCTGTTTCCAACCTTCCATACCTTCATTTGTTTGAACAACTCCTTCAGTACTTCTTCCTTCTAAAATAATTTTCTTTAAAGCTGCTTTTAATTCTGCTGCTTTTTTAGGATTACTGGCAATTAAATTTTTAGTTTCTGAAACATCTTCTTTAATATTAAACAATTGCATTGCAGGTAAATCTAATTTTTTCTTTTTTATCTCTTGAGGTTTAGGATAACTCCAACCAGCAGAACCTTGCGTTAGACACAATTTCCAATCTCCTTGTTTTATTGCAAATGAACCATCTATTGAGTGATAAATTATATATTCTCTTATTTCTTTTGTTTTTTTATTCGTCAGTAATGGCAACATACTGTAACTATCTTCACCTTCTGTATCTTTAATTTTATAACCCGAAATATCTGCACAAGTTGCAAAAAAATCTGTTGTACCAATTGTGATATCTGTACTTATATTTTTTAAAGCATGGTTTGGCCACTCTACAATAAAAGGTACATGATGCCCTCCTTCATAAATATCTGCTTTCATTCCTCTAAAGACATAACTTGGGTCGTGATTAAATTTTTCTAATTCTTTAAAATTTGCTTTCGGAGAACAGCCATTATCACTAGTAAAAACCAACAATGTATTTTCTGAAATCCCTAAATCTTTTAATTTTTTTCTAACTTGACCAACTACATCATCTACTTGCATCACAAAATCTCCATACTTATTTGTTTTACTTTTTCCTAAAAATTCATCCGAAGGTAAAATAGGTGTATGTGGTGCTGGTAAAGGAAGATATAAAAAGAAAGGATCGTTTCTATTTGCTTTGTCACCTATATAATTAAGAGCTCTATCTGTTAAATCTTGTAATACTGTTTGATGTACAAAATCATCTGAAGTTGGTCCTTTTCTCCACACTCCCTTAGAATCTTTATTTACTGTCATTTTTGTAGGTACCATTGTTGGCATGTCATTTTCTACATATACATAAGGCGGCATATCTAGCGAACCACAGAAACCAAATGAATAATCGAAACCATGTGTAGATGGGCCATTTTGAATAGGTTTTGTATAATCTACATCTTGTATTGTATGTAAGTTATTGATGGTTTCTTTTGGCTCGCCATTAAAAGCCCAATCCCACCCCATGTGCCATTTACCAATATAGGCAGTTGTATAGCCTTGGTTTTTTAGCACATCTGCAACTGTTGTTCTGTCTGGTGTAATTAATGATTTTGAATACCCTCCTAAAACTCCACTTTTTAAGCTACTTCTCCAATTATAACGACCTGTTAAAATACCATATCTTGTTGGTGTACAAACAGCAGAAGAGGTATGTGCATCTGTAAACATTACTCCATTAGACGCCATTTTGTCTAAATTTACAGTTGGTATTTTACTCTCTGGATTAAAACTACTCACATCTCCATACCCTAAATCGTCAGCAAGAATGTAAATGATATTTGGTTTTTTAGAAACTACTTTTTCGTCTTTTGTTTTTACTTTAGAACTACTGCAAGCAGAAAAAAATAGTAAGGAAATTACTAGTAAATGACAACTATACTTATTCATTTTATATTTAATTTTAAAAAATTATTTTCTTTTTTTTAATGCTAATACTCTTGTTTCTAAAGGGAATTCTGCATTTTCTGTTCTTACATTTTTCAAAATCGAAAGCATTTCTTTTAGTTTCTCTGGATTTTGTTTTGCAAGATTATTTTGTTCGCCAAGGTCTAATGATAAATTGTATAATTCTGGTTCTTTTTCTAGCAACCAAACTAATTTCCAATCTCCTTGTCTTATGGCCTGTATTGGTCCTTGACGCTCGTTAAACTCCCAATATAAATATTCGTGTTCTTTTTGATTTTTTGTTTTCCCCATTAATTCCGGAGCAAAAGAAATTCCGTTGATATCTTTATTTTCTGGAGTAACACCTGCTAAGTCACAAACTGTTGGTAAAAAATCCCAAAAAGCAGAAATATGTTCGCTTTTAGTGGAAGGAGCAATTTTTCCTGGATATCTCGCAATTAAAGGCACTCTAATTCCTCCTTCATACAAATCGCGTTTACCTCCTCTTAAATCTCCGTTGCTATTAAAAAACTTGTCTCTTTTTTCAAATTCCGGACCATTATCACTAGAAAAGAAAACGATGGTATTATCATCGATACCAAGTTCTTTTAATTTGTCTAACAACCTACCAATATCCCTATCCATACGAGAAACCATACCCGCATACGTAGTATTTCCTTCCGGGTCATTTTTATAATGCCCTTTTGTATTCATTTTACGTTTTGGCCATCCTAAATTTAAATATTGTTCTTTTGATTCTTCCGGAACTGTTATCTCTAAATGAGGAATTGTTAATGCTATGTATAGAAAAAACGGATTATCTTTTTCTCTTTCCACATAACTAAGCGCTTCATTTACAAATACATCATGTGTATATTTTCCTTGTTTTAACAAAGGCTTATTTCCTTTTAAAACATAAGGTTCATTGTTACGATATAAGGTATCTGCATAATAATGATGTGCTTGTCCGTGTTTTTTGTATCCTAAGAAATAATCGAATCCATGCTCTGACGGAAAATTCCCATTGGTATTTCCTTCGGATAAACCCCATTTACCAATAACCGCTGTTTTATAACCTACTTTTTTAAGTTCATTGCCAACCGTTTTTTCGTATCTTTTTAAGTTGACAGGTTTTCCACTATTGGTCCAAACTGGGTTTCCTCTAACCGATGCATGTCCTTGATCATAACCTGTTAGTAAACTTGCACGAGATGGCATACACACTGTAGAACCTGAATAATGATTGGTAAAAATTATTCCCTCAGCAGCCATTCTATCTAAATTTGGAGTTTTAATTTTAGTTTGACCATAAGGACCAATATCTGCATATCCTAAATCGTCTGCCAGAATATAAATAATATTTGGTTTTTTAGCGACTTCCTTAACTTCTGTTTTATCAGCTGCTTTATTTTCTTTTATTGTTTTACAACTTGTAAAAGACACTGAAGCAATTAACGTTATTAATAGAAGCTTTAACTTGGTTTTCATTCGATTATTATTTATATAATATTCATTTTAAGTATTTAAAAAATTACCAACTAGGAAATATTAATACTTGTTCTGGCACAGGTTTTACATTGGCAGTAGAATTTGCATCTCCATACCAATACATTCCTAATGTGTATTGCATATCGCAATCTGCCCAACTCCAAACTTCCATATCTAGTTGTAAAGAACTACTAAAAGGCATTCCGTCTAATGCTCTTGTTCTGGTTTCTGTGCTATAACCTAAAGTATTTCGCTCAGTAGTAGTTTTTCTGTTTAACTTATTGTAGACATTGCTACGAGGTTGCGCATGAAATGGATGTTCATAGAAATCGGTACTAATTCCTCCCCAAGAATATGCATAATAATCTTCGGTGCCTGTACCAAATATAGATGGAAATTTTTCTCCATCAACATAAATTTTTTCATCGCCTTCTCCCCACCATTTTTCTTCAGGATTCATAACGGTAAGAGCATCTCCAACATACACACCTCTTCCTTTTATGGTGATATAATTCCAATCTGAAAAAGGTCGTGTTGCTACAGGATATTGCTGACGATAACCTGCATGAAAGTACATAGAGTTCTCACTCCATTTCCAAGATGCAACTTTGGTTTTTAATTTAAAATCGACAGCCGTTTCGCCTAAATTAACAATGGTAATTTTTGCTTCTTTTTGATATGGCATTACCCATCTGCTAGACAAAGTACCATCTTCTGCTACAGTTCTGTACCAACCTTTAAAAGGATGTAAACCTACTCCTGTTCCAAAGAAATCGCCTATTGGAGACCAAACTGTTTCTTTTCCATCAAAATTTATTTTGATGATTACCGAACGTGTAACACTAGAATCTTGATAACTTTTTAACTTTAATGCCAAGTTTTTTAAAGCTGCTTCTCCTTTTTCTAACTCAAAAACCTTTTCTTCATTTGGGTTTAATTGATAAAAATCGGTACCTTTATCAAACTCCTTTTTATCTTCAGATTGCAAAAGTGTTGCAGCAACCTCATCAATAGTCGGTTTTGCTAGTTTATAATCTTCTAATGTAAATGTTTTTACAGCTGTTTCAGCAAGATATTCTCTGTACGTAAACTGATAAAAAAAAGGACGTTCTGTAACGGTAATTTTACAACTTTTTGCATACGGAATTGGGAAAAATGAAACTGCCGAACGTAAAGATTTATGCGCTAACGGAAAAGGTATTAACCCATCTCCATTTAATAAATCTAACATATTTCCTTCTAAAGCTGGCGTGTCTGAACCGTCTAAATAAAATTTAATAATGCTGTTTGTTTTAGAATTCTTAGGATTTCTAAAAGGCATCCAAGTACGTACAATCGCTCCAGGTCCTTTATGATCCATCATCACCCATTCTTTTTGCCCGTTTTTTTCTTCGATTCGAATAAAATTATAATCTTTATTATTGTTATTATGGTCTTTATTATTAAACCATCCTAAGGTATCTTTTGGATTTACGGAAGCTCTATTGTAACTACTTTCTTGTTTTAGTCGAAAATTATCATCTGGAAACTGCGCTATTTTTTCTCTATTCACCATTTCATTTAACAGAGATTCTATGGTAATTTTTTGGTCGACTTTTTCACATGAGAATAAAATCAAGAACATAAAAAAAGATAGTATTTTACTAATAAATTGTTTGTTCATGTTTTAATACTTAAGGTAATTTTTTAAGATAAAATTTTTAGTTTCGTTTTTTAAAAAGTTAACTCAAATATAAAAATATTAGTTGTTATTAGCGGAAACTATTGTTGCAGCAAGTCATTACAAATGTTGCATATTGATAAATTGCAGGTATAGTAGGCTTTTAAAAAACACTACTTGTTGCAAAAGGAGCAATTACTATTGTAAATCTAATAAAAACATTGAATAGAATTCCCCCTTTAATTATCCTTTTATTTGGACTAATTTTTAGAGTTCAATAAAATATTTGAGGTGTCATTTTTTTAATATTTTTACGACTCTAAACAATAACAATTTACTCTACCTATAAATACAAAGCATAAAAAAAGAACATCTTTAAGATGCTCTTTTGTGAATTTAAAACATAATTTTAATTACTCTTTAACTATTTTATAAGTTTTAGAAAAATTAACTCCGTTTAACTTTATCATATAAATACCTTTTGAAAACTTACTTGTATTAATATTGATATCACTTAAATCAGCTTCAACTTTAGTACTTAAAATTTTCTGTCCGTTAATATTATATATCGAGATTGAGTTAAAATCAGCATTCGGAGACGTTATTTTTAAATTGTCTAAAAATGGATTTGGAGACAGATTTACTTTGATATCTTCATAATTTTCTATGGATAATTGTGTAGACTCATACACTTCTACCTCTGCTAAATTCAATGCTGTACCATCTGTAGCATCTGATTCAACTCTAACAATTTGGCCTGATTTATTTACCTCCATAGTAACAGATGGATCTGGATAACTCGTATAAGTTTTAGAAAATGTAATTACTCTATTATTATCCATAACATAGACCGTAAAATTCTCTAGCCTATTTTTACAACAATTATCTGTTCTGTTATATATTCTAATATACCCAATTTCTTTATTTGCACCTAAATCTACTTCCCAATACGGAGGAGTATCATCACCTCTAATAATTGATAATGAATTATCTGCAAGAAGACCGTCTGTAATTCCATCAATCGCTTTATCTGAAGTAGCTCCTGCATATCCAACAGAAGATTGTGTTGCTGTTCCATTAGGAGCAACATTAACTCCTAAATCCTCAATAGTTTCATCTTTTAAATATTTAGACATGTATAGTTCGTTGAGTGCCGTTAATTCACCGCTACCTTTAAAGATATTATTACCAGAATTGTATATAACTAATCCATCTACTTTATTAGCTATAGCAGCATCTATACGTGTTGTTGTACCTCCATCTCTACCAACGCTGTTATTTACTTCAGAATCCCAAACGGGTAAAGGATTAGAAACTCCATTTGTTGTATTGTTATTAGCAGCTGCAATAAACGTAGACCATGAAGAATCATTAGATCCTAAATTGTGACTTGATGCGACTGTAATATATTCTCCTATATTAGAATTATTTAACATATCTATGGATGCAGGAATTCCCCAAGAACAAGGACCTATTAATTCAGGCACATTTGGAATTTGTCCGGCAGTAAAATACGATTCCAAATTTGCTTTAACACCACTATATATTGCATTTATTTGAGCCGCTGTCCACGCACCTCCAGGTCGCCCATCTTCATTAAATGGATTGATCCACTTTAAACCAGGATAATCTAAAGCAAACTGAGAAACAGTACTAATTACTGTAGCAGTTGCTGCAGCATTATTGTTAGTTGCAATAAGATCTGCACTAAGAAGTGTACCACTAGCTATTCTACGTGCACCAGAATCCTGTGCTGGATTTGCATAAATAAGAAAACCTTGTGATTTAGCTTGTGTAAAAAAGTATTGCATTATATCTTTATTATAATCCCAACCTGCAGGAAAAATAGGGAGACGGATACCATTTACTTTCATGGTCGTAAAACCTTTTAGTAAATTATCAGCTTCTTCTTGAGTAGAAATATCCTTCGTAATAAAACGTTGCTTAACATCTCCCAAAACATAATCCATGTCGTTGGTATAAATAGTTTGACTAAACGCAACACTATTCACTCCAATAAACAATAAGATGAAAAATCTTTTAACAATTCTAATATTTAGATACATACTTTCTATTTTAGTTTATTAATTCTTTATCACCTTATATGATTTAGAAAAAGTGTCGCTATTTAATTTTACAAAATAAATACCTTTAGATAATTTACTTGTATTAATATTTATTTCACTTGAATTAGCTTCAACTTTATTACTTAAAACTTTCTGTCCGTTAATATTATATATTGTATAATTATTAAAACTTGAATTTGGAGAAGTTACTTTTAAATTACCTTTAAAAGGGTTTGGAGACAGATTTACTTTAATATCGTTATAACTTTTGGTTGATAATACTTCATCAGAACCAAAAACTTGTACTTCTGCAAGCGTTAATGAACCAGTAGCATTTAACTGAACTTTAACTATTTGCCCTACAATTCCTCCTGCATTAACAATAACTGAAGGGTCAGGAAATGTTGTGAATGTTTGTGTAAAAACTTCTAGACCACTATTATTAATTACAGATACTGTAAAATTAGACATATTTGCCTTACAACAACCATCAGTTCTATTAAACACTTTTATCTCATTTATTGTTTTATTAGACCCTAAATCTACTTGCCACCAAGGGTTTTCTTCATTATTTGTAACTGTAACAGATCCACCTCCATAATTACCATTAATATCATTATCAATGGCTAGTTCCGGTCCTTTGTTATAAGATGGGTTTGTTGATGATTGTGTTGCTGTACCATTTAGTGCTAAATTAACTTTAGGTATTAAATACAATGCCATTGCTTTTTCTCCTGTAGCATTTATAGCACCTGTAGTTAAACTTACAGTATTCCATGAATTGTATAAAACCAAACCATCTACCTTATTTTCAATAGCTCTCTCTAAACGTGTTCCGCCTTTAACGTCATCATCTGGAAACTTATCATTATGATTTACTTCAGAATCCCAAACAGGTAAATTCTCTTTATCTGCTTCAGCAATAAAATCAACCCAAAGATTATGATTAAACCCTAAGTTATGTGTTGAAGCAACGGTAACATATTCTGCAATATCCGTTTTATTAAACATATCTATACCTGCAACAAGTCCCCAAGTACAAGGACCTATTAATTCTGCTCCGTTTAAACCATGCTCATAAAGTCTCTTGTAAATTTCATTGATTTGATTGATACTCCAAGTACTATTGGTTGCTCTTCCGTCTTCATTAAATGGGTTAATCCACTTACAGTCTGGATATTCATTTGAAAATTCGATAACTCTATTCACTAATTCATCTGTTGCAGCTTGAATATTCTTAACAGCAACGTCTTCTCCTTCATTAGCACCATTACCATTAAGCATATTATTTGCGACTCTTTTACCACCACCACCTTGCGCTGGATTTGCAAAAATAACAAAGCCTTGAGCCAAAGCTTGTTCATAAAAATAATCCATCATTGGTTTATTTGGATTTAAATCTACCCCATCAACACCTCTCCCAAAAAGAGGGATACGAATACCGTTGGCTCCCATATTTTTAAACCCTAATAAAAGATTATCTGCTTGCGCTTCTGTTGTAATTGCATTTGTAATAAAAGCTTGTTTAGTATCACCAAGTACGTAATCCATGTCATTCACATACTTTTGACTAAAAGCGCTAAAATTAAAGCAACAGATAATTAATAAAAAAAATATTTTTGTTTTCATTATTTTGTAGTTTTTTGTTATCATTATTTTAAATTCTATGTAAGCTTATCACTTTTAATTACAAAGTATACATCATTTTTTAAGTGTCATAAAAAATAATCTATCCTCTAAAATACAAAATAAACACTTTCTTTCCTTCTAAAATTCTCATTTATGGAGTTCTTTTGTTGCTAAGATAAATGTATAGTTCTGAATTTAAACCAATAGCAAAATACACAAGAAACAAAAAGCAGTATCTAACATACATATATTAGATTTATTTTTTTTAAAGTTTCTTACGTAATATTGAAAATTGAGCAACAATCAATTTCAACATATAGGTATATTATGGCAATTTATCAGGTCAGTATCAACTATTTTAACACTTAAGATTTCTTGGCTTTTAATATTGATTAAACTCAGTAGTAAGTATTATTCTTATAATAAAACTATTCAATAATAATTTTTTTAGTAGCACTCCCTAAATCAGAATTAATTTTAACAAAATATAAACCTCCAGAAAGTTTACTCACATTTATTTCTAAATTTGGCTTTTCTATCTCTTTAACCAATTGTCCGGATGTATTATAGATTGATAATCTTATATTGTTAATTTCTTCTGAAACTGACCAATTAAAAACACCATTTGTTATGACTGTTGGGTACACTGAAAATTTAGGAGCAATAACATTCTTATCCAAAGAAAGTGCTACTCCTTGTTCATAAGTTTCTTGTATATACGCCACTGGTGATTCATGATTTTTATAAAATTCCCCAACTGTATTTAGTACTATCGGATTTCTAACAGACATCACGGTTTGCGCTGAAGTTTCTGATGGCTGCCAAGTAAAAATACAATAACGCTCTATAAAATCAGCATCATCCATCATTTCACAGTACGCCTTAATATTTGTTAATACCTGCGCCTCTGTTTTAGTTTTTTCGTTTGCTGCCCAAATATCTCCATAGTTAAATTCTGTAACCCAAATAGGAACTTGGTATTCATCATAAAAATCTTTTAACCATGCTTTAAAATTAGAAGCTGTCATTATTTTATAATAATGCACCGGTATAAAATCTATACGATAACCTGCCGCTTTTGCTTTCGTCATAAACTCATCAAGCCAAGCTCTTCCTTTTGTACCATCTGTTACAGCAGGAGCTCCCAAACGCAAACCAGATGCTTGTAACGTTGCATATCTTGCAACCGCAACATCTACAGACATATTAGCTTGTTTTTCGCCATCAGGTTCATTAAAAGCTAAATGATGTGTAGTATTCATTTGTTTACCTAGCTTTTCCATTGTAGCAAGACTAGGTGTCCCCCCCCAATTCATTACAACATATTCATTTCCTTCAATATCAGTATCTCCATTACCCCAATCATAAAACCAAGAGGTGTTTAATGCTAACGTTACATCATTAGTACTGCTTTTACCACTTGAACCTTTTTTAAGAGTATCTCGCCAAGGACCTACACGAATAAATGATATTTTCTTGTACAAATCTTCTGTTAAGTTTATTCGTAAATCTTCTTCTGAAGCCACATAGACCTTACTAAATCCTGTACCATTAATATTTTCTGCAAAAGTTACCATATAACCTTTATCTAAAGTAAACGAGGCTATCCAGTCATCATATAGTCCTAAATCTCCATTATAATAACCAACATAAATTTCATGTTCTTCTCCTCCAAAATTATAAGAATTATAAACTTTTAGAACAGGATCATTCACCTGTGATGCAGAAAAAACATCTTGTGCTTCCTTAAGTTCTGCTAATGCATTATCAATTATACTAGCAGCAGAATCACAATCAGAAAGTATAGTATTTCCATTATCAACCACCAATTGAAAAGCATCAATAGCAGCTTGTGGATATTGACTATATTTTTCTCCTACAGATGCTGAACTCAGTAAGTTTTGAGAAGATTGAACAGCATTTGATAATGCTATCCTACTCTCATTAGCTTCGATAACTGTCAAATTATCAAGAAAAACAGTTCCTGAATTACTATACATATAAAGTAGTTTTGTATCCACTTTAGTAAAATCTGTCGTCGTTTCTAAAAATGGAATATTCTCTAATGTTAACTCGCCATCATTATAAAAATCTACTGTTTGGTTATCAAAATCAACATACATTGACAGTGAATAATTCTTATTCTTAGCAAACTTAGCTGTTCCAATAACACCTGCAATATAAGTTCCTGGTATTACGTCTACCATTTCAGTTGCATATTTTATATCTGAAGTTGCCTTACCTAAAGCGATACTCGCAATATATTTTCCATCAGAAGATACTAAGTCCATTTGAAAATTCATAGTATTACGACTTCCTTGAACATCAAAAGATAAAGAACAATTATTAGAAACGGATGCAAAAGTTCGATATGCTGAAGGGGTATTTTGAGCAAGATTAAACTTCAAGTAATCATTTACAACGGTTACACTCCCCGAAGTGCTATATTCTGTCCAACCTTCAGATAAGACTCCTGCTGTGTCAAATGTATCTTCAACTATAGTTTCACAAGAAGTTGTTTGCGCAAAATTATTAATCGCAAAAAGAGAAGCAATTATATATAAGAGTTTTAGTTTCATTTCTTTGTATTATAAGTTTAGTGTTATTTTTTTAACAGAAAAAGAACAATTATTGAATGATAATCTTTTTAGTAAAGTTTCCTAAGTGAGATTCTATTTTAACAATATATAATCCACTAGAGAGTGTTCTTACATCAATTTCTGATTTTAAGCCAACGATTTTTTTTACTAACTGTCCAACAGTAGAATAAATATGTATGGTACTATCTTTAATTTCTTCTGAATATCTTAGGTTAAAAACACCTTCTGTTATTACAGTTGGAAACATTAAAACTTTAGATTTGATCAATGCATCATTTACAGATAATTGTGCTCCTTGTTCATATTCTTCTTGAATGTATGAAGGATTTTGCGAGTCAAGATCTCGATAAAATTGTCCAGTAATATTTAATTCGCCATCAGTAATACCACCAATACCAGAATCTGCTCCAAAGAAATAATACCAATTGTAACGCTCTATAAAGTCTGCGTTTTCAAGTACTTCTGTTAAACCTTTAATATTATTATACCCTTGTTCTACAGTAAGAGGTGCAGAACCCATATTTGGGTTTCCGTAATTATATTCTGTAACCCAAACAGGAAGATCGTATCGGTCATGAAGTGCCTTAAAACGCTCTAAAAAGGTAGACTTAGAACGACGAACATAATCATGTGCTGGTATAAAATCTACTCGATATCCACGTTCTACACAACCGTCCATAAATTCTTTAATCCAAGAACTTTCATTAAAAGAATCACTTGTTGCACTATATTGTACATTCTCTACACCAGGAGCTCCCAATCTAAGCCCAGAAGCTAATAATTTAGGGTAAGCATCTAAAGCCTGTTCTACTGTTAAATTTGATTGATCTTTATTATCTGGTTCATTAAAAGCTAATAAATGATTGAACGACATATTCTGTCCAACTTTTTCCATATTTTCAATTGATGTCCAGTTATCACCCTTACTCCACGACATTGGAACAAATTGAACTCCTTCTGATTTCTGATCAGTTAAACCCCAACTATAATGCCAAGTCGTATTATAATTATCTGCACTACTCCACTTTATATCTCCTCCTAAACTTCCTTTTTTACCTACTGGATACCAAGGACTCACACGTATAAATGAAATAGAACTCTGTAAATCTACAGGCAAATTAATCTCTAAATCATCATCTTGAGCAATATATATTTTACTAAAACCTAAGCCATTAACATCTTGTGCAAAAGTTGCCATATATCCTTTTTCTAAAGTAAAAGAAACACCCCAATCTTCGTATGCACCTAAGCCACCATTATAATAACCACAATAAACTTCGTTTACATCACCTGTAAAATCATAACCACTATACATTTTAAGTACAGGATCATTTACGCTAGTAGTTGCAAAAATATTTTGTGCTGTTTGAAGATCTGAAATAGCAGCATCCATAACACTAGAAGTTGCATCGCAATTAGCAAGTACTACATTTGCATTATCAATAGCTAACTGAAAATTGTCTACAGCAGATTGTGGATATTGGCTGTATTTATCACCTACAATAGCAGCGTTAATTGTATTTTGAGAAGAATCAATTGCATTAGACAACGCTATTCTACTTTCATTAGCTTCAACAATAGTCAAATTATCTAAAAAAGCAGTTCCTGAGTTACTATACATATAAAGTAGTTTTGCATCTACTTTAGCAAAATTTGTAGTTGCTTCCAAAAATGGAATATTCTCTAATGTTAGCACGCCATCGTTATAAAAATCTACTGTCTGATTATCAAAATCAACATACAATGACAGAGAATAATTCTTATTCTTAGCAAACTTAGCTGTTCCTATAACACCTGCAATATAAGTTCCGGGTATTGTATTTACCATTTCAGTTGCATATTTTATATCTGTAGTCGCCTTACCTAAAGCAATACTAGCAATATACTTTCCATCAGAAGATACTAGATCCATCTGAAAATTCATAGTAGTACGACTACCTTGAACATCAAAAGAACAAGAACTGTTATTAGAAACAGGCGTAAAAGTTCTATATGCTGAAGGAGTATTTTGAGCAAGATTAAACTTCAGATAATCATTCACAACGGTTACACTCCCCGAAGTACTATATTCTGTCCAACCTTCTGGTAAGGCTCCTGCTACATCAAAAGTATCATTAACTACATTGCCACAAGAAGTTGTTTGTGCAAAATTGTTAATAGCAAAAAGAAATGCTAGTACATAAAAAAATTTAAGTCTCATTGATTTTAGTTTTAGTTCTATTAGTGATGTATTTTTCTATACTTATAATTATTCAATCAAAAATTTTAAAGTTTTTGATAATTGTTGATCAAACGTTTTTAAAATATAAACACCTTGTTCTAGATTTTTGGTATCAATTTTAATGACATTTGAATCTTTATTTGGGTAAAGTGTTTTCTTTACTACTATTTGACCTAAATAATTTATTATTTGAGTTTCAAGTTTTTCAGAACTAAATTTTGATTTTAATTGTAACGTAAGTGTATCTCCTTTTTTTACAGGATTAGGATACACTGTTATTTGATCATCAATACTAATATCTGTAAGACTTAAACTTTGTTCATTAAGCACTCTGTTTATAAAACCTACCATTTCAATTAAAACATCTTCATATGCAGATTTTCCTTGATTAAAAAAGGCATGTACTTCTCCAGGATATATTACAGCTTCTGCTTGTCCTCCATTTGCATTTATTGCATCCGCAAATAAGGTGCTTTGTGTGTATGAAATCGTGGTATCTGCATCACCATGCATCATTATAGTTGCTGGTGGAGGAGTTCTTAGGTTAAAAATTGGAGAATTTGCAGTTTCACTTGGCACGTTTTGCTTGTACCAATTTCCAACACCAAAATCTCCTGCATCATTTACAAAATCATAAATTCCGTTAAAACCTATAAACCCAATAACATTTGGAAGTTGTTGAGAAGCTAATGCCGCTAAAGGAGTACCAGCAGAACCGCCACTAAAAAATACTTTTGTCATATCAAAATTGTAAGTATCTGCGTTGTCTAAAGCCCATTGATAGGCTGCAGCAATATCTTCCATTGCTAAAGAAAATGTTCCGCTAGAACCAGAACACCTATAGCCAATACCTAAAGTTGCAATACCTAAATTTTCTGCCAAATACTCTCCATGAGGCGAATAAGAACCTGCAGAAGCCTCTGGAGTTCCGCCAGACCAACCACCACCATGTACCCAAAAATGTACAGGTGTTTTTTGAGTTCTATTTGTCGGTAAATTCATTTTTAACCCTAAAGTATGCCCTGCTTGAGGAAAATCTACAGTAGCTATTGATGTTAATTCTATGTTTTCTGAAACACCAAAATCTTTATCCGTTTCAACCAAAAAATTATATTTAGTTCCTTTAGATAAATTAACAGATACATCATCTGTAGATTTAAGACCTTCATTTATTTCTAAGGTTACTAGTCCGTTATAAGGCCAGTTTGTATTAGGAGTAAATTTAAGTGTATTAGACTTTGTTAAAACCCAATTACCAGCAGCTTCAGTTTCACTTTTATTAATATATATTTTTGGAAAAACGGAAGTAGGATCAATTGGTTGATCACAAACAACAGTAATATCTGAATCTACAGACAAATTTGTTCGTTCTGCCGGTAATACTTCTGTTACTGAAAATTTAGCAGTTACAAGTTCTGCGTATTCTGTAGCTAATCTATTATACTCATTTTGAAACGCTGCAGTATCAAGTGATCCATCGTACATTGTTACTTCTACAACTTCTGTATGATTATATGTTTGTGCTCCTGCAACTTCTTCAAAAATATTAAATTTAAGGTCTACATCAGAATTAATATGCATTGTATTTGTAATAGTACCTGTGGTTATAATAGGAGAAGTACTGTCAAAATATTGATAATTTCCAGATGAATCCATTGAAAATCCAAAGAAGAAGTAATCTTCTGCAGGTATTTCATTAGATCCTATATTTACACGTGTGTAATTTGGTCTTCCATAATCAAAACCTATTTTACCATCTTGTAATCTTACAAATCTAATTCCCTTACAGTTAGAAAAACCTCCACTCATATCGTAGTTACCTAACAATGATGCTGGTTTACCTGTTACCTCGTTTTCAGCTTTTCCTACATAAAAAACACTGTAACTATTATCAGAAATATAAGTACTAGAACCTTCTAGTTCAAGAAAAGATCCATCTTTATTAAAAAGAACAGTGGTTTTTCCAGGATACGTTTCTTGCGATTCTTCCGCCCCAAGATTTGTATCACTTTGTGAAGCATCACCATAACCATCTATTTGATTTTCCCAAAGGGTAACAGAACCTAGATTGTCTGCAATGATGCCTTTTGCATTTTCTAGTGAAACTGTTTTTGTTTGACTGAAGCTACTGAAAAAGTAAAAAAGGAAGATAACGATTACTGAAGTTTTCATAATAAATTCTATAATAAGGTTAGATAACTTAATCTTGTTCTTACAAACTTACTTGTTCTTATAGAATTTATTTTCTAAAATTAAGGGTAAAAATGTTACAATCAAGTACTTTTTAACTACAAATTACTTCACACTGATACTAAAACGTAATGAAAGCTAAAAATAGACTCTATAAAAGAATTATTTTTTCATAAAAAAAGACCAATATAAATATTGGTCTTTTTTACTATTTTTAAATACTAAAAACTAAATATCGTACTGGTTTACACCATCTACTATTCTATTTCTAAACTCTAAAACATCAGATACCTTATAATCTACACCGTTATAGCTAAAAGAATAGTTAAGTTTAATTTCTCTAGTATCAGGGTTATATGAAGATCCTCCATCATCTACAACGTTAACTCCACCTGGAGCAGTTTCAATAGTTATAGAATTATCGTCTGCAACCACTAAATTTAATTTTCGATCATCTCCCAAATTTAACAAACCTTTATATTCCAAAGTGTTAGGAGAAACCATTGTTAATTCTATAGCTTCTGAAATATTAGAATTATCTTTTGGATACTCTACCGTTTCAACGGTAGTTCCATCATCTTTTGTATATGCTCCTTTCTGTACATAATTACCATACAATTGATTGATATATGTAAATGTAATTTTAGTTGATTTGTAATCTACTAAAATAGAATCTGCTTTTACAACATTGTCTAAAGTAAAGCCTAATGCATAATTGTTTCCTAAAGAAACAGGATCATTTAAAAAATTAATAGAATCTGCTTTTACATATACAAACCCCTGTGTTTTACCAGCAGGAATTATTATTTTGTTATTAGCAGGGTTTCCATCAGCATCTACAAGGCTATAATAACTAGCTGGTAAGGCAGAACCTGGGTCTAAAAGAGACTCATCTAAAGAAAAACTTACCTCTACATCTTCTCTGTTATCTAATCTACCACCTAATACAACACCAACACCAATTTGCATACCTTCTCCCATAATAAAAGTACGGTCAATTGTTTCTTTTGGTAAGTATACAGAGGTAAATTCAAACTCATTCTCTACAAAATCATCATAACATGATGTCATACTTAATGCAAGTACGGCTAATACCAATATTTTGGTAAAAGATCTTAATTTATTATTTTTCATATTCTTTATGTTTAATTTTATTCCCAACCTTGGTTTTGTTTCAAATTGCTATTTAATATCAACTCTGCATAAGGTAAAGGTAAATAATAATTTTTATTTTGGTATCCTCTTTGTTCTACTGTAATCTCTTGGTAAGAAAAAGAATCGTCGGTATTCTTGATAATTTTAACACCTTTTAAATCTTCTATCTTATCAATTTCCTTCCATCTTCTTAAATCATGAAATCTTTCTCCTGTAAAAGATAACTCTAAACGTCTTTCTGATTTTAACAAATCTTTAAAAACATTTACATCAGTAGCAGCAGTATTTAAATAAGGGTCATTAGACAAACCTGCTCTTTTTCTTATTTGAGCTAAAACTTCTTTTGCTGAATAATTTAATCCTGCAGGGGCAGTTTCTACTTCTCCGTAACCTTCAATTACAGCTTCAACATAATTTAAATACACCTCGGTAAGACCTAATTGCACATACACTTTAGGTAAAGTTGTTAAAGGATTATTATTTGCAGATGGATCAAAATTTAAATTACTTAAGTATTTTTTTAAATAATACCCAGTTCTTGTTCCTTCATTTGCAATAAATCCTCCAAAATTATCTAAACCACCTTGGTAGGTTTCTAAAGGGCTAAAATCTGTACAGTTTTCACTAGTAAAACATTGATCTCCGTTGTAAAAGATAAATTTATAGAACCTACTATCTCTAGAAGCATAAGGTGCTGTAGCATCATACGTACTTGAGGCGTCTGTAATAGGAAATCCATTAGCGTCTGGAAATGCATCTACTAAATTTTGAGATGGATTTACTTCTCCTTGACCATATAGAGTAGGAGGATATAAACGGTTTTCTAATGAATTATTATTTCTAGAATTACGCAATCTCCAGATGTGATCTGGGTTGTCTTCTCTACTATTATTTATAGATTGTAATGATTTTAAACCACCATTAAGTTGAATTACTTCTTGTGCATATTCTGCTGCTAATTGCCATTTAGTAACATCGTTAGTTGGATTAAAAGCAGGACTCGCTGCAAATAATGCAACTTTAGCTTTTAAGGCGTAAGCAGCCAAACCACTTGCTCTACCTGTTTCTAAATCACTAGTTCCTGGGTTGTCTTTATCCGCACCAGAATAAATTAAAGGTAAATGATCTATAGCAACCGCTAAATCTGCCATAATTTGGTCTACACATTCATCATACGTATTTCTACTTAACAGTGCATATTCTTCATTTTCTAAAACCTCATTTACAATAGGAAAACCAAGCATCGTTCCGTCTGCTGCTGGCCCACCATACGTTTTTAACAATTCCCATTCTGCCCAAGCTTTTAAGAAATGTGCTTCTCCATAATACCTACTTACTATAATATCACTTAATGAAGCACTTGCTTCTGAAGGCAAATAGGGAAGTCCTGTATTGTGAACTTCTTCTATATACTGATAAATTTGTCTGATATTATTATATGACTGTTGCCAAATATAGTTATTAGGATGGCTTTCTGCGGGTCCCCAATTATTATTTGCAAAATTAGTAGCAGAAGAATTTAAAACACCATTGTCTGTTAAATATTCTACAGAAAAATCTGTAAAATATCTAAAAGAATAGTCTGTATAAATATCATCAATAAGTCCTCTAGAACGTTGTCCTGAAGTTAAAACTTCTTCTTCAGACGTATATTGAATTGTATCTTCTAAAAAACTTTCGCATCCAGTAATGCTAAGCATTAAGACACTAATTATTAATATGTTTTTAGTTAATTTCATCTTTTTATTTTTTACGTATTAAAAATTAATAGAAGCTCCTAAAGTAAAAGTTCTCATCATTGGATATTGAGAAAAACCTGCATTAATATTTTCTGGATCTAAATCTTTCATTTTACTAAATACAGCTAAATTACTTCCTCTTAAAAAGAGTTTTACATCTGCAAATGAGCTATCAGAAATTATACTTTCTGGTAATGAGTAACCTAGTTCTACATTCGCTATTTTAAAATAACCACCGTTCAATAACCAATAATCAGAATTCTTATTATTATTAATACTTGTTAACGTACTTAATCTAGGATTTGCATTTCCATTAGGTAAATCGCTATTTACACTTCCATAATAATTACCTAATCCACCATGTTGATAATATGCATATGAATTAAGGTTAATATCATAACCTGTAACTCCCATACCTACAACATCTAGGTTTATCCCTTTATATTCAAAACCAAAGTTAATACCATAATTAACTCTTGGGTTACTGTTTCCAATAGTTTTTGTATCTCTAGAATCAATTACATTATCACCATTTAAATCCACATACTTTACATCTCCAACTTGTAAATCTCCAAATTGTGGCAATGCGCTACCAATGTTTTCTGCTGTATAAAGACCATCACTTACATAACCAACTATGTTATCTTGTGCTTGTCCTTGCTGTAATCTATATTCATCTGGATATTGTACTTCAGCTATTTTTTCTCCAATTACCTTATTATAACCTGCATTTGCACTAATGTGGTATTTAAAAGAATCTTTACTATCGCTAAAAGTAATATTTGTATTAAAACCTTTATTTCTACTCTCTTTAAAATTTAATTGAGGTAAGTACACATCATTCCCTAAAGCACTTGCATATAATTGACTTGCTCTAATTACTTGATTGTTAATTAAAATATTAAAGTAATTAAAATCTAGTTTTAGTTTTTTAAACATTTGTAATTCTACACCTGCAAATAATTGATTATACTCTACCCAATCGATTTCATCGTTACCAGTTGTATTTAAGCGATATCCTAATTCATCTTGAGATAAATTACCATTAGTACCCAAATAGGTAGTACCATTATTTCTACCACCACTCCAAGTATCTAGGTATAAAAGGGTAGTAAAACCATATTCTGTACCTACAATTCCATAAGAAGTTCTAAACTTTAAATAATCGATTACTTTACTATCTTTTAAAAAGTTTTCATTTGATGCTACCCACGCAGCTCCAACAGTTGGATACATTTTAGTTTTATGATTATCTAAAAAACGAGAACTACTGCTAGAGTTTGCATTGGCAAATAAAATATATTTATTTTCTAATGCGTAAGAACCGTTTAGATTAACTGTAAAATTACGTTGATCTGTTTGACTTGCTGTAATATTTGGTTGATAAAATAACAGATGACTTAAATTTAAATTTAAGATTCCTTTAGCTGTTTCTTTAACATAACTAAGGTTTCCTCCGTAGGCAAAATTTCTTTGAATAGCTCCACCTGTTCTTCCTATGCTAAGGTCTAAGACTTCATTTTTATAAACCTTTAACGCTAATGAATCTAAACCATTGGTGTCTTCTAAATTTTCTAACGTATATAATGCAGGTTGATTATTTGTAAGCAATGAATGTGCATTATACGTTTTCATCATAATGTAAGTATCATAAGCAAGACCTGGCACAAATTGATCTAAATCAAAATCAAACCCGATATCAAAAATCATATTTGATGTATAGTCTGTTCTTGTTCCTCCATTTTCTAATTCTGATAATAAGTTTGTCTGAAATTGGTTATTCACCACATACGCAGAATCTCCAACCATAAGAGGAAACGCATTTGCAGGCGTATTGGTAATCCATCTAAATGTATCATCTGGACCAATAACTGGTCTTTCATTTTCTCCAAATCTACCATAAACACTAGCATGTGCTTTTACTAAATCATTAATCTTAGTATCAATTTTAGTTCTAAAAGTAATGTTTCTACCATCTATTTTCGAACCCACTTTTTCTAGTCCTTCCCAATCTGAATACCCTAAAAAAGCACTATAAGATACCTTTTCTGATGCTCCATATAAATTAAGAGACATATAGTTAGAAGCAGCTAAATTTGACAAATAAGTTTCTTGAGTATCTACATTCGGAAAATTAATTGGATCTGATCCATTCTTATAAGCTTCAATTGCCTCTGGGCTGTATACATTTCCTAAACCATCATTATTGGATGCTTCGTTTATTATCGTTGCATACTCTGATGCAGACAATAATTTTGGCAAATGAGTAGGTGTACTATATCCTACTTGGTAATTAACTTCTATTGCTGGCTTACTTAGTTTATTTCCCTTGGTTACTACGTAAATAAGACCATTATCTCCTAAGTTTCCTAGTAAAGCATTAAAGGTCGCATCACTAAGTACAATTACTTCATCTACATCTCTTAAATCTACTTGTAAACCCCTTGGTTGCCCATCAATTAATACATTCGGGGTTCCACCATTTAATGTATAAGAATACCCTCCATTTCCTGGGGTATTACTTGTTCTCACGATTCTTAAACCAGGCACTCTACCTCTTAAAGAATTGATCAAATTATCTCCACCTGATTTTCTTAACTCATCACCAGAAATTCTAAATACAGCACCCGTTGTTTGGCCAATATTAAAAACCCCAAATGGTGTTTTTAAGAGTTCATTATTGCCTTTTGTTTTAAGCGAATCTTGTACGGCTAAATTATTTAACGGTGTATTTTGAGCTACACCTATATTAATAGCAAGAACATTCAGTACGCAGAAAACAAAACCTTTTAGTTCTTTTATGGTTATTTTCATTTGTTTTATTTTATATTTTTAATTTACTAATATTTAACACATTAACTTTAAACATATGTATATTACCAACCTTCTGTTTGTTTAAAACTAGGTACAGCTTCAATTTCTGAACTAGGAATTGGCCACCAATAGTTTCTATCAGTAAATGTTTTTTTCAAATCTGATTGTTCTACATTTTCAAAACTAAAACCTGTAGGATAAGTAGATGAAGTACCTCCTTGCCAACGCATTTCTAAAAACTCTACTTTTAAGTTTTCTTCTAAATGAGCTGTTTTCCATCTTCTAATATCGTCATATCTAAACCCTTCAAAACAAAGTTCTATAGCTCTCTCATTTCTAATACGATCTCTTAAACCATCTTTAGAACCTGAATAAGCACCATTTACATTTGGCATTCCTACTCTGTTTCTAATTTTATTTACAGCATCAAGAGCACTTAAAGTAGCTCCTGGAGCAGTACCACCTGGCCCATATGCTTCATTAGCCGCTTCTGCATAGTTTAAATATATTTCAGCCATTCTAAAAACACTATTATTAGTATAGAAATCTAAAGATCCTTTCCATCCTTGTGTTAAGAAATATCCATTAGGCAACCACTTTCTTATTTTTAAACCCGTTTTATTTTTAACTTGCCATTCTCTATTAGTTGGTGTATTAGGGTCACGAAAATCGAAGCCTAAATTACCATCTTCATTGATGATTGCTAAATCTGTAAAACCTGTTTTGTTTGTAGGATTAGATGTTGTTACTGTCCATGGCACTCCATCAAACAAAATGTTATTGTAAAACCTTGGATCTCTATTAATAAATGGTTCTTGAGGGTTATAAGAAGGATCATCTTCAATTGCCAACCCATTTTTTGTTTCGAATTTTTCTACAAAATTGGCCAATGCTCCAATACCCATTGGGTTATTATTACCTTTAACAATATCAAAACCAACTGTTAAGTAAGTTCTAGGTAACGGAACTAAAGTACCACCACCACCAGCTGTAAACTCATTTACTTCCATAAAAATTACCTCTGGAGGCAATATTTTAGATTTTCCAGGACCTACAAATATGCTTCTGTAAGGTTCTAATTCTTCTGGTTCTGGGTTAAAAAGATCTGCACCATTGTGGCTCACATCTATATTATTGGCATTAGGAGCACTCGCAAGTGTATATAAGCCATTATTATTAGCAAAATTAATTAAATCAGATGCTGCTGTAGCTGCATCTATCCATGCTTGATTATCATTTGTGGTGTTAATTAATGGACTTGCAGCAAATAACGTTATTCTAGATTTTAAAGCCATAGCTGCACCTCTTGTAGGTCTTCCGTAATCTTCTGAAGCTCTATTTACAGGCAATAAAGTAATAGCTGTTTCTAAGTCTTCTAACATATTTGCTAGATTACTTGCATACGTTTCTCTTTCTTGATTAAATGGGTTATTAACATTTAAGTTTTCTTTTAAATAAATAAGCCCACCGTGACGCTTAGTCATTAAATGATAAAAATAGGCTCTTAAAAAATAAGCTTCACCTTTTAAAGCGTTTACAGTTGCTTCATCAGAATTTGCTATTTTATCACTATTAGCTAAAAAGGTATTTACAGTATTAACTCCTTTCCAAGACTCGTAATATCTAGAAACAAAATTAGGTGTTTGTCCTTGCCCTACAGCACCATTAAGATTCATTAAAGTTAAGTAATCTGAAGTTGCATAAGAATTATATCGCTGTGGTACATTATTATTATGTCTTGCAGGATACCCTTCTCCCGACATAGACATTCCTGGAAGAATATCTGGGTTATTAGATTTAGCAGTTACTTCTGTTATTAAGTTTGTGTATGCTCCGTTTAAAAAATTTCTAGCTAAACGAACATCTTCAAAAACATCATTTTGATCTAAACCTTCAAAATCTTGTTCTTTTTCTAAATAATCTTCACAACTAAAGAAAAGTGCCGCTAAGATTAAAATAAATGTATATTTTATTGTTTTCATAGTTTTAAATTTTAAAAGCTCATATTTAGACCTAGGTTAATTCTTTGTAACATTGGGTAAGATCCTGGATTGTTCCCTTCTGGATCTGCATATTTCATATCAGAGAAGGTAAAGAGGTTAGTACCACTAATATATAATTTAAAAGTCTTTATACTTTCATTATTATCCATATTAAAATTATAACCAATGTTCATACTTCTTAATTTAATATAGTCTAGACTAATAATTCTAGCAGTAGTTCCAGCTACTAAATTTGGATCTACAGAATCTCCGTGTAATGCAGGATAACTAGCATTTGTATTAGTAGGAGTCCAATAATCTAATTGCTCATAACGACCTACAGCATCACCACTAGGTAGTGCATACGCTAAACTACTATTTTCAAGCCCTTTATGCCCAGTAATTCCGTTAATTAAGGCACTAACAGACCAGTTTTTATAAGATCCTTTTAAATTTAAACTAAAACTATGTTGAGGAGATTTAGGTAAATCAAATCTAATTTGATCTTCTAAATTTGTACCCACTACGGTACCATTTGCATTGTAATCGATATATCTGTAATCTCCTAAACCAGGTTCTCCGGCATAAATAGGGTAATTTACCAATTCATCTATATTCTGAAAATACCCATCTGTTTGTAGCAATGAAGATGCTCCTGCAGGTTTACCAGCCACTTTCGTATACTCTGGTGTTCCTGGTCCATCCGCAGCACTTATTAAAACACGGTTTTCATAAAAACCATAGATAGCGGTTGCTGAATATTTAAAACCTCCTTTTGTTTTGTTTTTATAAGTTAAAGATGCCTCTAAACCATGGCTTTCTGAAGCTCCAATATTTGCAAAAGGCAACGCAACAGAAGAACCAAAATATGCAGGTACTGTTGCAGATGGTCTACTTATTTGATCTTCTCTTTTATCCTTAAAGACTTCTACTTCACCTGTAATTTTATTTTTAAATAACCCAAACTCAACACCTAAGTTTTGTTTTGTAACTGTAGACCAAGTTAAATCTTCATTACCAAGTTGAGTTTGTCTAATAACTGATAAACGCCCTGTATCTCCTTCTCCAAAACGATACCTCCAAGTTTCTCTTGGGTTTGCAGAATCATAATAACTTAAATACTGCCAACGATTAGATCCTAAACCACTCTTATTACCTGTTTTACCATTAGAATATCTAATTTTAAAATTATTAAGAGCAGGTATTGCTTCTTTTACCCATTTTTCTTTAGCTAGATTAATACCTAAAGAGTAAGAAGGGAAAAACATAAATTTATTACCTGTATAAAAAGTTTCATCACCATTATAAGAACCATTAAATTCTACAAAATAATGAGCATCGTAATTATAAGTAGCTCTACCTACCCAAGCTTCTTCAAAATATGGAAATGTAGTATTAGAAATTCTTTTGTTACGCGTAAATAGCGCTAAACCAGATACATTATGTTTCCCAAAAGAACGATTATAATTAAGATTTGCTCTTATATTTGTTATATCTTGAGTATTATTAATACCTTCATTACCTAGATTAAAATCAAAAGGGCGCTCATAGTCAGCTCCTTCAAAAGAATCCCAAGTACCGTCTCGTAATAAATCGTATCTATCTAATCTTGATTCTAAACTACTATCAAAAGAGATACTACTTGATGTTTGGTAATTACTTATATAGTTGTATTTTCCTGTAAATTTTAACCCCTTAGTAATTATATCTAAATCTTGTTCTAATTGAAAATCAATAGAAAAAATAGTTTTTAAGGTGTTTGTAGACCCTGCAAGGTTATTACCTACAGTTACACTTATAGGAAATCTGATTTCTGCTAACCCAGGATATAATGGGTCTGGATATTGCTCCATAACTTCAGCTGGATAATAAGGAACCCCAGCACTTGGCGAAACAGTATACAGTCCTAAAAAGCTACCTGATCCTCCAGCACTATTTTGATCTTCTATACGGCTACTAACACTTGTTTTTAATTTTGTAGTTTTAGATAAAGTAAAATCTAAATTCCCTCTAAAAGAATATCTTTCAAATTTATACTCAGGATCAAAGTTAAAAAATTGCTCAGAATTGGTAATATCTCCTTCTTGTAAATACCCCGCAGAAGCATAGTATTTTACAGACTCAGTACCACCTCTTACAGAAATTGATTGATTAAAACTTGTTGCAAAATCTTTAGTTGTGTAACCAACCCAATCTGTATTAGGATAAATATATGGTAAATCCCCTTCTTTCCAATGATTTAAATCTGTTGTAGAAGCAAAACCACTATCAAATGCAGCATCATTATAAAGACCAACATTACGAGCGCTTTCTGCAGTATAAGCATCTAAAGAATCGTATCTATCTGGGTATAATTTTATAGACACTTCACTAGTTACACTAACCACAGGCTTTCCTATTTTACCCCTTTTAGTAGTAATAATAATAACACCATTAGCACCTCTAATACCATAAACAGCGGTTGCAGCACCATCTTTTAGCGTACTAATACTTTCTACATCTCTAGGGTCTATATTAGAAAACCCACCAACCACTTCTACTCCATCTACTAATATTAGCGGATTTGAATTACCACGAATATAGATTTCACCAGCATCACTTCCTGGTTGACCAGAACTTTGTACAACATTAAGACCTGCTGAAAGACCACTTAAAGCATTAGTAATATTTGCAGCACCAGATTGTACAATGGCTTCTGCTTTTACCTGACTAATTGCCCCTAAAACACTTTCTTTTTTTTGTGCTCCATAACCAACAATTACAATTTCTGCAAGACTTTCTGTATCTTCTTTCATTATAACGTTAAGAGTAGACTTCCCTGTGACTTTTATTTCTTGACCTTTAAAACCTAGGTAAGAAAAAACTAGTGTAGCATTTGAAGAAACCTTTATTTGATATACTCCATCAAAATCTGTACTAGTTCCGTTTTGTGTTCCTTTTTCCATCACACTAACTCCTGGTAAAGGAATTCCTCCAGAATCCTTTACTATACCTTTAATTACATCTTGAGAAAAAGCCCCCCAAGAAATGGATATTAATAATAATAATAAGTTGAGTTTTTTCATAAATTTAAATTTTCTGGATTAATAGAATATTGAAATTTCACAATCATAATATTTAATGAGTTAATTAATTGTTTTTTGATTATTTTTTTGATTGACAATTCTCCTATTTTTTTTATTGTAATGAGTTATGTTAACAATCAATTATGTAATCACACACAAAATTAACATATTATTAAGAGTAAAATTTCTCATATAGGGATTCAAAATGTTGCTTTTTAATGATATTTTATAGATAAACAGGGGTTTTAAAGAGTTTTGGAGTTTTTTGTTGCAGAATTTTAGGTTGCAATATAAATAACTTTTGAGTTAATTTAACATATAATAAAAGTTAAGAATTTAAAAGATTCCCCAAGCTTTATTTCTTCTTTCATTACCATTTTTTTTTAAAAAAAATTAATTCTTTTAGATGTATTTCAATTGATTTTAAACATGACATGTTAATAATAAATTTGCTAGGTTAGTTGCTTTTTTTTGAACATTGCAATTACTTCTTCTTTATGTTATATGTTTACCGTCTTAAGAACTTAAATATCCAACCTGCAACGTTTCTTTAAACGGCAACAATGGTTCAAAAATTTTGTTTTCTATCCCCATTAGATACCAAAACATAATCATAAAGCACTATGGAATAATAAGGTTTAACAAGTCATTGAAAATAATAGTAGACTGTTGTACTCACTTATTATAAACGGCATTAAAAACTTGAATTATAGCACCAAAAAAGTTTTATATAACTAAATACAAGCACATTAATTAATGTGCCTTTTGTAAATACAACACACAGCTATTAAAGGTAACAAATGTTGCATTCGTAAAATGTATATATTTTTAATTAAAAAGAAACAAAACACCTCTAAAAACCATCTGAAATAAAAAATCATCTAAAACAAACTTGTTTTAGATGATTTTACATTTATTTTTTTAATAGCAATGACTATTAAACAAGAAATTTAAGATTCTTAAAAAACACCTTCGTTTTATTTAATCATAATCTCATCAATTAAAACTTTTTTATTTTCTAAAGATTCTATCAAAATAGTATTAGCGCCACGACCTATTCTAATTGGAATTTTAACTGTTTTCCATTTATTACCAGAATGTTGTGTATTAGATAGTAACACTTTTTCACGAACCACTTTACCACTTATGCTTACTTTTATATGAGCTCCAGATTCATTCTTAGTATTCGTGCTGTAACGTATCGTTAGTTCTACTTTACCAGCACTACCATCATTTTCTTGATACCAAGAAATAGAAGCTCCTTTTTTAGCAAGACTAACAAAACCTTTCCCATTAAAGTTTTTCCCTTTCGATGAAATTGTTGCATTCACTAACGTAGCTTCTTCAGCCTGCTCACCAATTTGCCCTTTGTTTTCCATCGTTTCATTCCAAGTGAAACCTTCACTTTTTCCAAAATTTTCTTCTAAAAATTGTGTTTCTTTTCCATCAACAACAATTAAAGCTTTTACGGTTGTTTCTAAATTAATTTCAAAACTACCTTTGTAAACTTTAGAATTGGTTGTTGGTGTATCTCCATTTGTAGTATAATACACTTCAATTTTAGGCTTAATTTTATCCCCTCTTAAATTGATAATTTTAGTATCTATACTTACTTTATTAGAAGTAATTAATTTTTTCTCTCCTAAAATACAACTTGCTAATAGATTAATAGCTCCCGTTGCATCTGTAGATGAAATATATGCACGAGTTAATCCATAAAAAGCAATTCTGTTATCTCGACCAACATGTTGCTCCACATCAACCGGACTTCCATTATCTAAAGCTTTTATTTTACCAGCACCAAATACATTAAAATAGGTTCTATTTTCTCCGTAAGGATAAAATTCTCCTTTATCATCTGTAGTAGTTACACGTACTTGAACAATATCATCTTCTCTTTTCTGCAACACTTCTCCGTCTACTGATAATTTAATTTTAGAAGGTTGATTGGCAGTTCTAATAATTTTCTCTGAAACTACTTTACCATTGTTATAACCAACTGCTTTTAAAGTTCCTGGTTGCCATTTTACCATCCATTGACACTGCATTTCTTCCCAAGCTATACCTGGTTTTTGTTTCCCTAAAGAAACATCATTAAAAAACAATTCTACTTCTTCTGTATTCGAATAAACCCAAACCGGAATTTCTGTCTCTAACGCTACTTTTGGATGTGTCCAATGTGGTAAAATATGTACCATTGGTTTAGTTGTCCATTGACTTTGATATAAGTAATACAAATCTTTCTCAAAATTTGCTAAATCAATTGCTCCACCCATAAAGGCTTTAAAAGGCCAACCTCCGTGTACATAACCTGCTTCTCCAATATAATCGTAACCAGTCCATCTAAAAGAACCTGCATACGCTGGTACATCTCGTAATTGAGCAATACTTAATCTAGATGAAACACGCACCGTTGCATTATCATAACTAGAATTAAATATTTGTTTTCTATTTTTTCTACCAGATTCGTCAATCCAGTCATTCGTAAACACTTCTTTTTCTGTTAAATCAGGAATTTCGTAGGTTTGATTTCTATTAGGAAAACCATCTCTATACCAAGTTTTTGTTCTGTAATACCCTCTAACTTGCCAAGTATGTGTGTTTTCTGTACCTATAAAAACTCTATCTTTCGGATTTTTTGCTAGGTTTTCCATAAACCCTTTCTTTTCACTACCACCGTTTATTCCTAAAACATTCATGTGATCTGAACCAGAATGACCCGAAGTTACCGGTCTTGTAGGATCTAAAAGATTACAAGTTGCTACCAAATCTTTAGCAACAGGACCACCAGTTTCATTACCTACACTATAAATTACAATTGATGGATGATTTCTATCACGCTTAATCCAATCTGTCAAATCTTGTTTCCACCATTTATCAAAATGATGAGCGCCATAATCATTTTTGGCTTTCTTTTTCCAACCATCAAAAATTTCATCCATCACCATCATTCCAACCTCATCACAAATGTCATAAAACTCTGGTGTTTGTGGATTGTGAGATGTTCTAATAGCATTTACCCCCATGTTTTTTAATTGCTGAACTCTAAACTTCAAAATTTTATATGGAACTGCTGCCCCTAAAGCTCCAGCATCTTGATGATTACAAACTCCTTGTAGTTTTACGTTTTTACCGTTAATCCACATTCCAGATTCTGCAATCCATTCAATATCACGAACACCAAATTTGGTTCCTACAATATCAACTACTTTTCTACCAATAAGTATTTCTGTTTTTAAAGTATATAAATAAGGATCTTCTACAGACCATAAATTTGGGTTTTTAATCTCTAATTCTGTCTTAGCAAGTGCTTCTTTTTCTATTTTAATTTTATCCTTCGTAGAAGCAACTACAACCCCATTTTTATCAACAATAGAAGTAATTAATTTTACTTTTTCACAATCTTCTTTGGTGAATAATTCTGTTTCTACAAAAACCTTATTACCTTCTGTTTTAAGAAAAATTCCGTCTCTTTTTACATGAGTGTTGTTTTTAACATCAATCCAAGTATGTGCATAAATCCCACTACCTGTATACCAACGCGCAGAAGGTTGCTTGTCATTATCTACACGCACTGCAAACGTAATTGTTTCTGATGTTTTAGCTATTTCACTAACATCATAGGCAAAAGAAACCCAACCATAAGGTCTTGTACCTAATTTTTGTCCGTTTGCCCAAACCGTACTATTCATAAAAACACCATCGAAAGCTATTTCTACGTGTTTCCCTTTCCAATCTTTTGGTACTGTAATGGTTTTTCTATACCAACCAAAACCTGCTGGTAAATAGCCTGCACCAGCTCCCATAGGGTTGTTTTCATTATACTCACCTTCTATACTCCAATCGTGTGGTAAATTCAAAGTTCGCCAAGAAGCATCGTTAAAAGAGACTTTTTCTGCCCCTGTAACATCTTCTTGAATAAATTTCCAACGAGCATCAAAACTAATTCTAATTCGTTTTATATTTTCTTTAGGATTCTTATCACGTGAAAACCCAGAAAAAATAAAACTAAAAACAAAAAGGAATATTATTTTTTTTATATGCATATCTTTTAAATTTAAAAAGTTGTTAAGCTTATTTATATTGCTAAAATAGCGCTTACCTAATTACTAAGTAAGCGCTATTTTTTAAGTTACTACCATTATTTTATAGCTTCTATTGTGTAGCTATAACTTAAATTACCAGCATTAATTTGATATTCTTTATGAGGCATTCTACCCCAACTATTATCGCCACCAATTCCCATTTGTCCGTAATCGATATTAATATTTACTAAATCTCTTTGTTTAATATCTGTAGTATGACGTTGTGTTTTATCATCTCCAGCATCAAAATCTTCATTATATTGATGATGTGCACTAAACGAAATTAAATCTGTAGCCGTTACTTTTATTCCTGTTCCAGATTCATTAGTAAATGTTACCCAACGTGTATCTGTTTTGTATCCATTCTCTTGCGGACGAATATAAGCAAAATATAAATCTTTTACTGAAGCATTATATACCCCAACTAAAGCCGCAGACTTACGATCTTTATAATTTTCAAAAGGACCTCTACCAAACCACTCAACATTATTAAACTCATTTTTAACAACAAAGTTATTTCCAAATCTTGGTAAAACTGGTGTTTTAGCTTTAAGTCCAGATATATTTGTATTTACTAAAACCTTTCCTTTTGCATCAATTGTATAATCAATTACCAAAGTACCGTCTACACCTTTTAAATGATAAGTTGCCGTAACTAAAACTGCACCAGTATCCGTTTTTTTACTTTCTATAGATTTTAATTCTTGATTATTAGAAGCCTCCTTCCAAACACCTAATTTTTTAGCCATTTTAAAACCATAATCGTTATCTGTAGTTGGTCTCCAGAAATTAGCTTTAATTCCTTTTAACAATACATTACCGTTTCCATAATCTAAAGTTGTTAACTCTCCATTTTCTTTACTAAAAGCCAAGTTGAATCCATTACCTGTAACTTTAATAGAAGTTGCATCTACAGCTGCTTTTAAAGAACCATCATTTTTAGCTAATACGTTTTTAGTTTTAGGACTTGTAACCGCAAATTGCTCAAATGCCGCAACATGACCTACAGGAACTAAATCTGTAGCTGTTTTAGTTTTAGCATACACATTTAAATGGTATTCTGCAGTTGCATCATCTAATTTAGGGATGCTAATTTTCACTTTTTTAGTAGTGTAAGGAGCAACATCTAATGTTGGTAAAGCACCGTTTGCTACTTCTTTTCCGTTTTTAAGTAACCTCCAAGAGAAATCTAATTCATTTAAGTTTGTAAAATCATAAATATTTTTGATTTCAATTTCTCCTTTTTTAATATTTGTTGCTTTAAACTTGATGTATTGATATACTTTTTTAACTTCATATAATGCAGGATGTGCTGTTCTATCTGGATTTACAATTCCGTTTAAACAGAAGTTTTTATCATTATGTAAATGACCAGCTCCTAAATCTCCACCATACGCCCAAAACTCTTCTCCCTCTTCATTCTTAGTTAAAATTCCTTGGTCTACCCAATCCCAGATAAAACCACCTTGCATCATGTCATATTTTTCAATAACATCCCAGTAATCTTGTAAATTACCAACACTATTACCCATTGCATGTGCATATTCACACTGAATTAAAGGTCTATTAGGATTGTTTTCTGCATATTTTATCATTTTTTCAATTGGCCAATACATTGGCGCCTGAATGTCTGTATTAGAATACTTAGTTGCACCTTCGTATTGCGTTGGTCTTGTAGAATCGTTTGCTTTTAACCAATCATAAGTAGCAAAAAAGTTTTCACCATTTCCCGCTTCATTTCCTAAAGACCAAGTTATAATTGAAGGGTAATTTTTATCTCTTTCAAACATTCTTATCGTTCTGTCTAAATGCATTCCTTTCCATTGAGGTAAATAAGCAGGATGTACTGCTTGATCTTTTTTGTTATTATTTAACCCTTGGTTCGTAGTTCCCATTCCGTGAGTTTCTATGTTTGTTTCATCAACTACATAAAAACCGTATTTGTCTGCCAATCTATAAAAGTGTGGATTTTTTGGGTAATGACTACAACGAATTGCATTTAAGTTGTTTTCTTTCATCACCTTCATATCTAACAACGTTAATTCTTCCGAAATAACATGTCCTTCCGTATCACTATGGTCATGCAGGTTTGCTCCTTTAATTAAAACAGGCATACCATTTACTAAAAACTGATTGTTTTTAATAGCAATATTTCTAAATCCTACTTTTATAGCAGTAGCTTCTCCATTTACACTTAGTAAAAGTGTATATAAATTAGGATGTTCTGCATTCCATGTTTTTACATTCGGAATCTTTTTGGCAAAATCAATAACGTTTCTTCCTTTAACTAATTGTACATTTTTAGTAGCTGTATACACTTCTTTATCACCATCTAACAATTGTACTTTTACTTCTTGTTGGGTTGATTCTGCCGTATTATTATCAATTTTTAAATCTACTTTAAAAATACCATCTTTAAAATTATTTTCTAAGTCGGATGTTACTCTAAAATCTCTTAAAGTAACTTTATTGGCCGCATATACATACACATCGCGCTCAATACCACTTAATCTCCAGAAATCTTGATCTTCCATATAACTTGCGTCAGACCAACGTAAAACTTGTACAGCTAAGTCGTTTTTCCCTTTTTTTACGAGGTCTGTAATTTTAAATTCTGCAGCAGTTTTACTACCTTCATTATAACCAACTTTTTGTCCGTTTAACCAAATATACATTGCTCCACTTACACCTTCAAAATGTAAATAAATATCTTTACCATCCCAATCCTCAGAAATTTCAAATTCTTTTTTATAACTTCCGTTATTATTTAGGTTGTGAGGAATATAAGGTGGATTTGGAGGAAACATATACGTTCTATTTGTATAAATAGGAATTCCGTGTCCTTTTAATTCCCAGTTAGATGGAACAGTAATATCATCCCAATTAGAAATATCAAAATCTGCTTTATAAAAATCTGTTGGCCTTGCTTGTACGCTATCTGCGTAATAAAATTTCCATGTTCCGTTTAAAGATTGGTATAAAGGTGAATTTTTCCAACTTGCATTTTCTAATGCAGATTTATCATCTACATACTTATAAAAAGAAGCTGTTGGTTCTTCTCTATTTATTTGAAAAATTTCTGGGTTTTCCCATTCTGGATTTTCCCATTTTTCAGCAACATAAATAGGTCTGGTATCTGTTTTATCACAAGAAGCAAAAGAAGCTAATGAGATAATAATGATTAATAAAGATTTTTTCATTTTGATAAATAGTTAGATATTTGGTTTTAATTTTTACTGATATACTGGTTTACAATAGCACTTTCAATTTGCTTACCTTTTTTTATTACAAAGGCTTTTATAGCATATTTTGAGTCTATTTTTACTTTTGAATTTGGAATAAAAACTTTAAAAGATTTCTTTTTATCAGAATCTATTGTTCCTAAAATTTTAATATGTTCTACATTCAAATAAGAAACATTATTAATGATTACTCCAAAATTATCTTCTGGTTTTAATTTCATTTGATTTAATTCAACTTTTACCAAATAACCCTCTTTTTGATTTTCAACAGATTGAATTATAATCTTATTATTTTTTTCTATAGAAAAAGCAGTAGCAATATTTGGATGAAAATTACTTTCACCAACCTCTGTTTCTGCTTTAACTGTATAGTAATATTGTGTGTTTTCTTTAATAGAATTATCTAGATACATAGTGTCTTTTACACCACTCGCAATTTTTGTGAACTCGTGTAATTTTACACCTCTATACACATTATAAGAAGTATTTGTAAGCACTTTATCTTGTGGTTTCCAATTTACATTTATAGAATTTGAAGTTATTTTAGTTGCCGATACATTTCTTGGACTAAATGGCACTCTAGAAGAAACCAACACATTCTTTTTATCCGAAGAAAGACTTTTACCTAAACCATTATATGCAGTTACCGTAAATTGATATTTGGTATTATCCTTAAGTTCTTCAATTCTATAACCAAAAACATTGGCTGTATTTATTTCAATATTTTTATTATTTTCATCAACGTAGTTAATTAAATAACTAGTTGCATCGGGTACACTTTGCCAAAATAAAGTAACCGTATTATCTCTTCTTGCAACTTTAAAAATGGTTGGTTTATTTGGTAAATTATACGTTACAGAAACGTTCTTAGATACCTCACTAATTTTCTCATCGTTTAAAGCTTCAACTGTAAAAAAGTATTTTTTCTTCGGATGTAATCCTTTTACCAAAAAAGTATTCGTTGCAGCGACGTTAATGGTTTTGCTTAAACTAGAAGCATCTGTTCCGTAATGAATTTTATAGGATTTTGCTTTTGAGATTGCACCCCATTTTAATAAAACTCCTTCTTTTTCAACGGTAGTTCTATAAATTGTTGGTTGCTCTAATTTGTAAGAATCCGTTTTCCATTTTAATACCGATATGCTAAATGGTTTTACAGATAATATTCCGTTTTTAATTTGAGTTTCTTTAATTTCTGTATCTCTAGTTTTTAATGAATCCGCAGAAATATAAGTTACTAACATATTGTCTTTAAATGCCTTGTTATCAATATTAATTTGATATTGATTAGCAATCTTACTTCTATTACTTACTACTAAATAATTGTAACCATTGCTTCCTTTATACCCTTGAGCAAACATTCCGTTTACTTTTGAGTTCTTTAAGCCATCAACTTTTACATTATCAGAAATATCTACGGTATATAAATATTCAGAATTATTAACAGCTTCGTTATAAATTTTATAGGCTTTACCTTCTAAATCTCTACGGACTCCTGTTAGAACTGTATCCGTTTCAATCTTTAAATTATTTTTAAAAGCATTTTCTACAACCCTACCATTTCCTTTACCTGGGTAATATTTATTACTTATTTCATGCGCACCTACATATTGTGTGTTTGTGTGTGCTAATTGTCGCATTACATATTCTATGTTATAAATACTTGAATAGATTCCGTTTAAAGGACTATTCCAAACACCAAATTCTGTAATTACCATTGGTACATCTTGCCAAGTATACGCTTCAATTTCTGACATTGCATCACTAGAAGTTGCTTCTAATAATTTTGTATTTGCTCGTTTATACGCTTGTTCTACGGTTTCTTTTTTTCCTGTATGTGGAGCGTAAGAATGTTTAGAAAACACATTCCAATACGCACCGTTTTCTTTTTGATATTTATTAATTTCTTTCATAAAAGTCCAAACGCCATCCCAAGTATAATTAAGGGTTAATTGAGCATCAGGAAAAATTTGTTGAATTGCCTCTGCATAAGGTTGCATTTTGGCTGCATAATCATAACCATCATTCCACCAGAATCTGTTTCTATTTGGAACATAAAAATAAGGCTCGTTACAAAACTGCCAAACAGCTACTTCTATATTATTGTTTTTACAGAAACGTGCCAATTCTAAAATCATTTCTGGCGATTCTGTAAATGCATTTACTGTAATTATCAACTTAGCATTAACTTCACTTAAAAGATTATATAAATCGATTATTCTATGTGGCCCTTTAACTTTTACATATCTATATCCTTTTAAGTATCCTTTAGTATGATCTAACATTGATATGTAATCTAAATCGTATTCTCCTGTTGCACTGCTAAAAGCATCTCCCATTGTGCCAGAAAAATAACGCAACCAACCAGGTTTTAATTCTTTTACAGATTTTACAAAATCTGGATGTGTATAACTCCAAATTTTATCTGCTATACGAACATTAAAACCACTAGCTCCTTTATTTATAGCATGCCCTTTATGTGTATTAATATTTATGTTTCTTAAGTTTTGACACAAAACAGCATTTGCCATAAAAAGGCTAAATATTACTACCAAATATGTATTCTTTAAAATCATATACAGAAAGAATAATTGATTTAGATCTATTTAAAGATTTACTTGTAAAGACAAAATAATATTTGTGCTTTACAAGTAAACCATATATTGTATTTAATTAAAATGAAACTTGATCAAATGTAAATACGTCTGAAGGAGTTCTTGCTCCTTTAAATAACTCCTTCATTTCTGCAACAATTTCTGGGTGTTTATCAGCAATATTATTTTTTTCACCTATATCAGTAGAAAGATCAAATAATTGCATTGGTGCATTAGGTTTCTTTAAAACATTGTACTTAACTGCCTTCCAGTTTCCTTTCCTTATAGCTTGTCTTCCACCTCTTTCATGAAACTCCCAATATAAATAATCATGTTGTTTTTGTTCTTCTGGTTTATCTAATAATGTTGGTAAAAAAGATATTCCGTCTAAATTATCTGGCACATCTACACCAGCAACTTCAGAAAACGTAGGGAAAACATCCCAAAAAGCAGAAATTAAATCTGTTGTAGTACCTGGCTTAATTTTACCTGGCCATCTAATAGTCATTGGTACTCTTACACCTCCTTCATATAAATCTCTTTTAACTCCTCTTAATTTTCCGTTACTATTAAAGTACTTAGGATCTGCTCCTCCTTCTGTATGAGGTCCATTATCAGAAGTAAAAACTACAATAGTATTATCTTCTAAACCTAATTCTTTTACTTTGGATAAAATTTCACCAACTTGAGTATCCATTACTTCAATCATTGCCACAAATGCAGCATGAGCATCTTTTTGAGATTCATATTTACCTAATCTATATTCTGGACCATCATCTGTTCCTTTAAATTCTTTTTCTGGTAAATATTTTCCTCTATACTTTTCTATTAAATTTTCTGGTGCTGCTAATTCTGCATGAGGAATTATAGTAGGTACATATAAAAAGAAGGTAGTGTCTTTATTTTTCTCTAAAAACTTAATAGCTTCTGCCTGAATTAACTCTGGTGCATATTGCCCTTTTTGATGATTATCATTACCTGTTAAAGCAATAGAATCTCTGTTAGACCATAAATGATTTGGATAATAATTATGACCTAAACGCTGACAGTTATATCCGTAAAAAGTATCAAAACCTTGATAAACAGGATCTCCTTCTGATCCTGGATATCCTAATCCCCATTTACCAAAAGCACCTGTTACATAACCACCTTTTTTTAATGATTCTGCTAACGTATAAGTAGCATCTGGAATTGGATATTGACCTTCTGGCTGAACTTCTTTATTTCCCCTTACAGGCGTATGACCTGTATGCATACCAGTTAACAAAGCAGAACGCGATGGAGCACAAACAGTATTACCTGCATAATGCTGTGTAAACATTAAACCTTGTGTTACCAATTTATCAATATTTGGCGTTTTAAATTTTTCTTGCCCGTAACTACTTAAATCTCCATACCCTAAATCATCTGCCAGGATATAGATAATATTTGGCTTTTTATTGGTTTTTTTAGTAAGCTGAGAAGAACTTTCTTTTACTGTGTTTTTATGATTACATGAAAACAAAGTGAAAATTAAAACAGCTAAAGAGAACATTTTTAAACTTTTTTTCATTTCTTTTATTTTTAATAATATACTGATTAACAAAGCGAAATTAACTCGCAAGTTCAAATGTATTATTAAAATAAAACATAAAAATACAAAATACACCCTATGAATGTTGCACTTTTAATGAAATAAGCCTAAAAATCACAAAAAGCAACATTAAAAGCCTATTTTTTATGTATAATAATCCCATAATCACTCTCAAATCTCTTTTTTTAGTAAATTACTTACTTCTACGAATTAGTATTTTTTTGACATAAAATAAATATTAATTACACTTATTTTAAGTACATAAAATAAACTACACCACTAACAAACCCTTTAAAAAATAGACTTTACGTAACTTATGATTTTTATTAAAATTCTAAACAAATTTAACAAGACCAAGAAAAAACACAACCCTGCAACATTAAAACTCTTAGAATGCAACATAATTATACCAATAAAATTGCATACTTTTGAGATAAAATAGATACTATTATAGGATTATTAAAAGACCTATTTACACTTGACATTATGAACAATAACTTAATAAATACAGCATCATTGATTTATAAAGATAAAATTCAAATATTAAAAAAAATAACACTTTTTGTACTTATATTTTTTTCTAGTTCTAGTTTCTCTCAAAAGAATGAAACTTTTTTTAATGATTTAATTATACAAGGAGATCCTTTTAATAAAAAAGTAAATGTTTTATTTGAAGACAGTATAGGATACTTATGGATCGGAAGTAATACTGGCCTATATAGATATGATGGATATAATTTAGTTTCCTATCAGCAAGACGTTTTTGATCCACACTCTATACCAAATAACAGTATTAATTCCATTATTGAAGATAAAAATAAAAATTTATGGATTGGTAGCGAAAGCTTTTTAATACACTTTAACAGAAAGGAAAATAAATTTAAAGGTTTTAATAAAAACACAACAACAGAGGTACTATACTCAGACTCTAAAGGAAATATATTCATTGATTTAAAAGGTAGTGGTTTTGCAAAAATTGACACAACAAAAAATTTTAATAAAATAAGTGATAAGAAAAAGATTACTATTAATCTTAAAAAACCCATACTTAAGGGGCAAATTAACTCTTTTACTGAAGATGATTTTGGAAGAAATTGGATAGGAACATCAAAAGGATTATACATTTTAAATAATGATAATTCTTTTATTAAATCCAATTTTAATAATGATATTATTAATTTTAAAAATTTTGGAAATAATAGATTTATTGCCATAAGTAGCAACAGCCTATTTATTCTAAATTATAATAAAGCTAATGCTAACTTAGAAATTCTAGAATCTTATCCAAACATTACAAACACACTTGATACACAAGCAACACTTACATCATTAGCAAAAAATCTAAACAATGAGGATTTATGGATAGGTACAACAAACGGTTTATTTAAAGCTATTAGAAAAAACAATTGCTACACGTTTGTAAAATTTTCTAAAGAACCAGAAAACGGAAACTTAAAAAGCAACTATGTAAGCTCTATTGTTTTTGATACATATGGCAATCTTTGGATTGGTACCTTAAAAGGAATAAATAAATACCGTATTAGAACATCTATTTTTGAGTATAATGAAATTATAGCGCCTAATAAAATAGAAAATGACATAGCAAACAGTATGGTTTTTTTCTCGCCGAGCAATATTTTAATAGGTATGAATAGTGGTCTTTACACCCACAATCCTAAAACTAATATATCAACCAAAATACACGCAAATATCCGTAATATTAAACATGTTTCATTAAATTATGAAAAGGATAAACTCTTATTAGCATCTGGAAATAAGCTCTATGAATCTGAACTTTTCGATTTTAAAAAGAATAGTTTTAAGTTATCTAAAATAAAAACTTTTAACTATGAAATTACTGATATTACTGTTATAAATAAAAATGAAATTTGGGTTGGCCTCTGGAATGGTGGCGTTGACATTATTAATACAAAAAATGAAATATCAAAATTTAAAAAAGATATAATTCAAAAACTCTCTAAAAGTCATACTTCGGTTTTTCTTTTAACCGAAGATCAAAAATTATGGATAGGAACAAGAGGTGAAGGCTTATTTAAGGTAGATCTTAACAATGAAACTATAGAGGATTTTATTCCATCAAAAGAAAACGGATTAACATCAAATGCTATTTTAAGCTTACATGAAGATAACAACAAAAATGTATGGATTGGAACACGAAGTGGAGGACTTAACAAATACATTAAAGAAACAAATAGTTTTAAAAGCTTTAGAAAATTAAATGGACCTTCTTCTAACACAGTGTCATCTATAAAAAGTGATCATAAAGGCAATATTTGGCTTAGCACACAAGATGGATTGGCTCGTTTTGATATAGAAGACGAAAAAATTATTCCTTTTAAAGAAGAAGATGGCATAAAAGAGAGTCAATTTCTTTTTAACTCAAGTACATCAAACAAAAGTAAAAACACTCTTTATTTTGGTTGTTCCGATGGTTTTTATACAGTTCACTGCGATAATTTTTCTCAAAAAAGTATATTGCCATCAACCGTAATTACAAGTTTTGCTACACTTGGAGCTACAGAAAATGATGAAACTGATTCAGAATTAAATGCAACGAATCTTATAAATGTAAATTCAGAAAAACCTATTGTTTTACCTTATAATCAAAACAATATTGTAGTAAATTTCTCTTCATTAGACCTTACTACCCCAAATAAAAATGAATTTGCATACATGTTAGAGGGTTTAAATAATTATTGGATTTACACCAATGCTTCTAACAGAAATGCAAATTATAATGATCTTTCCTCTGGTAAATATACTTTTAAAGTAAAAAGCTCTAATAGTGATGGAGTTTGGAACGAAATACCAACAGAATTATCCTTTAAAATAATGCCATCTATTTGGAAATCTAATTTGGCAATTTTGGCTTATATAATTATTGCCTTAATACTACTTTTTATAAGTACAATTTTAATTAGAAGATGGTATCGCTTAAAACAAAACCTTGTTAAAGAAACTATTAGCAGAGAAAAAGACAATGAACTTAATCAAATGAAAATGACCTTTTTTACAGACATTTCTCATGAATTAAGAACACCTTTATCATTAATATTAGGAACAATAGAAAAAGTAGTAAAAGAAAAGAAATTTACGTTAAGTCCACTTACTTCTCAACGTATTTACAATAATACTTTAAGAATGCACAGGCTTATAAATCAAATTATGGATATCAGAAAATTTGATCAAGGTAAGTTTAAATTAAATATTTCTAAAAATGATATTATAAAAGATATTAGCATCATAAAAAATGCTTTTAACGATTTTGCTAGAATTTACGGTATAACCTACGAACTAACATCTAACGAAGAAGTTATTAAAGCATGGTATGATGTAGATATTCTTGAGAAAATTTTATTTAACTTACTATCAAATGCATTTAAATACACACAAGAAGGAGGAGAAATAAACATCATAACAAATTTAGTTAAAGAAGATGCTCAAGAACTTACAGATTTAAATCTTCCTAAAAGCAAATATATTAAATGTATTGTAAAGGATAACGGAGTTGGTATTCCGCCAAAAGATTTAGAACATATTTTTGACAGATATTATCAAGCAACAAAACCTTATAGTAATCAAATTCCGGGTACAGGAATTGGTATGGAATTGGTTCAAAAACTATTGGAAAGACACCATGGACTTATACTTGCCGAAAGTGAAGAAAATAAATTTACAGAATTTACTTTTTACTTACCAATAAGTAAAAAAATGTATAACAAAAATGAAATTCTAAAAACAAGTACACCGCTTTTAAAAAACTTTATTAAAAATTCAGAATTTCAAATTATTGAAGAAGTTTCAACAGAATTTGATGAAAAAGTTAGCTCAACAGAGAACACAAAACCCAAAGTATTAATTGTTGATGATAATTCTGAATTAAGATTAATGATAAAAGAAGAGTTAATAGATCTGTTTAATATTTTAGAGGCATCAGACGGAAAAGAAGGCTACGATATTATGGTTCGCGAGAAACCTAAACTTGTTATAAGCGATATAATGATGCCTATAGAAGATGGTATTTCTATGCTAAAACGAATGAAAAGAAATTCTAAGATTAAAAACATTCCTATTTTTATGTTAACAGCTAAAAACTCTCAAGAAACAAGAATTGAATGCCTTGCTTTAGGTGCAGATGATTATATTGAGAAACCATTTAGTATGGAATTTGTAAAATGGAAAGTAAAAAACACTTTAGTTTCAAGAAAACAACTTAGAAATGAATATAGTAAAGTAATTACGGCTGCACCTTCTGAAATTGAAATAGAATCTAATGATGAAAAATTTATTAAAAAGTTAGTAAGTATTGTAGAAAGCTCAATGAGCGATCATCTTTTTAGTGTTGAATATTTAGCATCGGAAGTAGGAATGAGTAGAGCAAATCTATATAGAAAACTAAAAGTAATTGTAAATGAAACACCCGTTAATTTTATAAAAAAAATACGCCTAAAACGTGCAGAGCAACTTCTTAAAAAAAATAGTATGTACATCTCTGAAGTTGCATATTTAACAGGTTTTAATAATCAAAAATATTTTAGTAAGTGCTTTAATAAAGAATACGGTATAAGTCCTACAGAATATACAAAACAACATAAAGATTCTATTGAGAATAGCAACAATTCGTACATGGATGATAAGTAAAAAATAAACCGCTATAAACTAAAAGTTCATAGATTTTAACAGCAAACTAAAAATTTGCTTCATAAAAAAAAAGTAATCATTAAAGTGGGAAAATACAGATTTATGAAAATTCGTGTAATTTGTGTCAAATAAAAAATTAGACACTAAAACGAGATGCACTAAATATATAGTTGTAACAATTTCTAAAATAAACTATATTCAAATTTATAAAAAACTATTATAGATGCTGATATAGTAACATTTTTTAATGTGGTACTTTAATAGTGAACTAATTATCTAAAGAAATATTTAAAACATTCCATAACGCAGTAAAAGATTTTTTATACTTTTCTACAAATACTGTTTCTTCTGTAGAAATCTAAAATATATTAGAAGCTAAAATTCTTTCTTAAAAGGTAATAAATGCTGTTGATATGAGTACTTTAAAATCTAGCGTCTAGTTATTAAAAGGTAAAGACGCAAATGACTTAGTTATTAACACATTAAAAATAGTTAAAGAATATCTAAATTATTATTTTAAATTTAATTAGGGGTAAGAAAATTATATTTTCTTACCCCTAATTTTACATAAGATTTAGAAGATTGTATAAAACTAGTCCTTTCAGTAATAAATATAAAAAAGATAATTATAAACTACAATAATTATAAAAAATGCTTTTATTTCCTTAAAAAAATTGACAAGTGACAATACCAAAAAAAACATCAAAATCTCATTATTTACATTAAAACACCCATATATAGCTCATAATGAAACATTATTACCCCGTTTATGATAAATAAAATTTTAACATTTCTTTTACTTTTGAACAAACTAAAATTAATTAAAATTTAAAAAAATGAAAAAACGAATACTATTATTAATTGTGATGTTGCTAACAATAGCAATAACTAACGCTCAACAAGCTTCTGGCACCCAATTTACTGTTGGAGATATGATTTATGAAGTAAATGCTGATAATACAACAGTATCTGTCCATGATGCAGTTACTCCAGGTACATTAACTGGTGCGATTGTAGTACCAACTCATATTAGTGATGGTTCATATAGTTATACCATTACTGTAATAAAAAGTGCTGCTTATAATGACGAAGCTGGCATTACTTCTCTAGTAGTTCAAGGAGATACTGAAATTCAGTTACAGGCTTTTAGGAATACTGGTCTTACAACTGTAGATGTTTCCGCTATTGTTACAAAAAAAATAGGTAATAGTGCTTTTTTAAACTGTACAGCATTAACTTCTGCTAATTTTGACGGTGTTACATCAATTGGAAATCAAATTTTTAGCGGTTGTACTAATTTAACTACTTTTTCTGCAAATACTTTGGTATCATCAGGAGGTGGTACTAGCATGTTTCTTAACTGTACGTCGTTAACAACTGTAAATTTACCTGTTGCATTAGCGGTTGGTAACAAAATGTTTAGAAATTGTACATCTTTAACAACTATAGATATGCCTAAAGCTATAACTGGACTACAATATGGTTTTCAAAATTGTAATGCTTTAACAACCATAAACTTACCTCTTTTAGAAACTACAGGAACTCAAATGTTCGTAGATTGTTCTTCATTAGTTTCTCTAGATTTACCTGCTTTAACACAAACTGGTAACCTTAGTTTTTATAAATGTTCTTCTCTTAAATATCTAAACTTACCCTCATTAATAACTGCAAATACAGGTTCTTTTAATAGTACTGGATTAGAATCTATAATATTTCCCGCATCATTTACTACTTTTGGGTCTGGGCCTTCTAATCATTTTGCTAATGCAGCATCTTTAAAGCATATTGCTTTTACATCTGCAACACCAGTAGGTATTTCTGGAAGATCTGATATGTTTAATGGAACAGCTTTAAGCACTATAATAGTACCTGAAGGAGCTGCTTCTGCTTATGACGCGGCTGATGTATGGACAGATTTCTCTATTGTTGAAGGAACGTTATCTAAAACAGCTACAGACATTACATACAGTAGAAACTTAAGTGTTGATGATGACTGGTTTTTAGTATCTTCTCCTGTAAATAATGAAATGTTTAATGATGCTTATGTATCAGCTAATAGTATTGATGCTGCAGGTACAATTACAACAAATAATGCAATAGCAACGTATACTACAAACGGAAATACTTGGGATTATATGCAAGACGGTGAAGATTTACAATTTACACCAGGTGTAGGATATTCTGTAAAAAGAGCAAATGCAACTGGCGCAGGAAGTATTTCTTTTACTGGAAGCGCATTAAATTCTGGTGATGTTAATAATATACCTGTTTCTCTTGATGATGATGGATATAATTTATTAGGAAACCCTTATTTAACAAATATAAATAGTGGTGACTTTTTAACTGCTAACACAAATCTTTCTGGTGAAATATGGTTATATAACCAAGCTACAGGTAATTATGAAACTCATGTTACGGGAGATGATAAAATACTTGCTCCTGCACAAGGATTTTTTGTAAAAGCAACCAGTGGAACAGATGTAGATTTTACAGAAGCTATCCAAAATACTTCTACAGGTACTTTTCAAAAAGCTAAAACTTTATCAGAAATAAAACTACTTATAAATAGTGAAGATACTCAAAGATTTGCTAAAATATACTTTACAGAAGCTGCTACAACAGGATTTGATAAAGGTTGGGACGGAGAAAGATTTAATGGAATTTCAAATAAAATGGATGTTTTTACACAATTATTAGATAATAATACTGGTAAAAATTATCAAACACAGTCTTTACCAAGTGCAAGTATAGAGAGTGTTGTAGTTCCTGTTGGTTTAATTTCAGAAGCAGGTAAACAAATTACTTTTTCTACTGAAAATATAAACTTACCAGAAAATCTTAACATTTTTATCGAAGATAGAGCAAAAAACATCTTTACAAACTTAAATGAAAGTAATTATAAAATAACTTTATCAGAAGCTTTAAATGGTGTTGGAAGATTCTATATACACACCTCTGCAAAATCAAGTTTAAGTGTTGATACTACTTCAACTTTAGAAAGTGTAAGTATTTATAAGATGAACAATGCTACATTAAGAATTGCAGGTTTATCGCAAGGAAAAGCAAGTGTTAAATTATTTAATGTTCTAGGAAAACAAATGATAAACACATCTTTTGAATCTAACGGAGTAAAAGATATTTCTTTATCAAAATTAGCTACAGGGCTTTACATTGTTCAGTTAGAAACTGAAACAGGTAAATTAAATAAGAAAATAATTTTAGAATAATTAACAATAACTTATAAAGACAAGATATTATGAAAAAACATATAGAAAACACACAAGGCACAACTCAAGATATTACTCGTAAAGATGCTTTAAAGAAAATAGGAAATTACGGTAAATATGCTGCTTTAACAGCTTTAGGAACTTATTTAATTCTTAGCCCTCATAAAGCGCAAGCCTCTTCTCCTATAGAATCTCCAGGAACTGGATTCTAAAAAATAAAACTATAAACTCCCCCCTTAACTTTATTAAGTTATTAAGAATCAACATCGTTTTTAGTATTCCATTTTGAAAATTCAAAATGGAATACTTTTTTCAAAAAATCTCTCTAAAAATTATTATATTTTTTAAACTTTACGTTACTTTATCATTTATTAAATCAATTAAAAAAAACAAAAACAACAATTATGAAAGCAGGATTTGAAATGTGGGACTATGTCGTCTTCGTTGGATATGCCATTTTAATTTTAGGTGTAGGACTATGGGTTTCTCGTGATAAAAAGGGACATCAAAAAAATGCAGAAGATTACTTTTTAGCAAGTAAATCTTTGCCTTGGTGGGCTATTGGTACATCACTAATTGCAGCTAATATTTCTGCAGAACAATTTATTGGAATGTCTGGTTCTGGTTTTGCTCTTGGTATTGCAATTGCTTCTTATGAATGGATGGCTGCTTTAACTTTAATTATTGTTGGTAAATATTTCTTACCTATTTTTATTGAAAAAGGATTATACACAATTCCTGAATTTGTTGAAAAACGTTTTTCTACAAACCTTAAAACCATTTTAGCTGTTTTCTGGTTATCTCTTTATGTTTTTGTAAACCTTACTTCTGTACTGTTTTTAGGCGGATTAGCGATAGAAACTATTATGGGGGTAGATATGTTATATGCAATTATTGGCCTTGCTCTTTTTGCTGCTGCCTACTCTCTATATGGAGGTTTATCTGCAGTTGCTTGGACAGATGTTATACAAGTAGTATTCTTAGTTTTAGGTGGCTTAATAACCACTTATTTAGCTTTAAATACAGTTTCTGGCGGAGAAGGAATGTTAGCTGGGTTTTCTAAAATTTGGGAAGCTGCTCCAGAAAAATTCCATATGATTCTTGAAAAATCTAATGACAATTATATAAACTTACCTGGAATCTGGGTTTTAGTTGGTGGTTTATGGGTGGCCAACTTATATTATTGGGGTTTCAACCAATATATTATACAAAGAACTTTAGCGGCTAAATCTTTAAAAGAATCTCAAAAAGGTATTTTATTAGCGGCTTTTTTAAAGTTAATTATTCCTTTAATTGTAGTTGTGCCAGGTATTGCGGCATATGTAATGGTAAATGACCCATCAATTATGGCTAATTTAGGAGAAGCGGGAATGTTAAATGTTCCTTCTACAGAGCAAGCTGATAAAGCCTATCCTTGGTTATTACAGTTTTTACCTACTGGTCTTAAAGGTGTTGCTTTTGCTGCTTTAGCAGCTGCAATTGTTTCTTCTTTAGCTTCGATGTTAAACTCTACTTCTACTATTTTTACGATGGATATTTACAAGCAATACATCAACAAAAATGCTACTGATAAAACAACTGTAAATGTGGGTAGAATTTCTGGTGCAATTGCTTTGATAATTGCAGTTATTATCGCGCCAATGTTAAATGGATTGGATCAAGTTTTTCAATACATACAAGAGTTTACAGGAATGTTAAGTCCGGGTATTTTAGCTATATTTTTACTAGGTTTATTCTGGAAAAAAACTACAAATAACGCTGCAATTTGGGGGGCTATTTTATCTTTCCCTATTGCATTGGCTTTAAAATTTATTCCGATTGCTGGTTTAGAACCTTGGATGCATCAAATGGGAATAACAACTCTTTTAACAATGCTTATAATCATGGTATTAAGTCATTTACAAAATAATGGTAAAGACGATCCGAAGGGAATTGAAATTACAAAAGATTTGTTTAAAACAACGCCTTTATTTAATATTGGTTCTATTGTAATTTGTATTTTACTTATTGTACTTTATTGCTTATTCTGGTAAAAATAAAGCGTAATTAATAATAAAAATCGTCTAGAAATTAATTTCTAGACGATTTTTATTTATAGAATATATTTAATTTTTAAAAAATAATTTTAGAATATTTTTCTTAGACAATCTATTAATTATTTTAGTTTTAGAATAAAATATAAAGTTTCATCTCACACACTAATCTATATCTTCAGAATAAAGAATTTTAGGAAATTTATGAATGATGAACCCTTCTTTTTCCTGTCATTTCATCAACAGTTACTCTAAAAATAATTGGCGGATGATTTGTATATTTTTTGCTAGAAAAATCACCTACAGAACGCAAACATCTATCTTCTTTTCTTAAGATTATGTCTTTAATTCCTGATGTAAATTCATGTAAATATTTTTTTGCTTCAGAGCCTGTAACCTCTTCATAAACTCCATGAGCTAGAACAGAAATCCAATTATCACAATCTATTATGTTTGAAACTTGTAGAGAAATTTTATTATTTTTTCTCATAGCCATCGTTTTATGCCCTTCATCAGAATAACCAATAATAATATTATTTTTATTAAAAAAATAAGTAATTGGCACTACAAAAGGTCGATCTTTATAAATATAGGCCAGTTGACCAATATAATTATTTGCTAATAGGTGACTGCACTCTTCTTCTTTTAAATTAGTAATCATAACGCAAGTTTTAGGTAATGGAAAAGCTAAGGTATTTGAAATTTTAAAGAAAAAAGCTGATATACATCAGTTTACAAAAATTTATTTCTTCTTTAACTCAAGTAATGTAATTTCTGGTCTCATACCCAATCTACCAGGAAAGCCAACCCAACCTAAACCACGATTAACATATAAATATTTTTCGTTTTCATTATACAAACCAGCCCAATGTTTGTATTGATATTTACTTGGGCTCCATTGCCTTTTTTTGTATTGAAAACCCAATTGCATTCCATGCGTATGACCAGAAAGCGTTAAAGCAATATCTGTTTTTTTAAGTACTTCTTTGCTCCAATGTGTTGGATCGTGTGTTAACAATATTTTAAACGGAATTTCAGTAACATTTTTTACTGCTTTTTGTAGATTTCCATATTGTTTAAAACGAGGTTTTCCCCAATTTTCGACGCCAATAATTGCAATTTTTTCATTGTTCTTTTCAATTATTTCTGATTGATTTAACAAGAGTTTAAAATCAATTCTTTTAAAAAAAGTTTTTATTTTATCAAAATTCTCTTTTTTTTCTTCCTTTGAATTCCATTCGCTATAATCTCCATAATCATGATTTCCTAAAATGGCATATTTGCCTTTTTTAGCAACTAATTTGTCTAAAACCTTTTCCCAACCAATTAATTCCCAAGCATAATTATTAACTAAATCTCCAGTAAAAAAAATAAAATCTGGTTCAGCATCATTTATTACTTTTATTGCTCTGTCTAAAATGTGATATTTATAATTAAAACTTCCTAAATGAATATCAGAAATTTGAACAATTTTTAAACCATTAAAAGATGCAGGTAATTTTTGATGTTTAACAGTAACATGATGCACTTTAAATTTATATACAGCTTTAAAAAAACCATACATTATTACAAAAAATGGCAAAAATCCAGAAAGCAAACCAAATAACGGAACAACAATTAATGATTCCGTTTCAGAAAAAAACTGATTAGAAAAATACATTAGAGAGAAAATAACAACAAAAATAATTTTAGGAATAAAAGAAGAAATTGTTAATCCTGATAAAGCTGAAACTAGCTTGTGTTTTCTTTTAGGTTCAATATCTTCTAAAGTAATTTTCAGCGTTATAATTGAAGCAATTAATCCTATTGTAAAACCCCAAAAAACAATATTTATTGCAGTTTTTAAACCATCCGAAGCAATGATTTGTGTTATAGATTGCAACCAATAAAAAGCTAAAATATCTACGATTAAAATTGCTAAACATAAAAGCAAAATGGTAAATAGAGAGTAGCTTTTCATTAGAAAATATTTAGTTTTCTGGTACTTTATACGTTATCGTAAAAACGAAGTTTATTTTGTAAATCAGTTACTTCTTTTTTTAAAGTATCAACTTGATTTAATAAATTGTAAATTACATCAACACCTTCTAAATTTATGTTTAAATCATAATGCAAACGAATCATTTTTTCAACTTCTGTAATTTGAGTAATTTTAATGTAATCATCATTTTCTGCAACAATAATTTCTATTAATTCGTACTCTTTTAAATCATTCATAAAAGTTTTTGGAATGCTATAATGCTCACAAAATTGCTGTATAGATATTAAATTTTCAGTTTCCATATTTAGCGTTGTTTTTGTAATTCTTTAATTAATTCTTTCTCTTTTTCGTTTAATTTTGTAGGTATTTTAAGTTGATACGTAATATATAAATCACCAAACTGACCTTCTTTTTTGTATTTAGGAAATCCTTTTCCTTTTAGTTTAACTTTGGTACCATTTTCGGTTTCTGGTTTAATGGTCAATTTTACTTTTCCATCAAAAGTATCAACCATAATTTGCCCACCTAATAAAGCCGTATATAAATCTAAATCAACATCTATATAAAGATTGTCTTTATCACGTTTAAATTTGGTGTTATTTATAATAGAAAACTGAATGTATAAATCGCCATTTGGGCCTCCATTTACACCTTTTCCTCCATGACCTTTTATTTTGATGGTTTGGCCGTTTTCTACACCTGCAGGAATTGTAATTCTGATATTTTTTCCATTAACGGTAATTACCTGTTTTTGAGTCTTATAAACATCTTTTAAATGTAATTGAATTTCAGAATTGTAATCTTGTCCTCTAAATTTTGAACTCGTTCGTCTACCAGAAGCTCCACCACCAAACATATCTCCAAAAATATCAGAAAAATCTTCTTGAGAATAACTTCCTTGACTACTTTGAGATCTTCTTTGATAATCTTGTTGACGTTGTTTTTCTTGTTGTTCGTAAGCTTCTCCATTTTCCCAATGTTCTCCATATTTATCGTATTTCTTACGATTTTCTGGATTACTTAAAACTTCATTAGCTTCATTAATTTCTTTAAACTTTTTTTCGGCTGCTTTATCATTCGGATTTAAATCTGGATGATATTTTCTAGCCAATTTTCTGTAAGCTTTTTTAATATCTGCTTCAGAAGCACTTTTGGAAATGCCTAATATTTTATAATAATCTACGAATGCCATTTTCCTTATTTTTTATGATTAAAGAACAATACTAAAAGTAGTATAATTAGATTGTATATAAAATGAGAATTATCAGTTTGCTATTATTTTAGGTAATTATTTTCCCATCTTCCATTGTAATAATTCTGTCTGTTTTTTTTGCAAAATCTTCATCATGAGTAACTATTAAAAGAGATAGTTTTTCTTCTAAACTTAATTTTTTAAAAATATTAAAAACATTTTCTGAGTTATGACTATCTAAATTTCCTGTTGGTTCATCTCCCATAATTATAGAAGGGTTGTTTATTAAAGCTCTTGCAATTGCCACTCTTTGTTTTTCTCCACCAGAAATTTGTGATGCTTTTTTTTTAGCTAAATGCTCTATATTTAATATTTTTAATTTCTGAATTGCATCATTTTCTATTTCTTTAACAGATTTTTCTCCTAATTTTTTAGCAGGAAGCATTACATTTTCTAACACAGAAAATTCTGACAACAAATAATGAAATTGAAAAACAAAACCTATATTTTTATTTCTGATATATGATAATTTGTCTTTACTATCGCCCGTAATTAATTGATTATCTAAATACAATTCGCCTTCATAATCTGTATCCATAGTAGATAAAATGTACAATAAAGTAGATTTTCCGCAACCAGATTTCCCCATAATTGAAGTAAATTCTCCTTTATCAATTTTAAAATTAATATCTTTTAATACATGAAAAGATACAGGCTTTTTAAAATACTTATTAATATATTTTGCTTCTAATACTGTACTCATTTTATTGGCCTCTTATAATTTTAACTGGATCTATTTTTTTAGCTTTTTGAGAAGGTAAAAAACCTGCAAAACAAGTAGAAATGATTGCAAAAGTTAAACCTATTACATAATACCACAGGTTAAAATCTATTGGATATGTTTTTATTCTAGGTAATCCTTCTGTTTCATACGGAATCGTATTAATAATATTCGTAAAAAGCAATCCAAAAAGCAAACCCAAAACACCACCAACAATTCCGATAATTAATGCCTCACTCATAAAGATTATCTGTACATCTTTACCAGAAAAACCGATTGCTTTTAAAATAGCAATGTCATTCATTTTTTCATAAATTAACATGTTTAGAATGTTATAAATTCCAAAACCAGCTACAACTAATAAAGTAATAGAAACCACATACGTTATAAGGTTTCTAATAGAACTACCTGTTTCAAATTGTGCATTTGCAGTATTAATATCTATTGCATTTAAATTAAATTGTTGTTCAATTTTTTTTGCCAATGGTAAGGCTTTATCAATGTCATATAATTTTATATTTATATCTGTAATATAGTTTTTAGCTTCTCCTAAAATAGTTTGAACTGTTTTAATATTAGTAAAGCTTTGAATAGCATCAATATCAGAAACTCCACTTTGATAAATACCAACAATTTTAAGCGGAAAAACAGTTCCATTTACAGTACTTATTTGAACTCTTTCTCCTATTGATAAAGACATTTTTTTTGCAACTCCAGAGCCAATTATGATACTATTTTCTGTGTTTTTTAAATCTTTTGGAGAACCTTCTATTACATAATCTTTAAAATTAAAAAGCCGTGCTTCTTCTATCGGATTTATTCCTGTTAAATTCCCAACAAGTTCTATTGAACCAGAAATGTAAAAAATATTTGTTTTTATTTGCGAAATTGCTCCTTTAACATCTTTATTGTCATTTAAATACTTAATAATGGGCAATGCGTTATGTATTTTTTTCTGATTTAATTTTGGCTTAATAGAATGTACAACATTAAAGCTATTTTTAAAATCATCATACAAAGAAATGGGTTGTTGCTTAGAGGGTTCAATTTCATTATAAACATGAATATGTGGTGTTTGGTTTAGAATTAAATCATCTAATACATTGTTTAAACCCGTCATAAAACTAGCCAAAGTAATATAAGATGTAATACCAAAAGTAACGCCTAAAGCTGCAACAGCAGTTTGCTTAAACTTTGTTAGCAAATGCTTTTTTGCAATGTTTAAAAGAACTTTCCAATTAACCATTATTCTGGTTTATAAATTATTGTGTTTTTAGAAATTCCAGAAATTACCTCTACAAATTCCATGTTTTGTAAACCTGTTGTAATTTTTACAATGCCATTATCTGTTTTTACTTTATCAGCATCAATTAGATAGTCTTTAGGAATTGTAAGTACAGCATCTTTTTTAGAAATGATAATATTTGCTTCGCCAGAAAGCCCTGGATACAATGTTTTCGGAACTTTGTCAAACAAAGCTTCAACCTTAAAAGTTTGATTTCTTGTGTCTTTTATAGGATAAATTTTAGATACTTTTCCTGTAAAAATTTGACCACTATAAGCGTCTAAATTTATAATTACTTCTTGATTTTCTGATATTTTTACAATATCAACTTCATCAACCAACAATTCTATCACAAAATTAGTTGCGCTACCAATTTTGGCTAGAGGTTCTGTTGTAGAAACAATTTCTCCTGGTTCTTTAAATAGCGCATAAACTTTACCATTTATAATACTTTTTACAGTAAAATCTTTGGTGTTTATTAATGAAGATTCATAATTGTTTTGAGCTTGTTTTAAGGCTGTTTTTAATTCGTTTTTTGTTCTGTTATATTTACTTTCTAAAAGTTGTAAACTATTTTTAGATAACTCAAAATTTAACTTTTTTGTTTCAAATGCTACTTTAGAACCAATTTTCTGATTCCAAAGATTTTTTTGTCGATAAAAATTAATTGAATCGTTTTTATAGGTAAGATTTGCAGCAATAATTTCTTCTTCAATTCCATCTAAAATAGCAGCACTTCCTGTATAGTTTTCTTTTGCTAAACCTACCATAAGTTTGGCGTTTTCGGTATTTAATTTAGGCATATTATTTACCACCTTAATTAACGGTGTTTCTTTAAAAACCAAATCGCCTTCTTCTACTAAGTTTTTTTCTAAAATCCCAGCCACAGAAGCGTAAACTTGGTATAAACTGTCTGGCTGAATCGTTACAGAAGAATACACAGATTCGGTCATATTTCTACTTTCTGGAACCGTTTTTTCTTCTTTTTCAGCACAAGAAATACAAAAAAAAAGGAAACAAATTACGCTTATTCTTTTCATAAAAATTAATTAGTTTATAATTTTTTAAGCTCCCATTTATTATCTTTTCCTAAAACTGCAATTAAATTTTTAGTTAGAAACTTACTATTTATTTTTGGTGGATTTTTAATATATTCTTTAGAAAGAATAATACCTTTTGGTTCCGTTAAAGAGAATTTAACTTCACCAGATTTATTAATTAAAATCTCTGTAATTTCATAACTTACTACTTGTTTGTTTAACACATCTTTGCCTAATAAATTTTTATAAACATGAATTACAATTGCAAATTCTTCATTAAAATTTGCAGCATTTAAATACAAAGGTTCAACTACTGTTTTTCCTGATGTATCTATAAATCCGAAGTAAGAAATCCCGTCTTTTTTTTCTGAAATTAAACATCTTTCATTTACAAATATTGGATACTTTTCTTTGTTAGTTTCTGTTAAAACTAAATCGTCTCTAAAATCGATAACAATGTTTCCTTTTTGATTGATAAATGCCCATTGATTTCCTTTTTTTACTGCAGAATAGCCTTCATTAAAAGGAGAAACATAATCTAACTTATCTGTGATTTGAGAAAATCCTAAAAACGGAATTAAGAAAAATAATATGATTGCTTTTTTCATGATCAAAAAATTTAAAATTCAGTAAATAAAGGTATTACAGTTTTAAAAAAAGTAAAATGACCTTCATCAGTTAGCATAAAAAACACTGTTTTTTAGCAAATTATTTTTAAAATTTCAAGTCTGAATCAACAACCTCGACCCAAGGGTACGATGTGTGCTTACGAAACTAATATTTTGTATTTCAAAGCAAGCCTTGAGGAATTAAATCCTTGGCTATAGCCCTGCGATAAACTTATCAATCCGTTTTCTTAAATTCGATACTAAGTTTTGCAACCAACATTAATTCCGATTTATTTAAATCTGCAACTGATGCTGCAATTTTAGTTGCTGTTTGTATAATAAGACTTTTAGTTTCTTCTGTAAATAAAGAAGGATGCTCTCTTTTAAAGTCAATAAACTCGTTATAACAAGTTTTAGAATCAGAAAAACCTTCGTTATTTAACCAATCGAAAACGGTTTCAATTTGATATGCTGCATCAGAATGAAAATCATCATCAATATGATCAATTTTAGTCCATTTATTTTTTACAGTTTCTTTTAAAACATTAAACTCAACATCCTCTACAACATTATCTGCTGCTGCAATTGCATAAAATAATTTACCAAGGTTTTCGTAAAAAGAAATAATTGTGTTTTGTGATGGTTTCATAATCAAGAATTTATGAATATGAGTAAAAATAGATTATATAACGTTATTAAATTATGATATTAATCATAATTAACTATAATTTTCTGTAAAAATGTAGTATTTTTATTTCCTTATTAAATCTGATAATTATAGCTAAAATGTTAAATAAAGAACAAGATGTTTTTAACGTACTTTTTGAAGCTGTGTCTGAAGGTGTTGTTGTTGTAGACGACCAACAAAACATAGTTTCTGTAAATTCTTCTGTAGAAAAAATGTTTGGTTATGAGAAAAATGAACTTCTAGAAAAAAAATTAAATGTTCTAATTCCTAAAGATTATCATGCTGGTCATGGAGCTCATTTTAATGGGTTTATGAAGCATAAAGAAAAAAGACAAATGGGAAACGGGCGCGATTTATATGGCGCTAGAAAAAATGGCGATATTTTTCCGTTAGAAGCTGGTTTAAATCCGTTTGAAATTTATGGAAAAACTTTTATAATGGCTTTAATTATAGATATTTCTGTTAGAAAAAGGCAAGAACAAGAAATCTATAAATTAAATGAAGAATTAGAAAAAAAGGTTAGTGAAAGAACAAAAGAATTAAGAAAAACTGTTAATGAATTAAAGGCAGTAAATCTTGAGCTAGATGAAGAAAACCATAAAAGAATAGAAGCAGAAAATCAAATTAAAGATGCTTTAAAAAAGGAAAAAGAACTAAATGAATTAAAAACAAAATTTTTATCGTTAGTTTCTCATGAATTTAAAACACCTTTAAGTGGTATTTTAACATCAACAATATTATTAGGAAAATATAAATTAGCAGAACAACAAGAAAAAAGAGATAAGCATTTAGGTACCATTACCAATAAAGTACATTATTTAAATAATATTTTAAACGATTTTTTATCCGTAGAAAAGTTAGATACAGGTAAAATAAATTACAAATTTCATACTTTTAGATTAAGTAAAGTTTTAGATGAAGTAATTTATAATGCTAACATGCTTTTAAAAGAAGGACAAAGAATTAAATATCCAGAAAATATTGATGAAATTTCTTTAACACAAGATGAAAAAACAATTGAACTTGCGCTATCTAATTTAGTAAATAATGCTATTAAATATTCGCCAGAAAATACAGATATTGACATTAATATAACTCAAGACAAACAATATACTACAATTAAGATTAAAGATAACGGAATTGGAATTCCAGAGGAAGATCAAAAAAATATATTTAACCGTTATTTTAGAGCAGAAAATGCATTATTAACACAAGGAACAGGAATTGGCTTAAATATTATTAAAAGCCATTTAGAAAATTTAGGCGGAACAATTACCTTTGAAAGTAAAGAAAATATTGGTTCTACTTTTACCATGAAGATTATTAACACAGCAAAATGAAAAAAATACTACTAATTGAAGACGATTTAATTTTAAGAGAAAACACATCAGAACTTTTAGAATTAGCAAACTACGAAGTTATAAATGCACCTAATGGTAAAATTGGTGTAGAAGTAGCTAAAGTTGCTTTGCCAGATATTATTGTTTGCGATATTATGATGCCAGAACTAGATGGTTATGGCGTGTTACAAGCTTTACACACAAATGAAAGCACACATCATATTCCTTTTATTTTTTTATCAGCAAAAACAGAAAGAAAAGATGTTAGAAAAGGAATGGATTTAGGTGCTGATGATTATATTACAAAACCTTTTAACGAAGATGAATTAATTAGTGCTATTGAAAGTAGATTAGCAAAAGCTGCAATATTAAAAGATCTTAGAGAAAAAAAGGAAGAGAAAAAAGTAGTAATAGAAGAAAAAGAATCAATAAGAAATTTAAATGATTTAAAAAATTATTTTGATGATAATGGCGAAATTTTTCATTTTGCTAAAAATCAAATTATATACCAAGAAGGCAATAACTCTAATTACATTTATTTAATAATTAGTGGTCTTATAAAATGCCATAAATTAGATGAACAAGGTAAACAACTAACAACGGCTTTATATAAAGAAGATGATTTGTTTGGTTATACATCTTTTACACAAAATTTATCATATCAAGAATCTGCAACTGCCATTAAAGATTCAGAATTGGTTGGTCTTTCTAAAAAAGCATTAACAAATGTTTTAAACAAAAACCATCAAGTAACTTTAGAATTAATAGAATTACTAACAGAAGATTTAGCGGTTGTAAAAAATCAGCTTTTACAAATGGCTTACAGTTCTGTAAGTAAAAAAACTGCAAATACAATTTTAAAATTTGTAGAAAAATTGAATAGCAAGCCAGAAGAACAAATAAGAATTTCTAGAAACGATTTAGCTAGTGTTGCTGGTATTGCAACCGAAACTTTAATAAGAACATTATCTAACTTTAAAAAACAAAATATTATAGAAATTGAAGGTAGAAATATTAGAATTTTAGATTTAGAAAAACTAAAAGACATCTATTAGTTTTTAGCTAATTAGAGCCAATATGACCAATATCATTTTTTAAAAAGCCCTGTAACGATAAATTTGTCTAACTCTAAGACGAATTTAAATGAAGACGATTTTATTACCCACAGATTTTTCTGATAATTCTTGGAATGCTATTGAGTATGCTTTAAATTTTTATAAAGACTCAACTTGCAACTTTTATTTATTACATATTAATAGATTAAGTAACGTAGCTACTACCGATTACCCATATATTCCTACAGAAGATGTTATTGTAGATATTTATATAAAACCGGCTAAAACGCAATTAAAAGCGCTTCTAAAAAAAATATCAGAGAATTTTCCAAAAAATAAAAAACATAAATTTCACACATTAACAGAAAGCAATTTCTTTATAGAATCTATAAGAAATAACGTCGAAGAAAAAAAAGTAGATGTTATTGTTATGGGTACAAAAGGTGCTTCTGGATTAAGTAAATTTATTATTGGCAGCAATACAGGCGATGTTATTACTAAAGTAAAATGCACAACACTTGTTGTACCAGAAAATGCAAAATATAAAAAACTAGAAGAAGTAGCTTTTCCTACGGATTTTTCTTTATCTAACAATTTACAAGTATTACAACCAATTGCAGAAATTTTAGAAGAAACTAGCTCTTCATTAAGAGTGCTTAATATTAGTAAAAAAGATTCTGTATTAAATAGAGATCAACAAAAAAGCAAAGAATTATTAGAAGATTATTTTTATAATTACAAACATAGTTTCCATTTTTTAACTAATAAAAAAGTAGAAGATGCCGTGCAATGTTTTGTAGAAAGTAGAAATATAGATTTAATAGCAATGGTTGCAAAAAACCTAAATTATTTTCAACAAATATTATTTCACACTAAAGTAGAGGAAATTAGTTATCATACAGATGTTCCTTTCTTAGTTCTTCATGAATAAAAACAAAGGTTATGGATAGTTCAATTTTTTTAGCAAAGTTTTGGGGATATTATTTACTTATCTTTTTCGTTATTTTGAGCTTTAATCCAAAAAGGATAAGACAGATATTTAATGATTTAGAAGATCAAAAATTCTTGATTATTTTATCATTTTTATCAATTATAATTGGGTTGTTAAACATTCTATTTCATAACATTTGGGAACCTAATTGGAAACTTATAATTACACTAATTGGTTACACATCTTTAGTAATTGGTTTATCTCTTTTTATTATTCCGAAACAGACAATCAATTGGTTAAAATTTGTAAACATAAAATTTGTACAAGTAATATATACATTACTTTTTCTAATAGGATTATACCTTTTAAACATTGGGTACGCAATCATTTTAATTTAATTTTAATAACTTAAAAATCCATAATTATGAACGTAAACATTCAATTCATTAACATGACAACAAGTGAAACTATGGAAGCTTATACTATTAAAAAGTTAGATAGTTTGGTTAAAAAGTTTGAGAAAATTATTAGTGCAAACGTAGTTTTTAAAAAAGAAAAAAACTCTAAAGATAAAGGAACGATTTGCGAAATAGAATTAAGCGCTCCTGGACCAAGATTGTTTGCTTCTTCTGATGAAAAAAATTATGAACTTGCTGTAAAAAACACAATTTCTGACTTAGAAATTCAATTAAAAAAGAGAAAAGGAATAGCAAAACCTTATTTGTAATTTGTAAATACAGATTTTAAATATTTATTATTCTTATCATAACATGATGTAGATCATTGTCTTAGTGCAAAAATAGGTATAAATTTAGATATGCCTTAAAAACACTTACAATGAAAAAGATATTAATTCCTATCGATTTTTCTAAAAACTCAATAAATGCTATCAACTATGCTTTAGCGTTGTTTAAACATGAGTTTTGTAAGTTTTATATTTTAAATGCATATCAAGAAGATATTAATTTAAGCAATGCGCCTATTACTAAAGAAGTAATTAATGAGGTTATTAGAACTGCAGGTAAAGACTCTCAATTACAACTAAAAAATACGCTAAAGCAAATTAAAAAGCTTTCCCAAAACTCTAAACATCTATTTAAAATTCTATCTGCCAATAACATTCTTGTTGATGAGGCAGATAGAGTTGTAGAAGAAAAAAACATAGATCTCATTGTTATGGGAACTCTGGGCAAAACAAATAATAAAAAACTAACGTTTGGAAGCCACACACTACAAGTTTTAAAATATGTTAGATGTCCTGTTTTAGTAATTCCTCAAGGTTATACTTATAAAAAGCCCAATCATATTCTTTTTGCTACAGATTACAGCATGCCTTATCAACAAAGAGAATTAGCGCTTTTAAATGAAGTAGCTTCTGATTATAAATCAACAATCGATATACTTTATATATCAGACAGTGGCTCTTTATCTGTTAGGCAAGAAGGCTACAAATCTTTTATTAAAGAAAACTTAAAAAACACAAAAATTCATTTTAAAATAACAAAAGATAAAAATATCTCGAACGAAATTAATAAGTACATAGAAGATTATGAAACAGATATTTTAGTTATGATAAATAGAAGACATTCTTTTTTAGAAAACATACTTTTTAAAGATAATATTGATAAAATAAGTTTATCAATAAAGATTCCTTTTTTAGCATTACAAAACATGAGACGTACTTAATTATTAAAAATAAACATTATGAAAAATATACTTTTACCTACCGATTTTTCTGATAATTCTTGGAATGCAATTCAATATGCAGTTGAATTGTTTAAAGATGAAAAATGTAATTTCTTTTTACTAAACACGTATACACCCATAATTTATGATGTAGAATACATGAATGTAGGTGCTGCAAGTTTTGGTTTAATTGATGCAATGAGAGAAGCATCAGAAAAGGGTGTTAGTAAACTTCAAAAGAAAATTGAAAAAAAATATGTGAATTCTGATCATAAATTTATTCAAATTTCTTCATTTAACACCTTAACCTTCGAAATTCAAGAACTTTCTGAAGCCAAACCAATGGATTATATTGTAATGGGTACAAAAGGTGCAACTGGTTTAGATGAAGTTTTATTTGGTTCAAATACAGTGCATGTAATTAAAAAGGCAAAATGCCCAGTATTAGCAATACCTAGTGGTTTTAGTTTTGAAGCTCCAAAAGAAATCTTATTTCCATCTGATTATGAAATTTCTTTTAAGAAAAAACAAGTAAAACCAATTGTAGATATTGCTCTTTCTCAAACTTCAAAAGTTCATGTTTTAAATGTGTCTTATGGTTATGATTTATCTGAAAAACAAGAAAAAAATAAACAAAAACTAAATACGTTATTCAATACTATTTCTCACGTATTTCATAGCGTACCTGATCAAAATGTAACAGAAGCTATTTCTGAATTTCAACAAAAAACACGCGTTAATTTGTTGGTGATGATTAATAATAAGCATTCTTTTTTCGAAAACTTATTTTTTAAATCAAAAATTAAAGAAATCGGTTTTCATTTAAATGTTCCTTTTTTGGTAATTCCTTCAAATACAAAAAAGGACTAAGTTGACTTAGATCATTTTATATTTTTAGATTATTAATTATAATTACATCAGCATATTTAACAACTCATATTATGAAACGTAAAATATTATTACCAACAGATTTCTCTAAAAATTCTTGGAATGCTATAGAGTATGCTCTAAAATTATTTAAAAATGATGAATGTGTTTTTTACTTTTTAAATGTATTTACTGCAACACAAAATGTTTATGACATTCTAATAAACTTTGAACCTGGAAGCGAATTATACGAACTTTCAAAAGCAAAATCTGAACAAGGTTTAGTACGAATTTTAGATGTCTTAGATGTTGAAGGTTATAAAAACCCAAAACATCATTTTGAAACCATTTCTACTTTTAATTATCCTTTAGAAGCCATCAAAAATATTGTGGAGCAGAAAGATATAGAAATGATTGTAATGGGCACAAAAGGAGAAACAAATTCAACACAAATTGCTTACGGTAGAACTGCAATTTATGTTATGGAAAAGGTTAGAAATTGCCCCGTAATTGTGGTTCCAGAAAAAGCAAACCACACCTTACCAAAAGAAATTGTTTTTCCAACAAGTTATAAAACACATTATAAAAGACGAGAGTTAATTTATCTGATAGAAATAGCTATAAAATGTGATGCTAAAATTGCAATCTTACATGTTTCTGAAGAAGAAAAATTAACTAATAATCAAATAGAAAACAAGCAATTGCTTACAGAAATTTTTGAAGATGTTTCCTGTTCATTTCATGAGTTAAAATATAACTCAGTAGAAGCTGCAATAAATATTTTTATTGAAAGTAGAGATAGTAATATGGTGGCATTTATTAATAAAAAGCATTATTTTTTTGGTAGTGTTTTAACACAACCTCTTGTAAAAGAAATGGGCTTTCATTCTAATATTCCAATATTAGTAATGCACGATTTAAGAAACTAAAACAAGATAAAAAATACAAAAAATTTAGTTAGAAAGTAAATTAGAACAATTGAAACAGCAGTTATAACACCTAATTATCAAGCAAAAAAATAGATTAGAGATTTCTTTAAATCAAATTAATTTAGTTTCATTTTTTGATTTTAAATATGAACGATAAAGATATAAGCATCATAAAATATTCTGGAGAAAAAGTAAAATTTTCTGCTAATAAGCTCTACAATTCATTAAAAAAAACTGGAGCAGAAGATGTTGTTATAAATCAAATTATAGAGAAAGTTAAAGATGAATTATATGAAGGGATTTCTACAAAAGAAATTTATGATAGAGCATTTTCATTACTCAAAAAACAGGAAAATTGTTTAGCTTCTAAATACAAATTAAAAAAAGCAATATACGAATTAGGTCCAACTGGTTTTCCTTTTGAAAGGTTTGTTGCAGCAATCTTAAAACATTCTGGCTACAATGTAGAAGTAGGTCAAATTTTAAATGGTAAATGCGTTACTCATGAAATAGATGTTACTGCAAATAAAAATAATGAAACTACAATTATAGAATGTAAGTTTCACAGCGAACAAGGTTTTAATTGTAATGTAAAAGTTCCGTTATATATTAACTCTCGTTATTTAGATGTTAAATCATTTTGGGATAAAAGCAGTAAAATTCAAAATAAACTAACAGCAGGTTGGGTTGTAACAAATACAAGGTTTACAGAAGATGCTTTAAAGTTTGGTAACTGTTGTGGCTTGTATTTATTAAGTTGGGATTATCCTAAAGGAAATGGTTTAAAAGACAGAATAGATCGCTTAGGATTATACCCAATAACAGTATCAACATTACTTACAAATAGAGAAAAACAGTTTCTATTAAATAGAAATGTAGTTTTATGTAGAGAGTTAATTGAAGACTTTTTTTTCTTAGATCATTTAGGTATTTCTAGCATCAGAAAAGATAAAATACTAAATGAATTTAAGCAATTGTGTAACAGTAAAAATCACTAAACGATGGATCATTTTGCTAAAATAAAATTCTTAGGAGCTTCTGGAGTTGTAACAGGCTCAAAATTTTTGATTGAAACTTCAGAAAAAAACATATTGATAGATTGTGGTATGTTTCAAGGTTTAAAAGAACTTAGAGAATTAAACTGGAAAGATTTACCTGTAGCTGTTAAAAAGATTGATGTTGTGCTTTTAACGCATGGTCATTTAGATCATGTTGGTTATTTACCAAGACTAGTTAAACAAGGTTTTACAGGCAAAATTATTGGTACAGCACCCACATTAGCAATTGCAGAAATTATATTAAATGATAGTGCTAAAATTAATGAAGAAGATGCAGAAAAAGCGAATAGAGAACATTATTCTAAACACGAACCTGCATTGCCTTTTTACACAGTTGAAGATGCCGAAAAAACTATAAATCTATTTAAAGTAGAAGTTGAAAATAAATGGATTGATTTATCAGAAAATATTAAATATCGTTTTCAATATAATGGTCATATTATTGGCGCAACTTTTATAGAATTAGATATTCACGGAAAACGTTTTGTGTTTTCTGGAGATATTGGCAGAAGCAATGATTATCTTTTAGAGAATCCGAAAACGCCAGAATGGGCAGATTTCTTATTTATTGAATGCACTTATGGTAATAAATTACATCCAAAAGAAGATGTAGAACAAAAGTTAGCAAACATTATTATTGATACAATTTACAACAAAGGAAATCTAATCATTCCGAGTTTTGCCGTAGAACGTATGCAAACATTGATGTACATTTTATGGAAATTATACAAAGAAAACAAGATTCCGAATATTCCAATTTTTGTTGATAGCCCAATGGGAGAAAAAGTTTTAGAAGTTTTTAAACGATTTCCAGCCTGGCATAAATTACCAATTGAAGACTATAATGCAATGTGTAATCACATAAATATTGTTCAATCTTTTAAAGAAACTTGGGAAACGATTGATAATAAAAGATCTAAAATTATAATTGCTGGAAGCGGAATGGTAACCGGAGGAAGAGTTTTAACGTATTTGCAACAATTGATAGATGAGCCTTCTACAACTGTTTTATTAGTAGGTTATCAAGCAGAAGCAACTCGTGGAAGACAACTTTTAGAAGGTGCTCATGAAATTCGCTTTTACGGTAAATATTATCCTGTAAAAGCAACGATTAAAACCATAGAAAGTTTGTCTGCGCATGGCGATCAGCAAGATTTATTAAATTGGATGAAGAACATTAAAAACATCCCAGAAAAAGTGTATTTAATTCATGGAGAACCAACTGCTTTAGATGCTTTTAGAGTAAAAATAAAAGACACTTATAATTGGCAAGCAACTATACCTAAACTAGATAGTGTTGAGGAAGTTGTAATTTAATTAACATCAAACAAAATGGAAACAAAAAATATTTTTAAAAGTTTTAATGAAAAAAAATCTATTGAAGAATTAAAGTACAATATGCTTCAATTTAAAACAAAAATAGAAGAAGAGCTTATTGAATATAAATTCTATGAAAACCTCATAGAAGCATCAATCTATAAAACGAATGCAATTAATTTATTTGAAAACTTAGAGCTATTTAAAAAAGAAATTAATGCAACAGAAAATGAAGCTTCAGACTTGTTTATAGAAATTAATTTACACTCAAACTCAATTTCAAATAAGATTGAATGTGATGATTTATTTTGTGATAATTTTTTTATTAAAAGGCATGATGAATTAGAAGAAAAAACACATAATTTCTTTATTAAATGCACAAAATTTAAAATTCAGTTTTTTCAATATCTAGAAAGTGTAATAATTAATTAAAAACCTATAACAAACTGATAATTATCAGTTTATATTTTAATTTTTAAATATAACTTAGTAGCACAACTTTTTTTATAATCTTAATTTTATAATTGTAATTATGAAAACAACACCTATAAATACAAACTATATTGAATGGTTAAGTGCAGAAGAAATGCACAATAACTCTAAAGAATGGCTTTTAGAATTAGAGTTTTTAAATGATGAATATTTATTTTTTGAAGACCTAATAAAATGGAATACGCTTCAATTAATTGATTTTCAAGCATACTCTAAAAGTAAAGAAATTGTTGAAAATTTTAGCAAGTCTAAAAATACAAATGACACCTTAATTAAATTGATTAAAAAACATGAAAATGAGCTGGAAATTTTAGTTGATGGAATAGATCAACCAAAAGAAGAAACAGCATATAAAAAAGAGCATAAAGCCCTTTTAATTTCATTTAAAAATCATTTAAAAGAACACAGAGCATTAAAGTCAAGTTTATTTGATATTCTAAAAAAAATTAAGAAATCAGAAAAGCAAAATAGAATCATAGATGTAGAATAAAATCACCACAAGATGAAAAATTTTCTTTTTTTACTATCGGCATTATTATTAATGAATTGCAGCACAACAGAACTTGTAGATGTTTGGAAAAATCCTGCAATAGATTCACTTGTAATATCTAAAGTATTAATTGTTGGTATGACATCAAATATTGAAGCTAGAAAAGAATTTGAGCAAAAACTAAAAAAAGAATTTGAATCAAGAGGTATAGAAGCTGTTATGAGTTTAGAGTTATTTGAGCCAACATTTACAGCCGAAAAAAAATCTAAAGAAGAGTTAAGAATTGTTGAGAAAATTTTAGCAACCAGTTATTTTGATGCTATTTTATTTACAAAAATTAAAGGAATAGAAAATAAAACAGTTTATACAAAAACATTTAAAAACAAAGAGCATTTAGATATTAGGTTTAAAGATGATTATTATAAAAATCAAGAAATTTTTTACAATCCAGATTACTATAAAAAGTTTGATATTTACCATGCAGAAACTTCTTTGTATTGCATTTGCCCTGTAAAAGAAAGAGAGTTAATGTGGAAAGGTTCTATAGATATTATTGATCCTTCTTCTACAGAAGAAACTGTAAATGATTATGTAAACTTGTTAATATTTGCTCTAGAAGAAGAAAATGTTTTAAAGAAAATAGCGGTAGAATAAAGTTGTAAAAAGAATATTTTGGGTTTTTAAAGCTGATGAAAAGACGAAAGTTTTTGGGCTTAAAAATCCAATTTATGTTTAGCAAACAAATTAACCAACCTTCAATTATTCAACAACAAATTTTAAAACTTTTGTAGTAATTGTATCTTTTTTAAAGACCACAAAATACATTCCTTTAGAAAGTTCAGAGACGTTTAATTTATTTTGATGTAAGCTGTTTTTGATAAAAATTTGTCTTCCAAAAGTGTCATAAAGTTCTACAGAAGTATAAGTATCAGAAGTTACATTTTTAAAATTCACTTCATGCGATGCTGGGTTTGGAAACAACACAATTTGATCTGCGTTACTTGTTAAATCATCTACAGAAAGTGATCCCGTAATTTCTTCAATGCTAAAATCTGCAAATTTTACAATTTCGTCTTGCAAATCTGCTGGACTGTTTAAACTTCTGTAAATTCCCCATTTTGGTCTTGCAAATTCAGCGCCATCTTGCCACATATCAACAGAGTTATTCGCATACGTAAAAATAACTTGACTGGTTGCAATATTTTTTATTTCAATTTCGTAACGACCAACGTCACCAAAAGTAATTTTCTCATAAACTTCTACCCAATTTCCTCTAAACAAATCTAAATCTGCAGTTTTTAATGTATTTTGATCGTTCGTTGGCGTATATCTTAACTCTAATCTATCTGGACTCGATTTTCTTAAGGTTAATGTAATCATTGGTATTGATTCGTAAGAACCGCCAACAGATTTTATTTGATGAATATGTGTAAAACTTGTGGATGGTTTAAAAGTATCACTTATTTTAAACTTCCATTTATATGCTACAGTTTCGCCAATAGTTGCTTTTAAATTTTCTGGTGATGAGTCGTAAGATTTAATCTCTGTTCTTTGTCTATCAAAAGTTTTACAACGGTCGTTATCAGGAGAAACATGTGCATAAAAACGAAATACATTTTTATTTAAATCAGTATCAAAAACCTCATCTATATGTCTACCAAAAGTTGTGTGAACACAATCTGGCACTTCAATAACATCTTTTCCTGCATTTGCTAAAATCGAATTAATTAACTCGTAAGTATTACCTGGACCATTTGCTTCTAATATAACTTGACTAGAAATTCCTTGATAAATCAAGATAAAAATGAACGATAAAAAGATGCTTTTTTTCATAATTGTAATTGGTTAACCAATTTAGGTTTCCAAATATACACTAAAAATAATTGTTAATTGAGAATTATATAAAACCAAATTATTCTGATAATCATAACCTTATATATAGTACTAATAATTAAATACAGTTTTTATAAAGATGATAGTAAGCATGCAATAACTATCAAATATCATTTGATAAGGTTGTTTTAAAAAATTATTAATTAAGAGTTTTAGATATATTTAGCCTTTTCTCGTTTCTAAAATTATTTATCAATTACCAAATGCGCATTTTCATTTAAATTCTTAATAGAATATCTTATTAGGTGTTTTTTATCTTAAAAAAAGATAAAAGAGAACTTATTTTACCCAGAAAATTGGGCTTATTCATACAAATTTCATTCATTTTAATCATAAATTATACTTGATTTTAAAAAAAAAATGAAAATTTATACCTCATCAACTAGATATCTTAAAAAAAATGAAAAACCCAACAAACAGTACTGTTTTAGTAATAATTTAACACTTAAACACTACAGAAAGTTAATGTTTTTTATATAAGAAATCCCTCTTTCGATAAAATAACACACAAATAAGATAAAATAATACATATTATTTGTATATTTGGCGAACCAGTTTGGTTAACCAATTTGGACAACCAATAAATCAATAATTTAAAATAAATTAAATGTCAAAAAACAACTTAATTAAAAAAATTAGCACATGCCTATTTCTTCTGGCATCGCTTTTTGCTTATTCACAGCAAAAAGTAACAGGAAAAGTAACAGACGACACTTCTGGGGGAGTTTTACCCGGAGTTAGTGTTCAGGTTAAAGGAACTACTACAGGTACCAGTACAGATTTTGATGGTCTGTTTAGTCTTAAAGTACCAAATAACGAAGCTATATTAGTTTTTAGTTATATTGGTTATGCAAAACAAGAAATTAAAGTAGATGGAAAATCAACTATAAATGTAATTTTAAAAGAAGACGCAAGTACTTTAGATGAAATTATAATTGTAGGTTATGGTACTAGTAAAAAATCTCATTTAACAGGTTCTGTTTCTAAAATTGGTGGTGATGATGTTGCTGCCGTTCAAGCTACTCGTGTAGATGAAGCATTAGCTGGTAAGTTATCGGGGGTTTTAATTCAAAACGCTAGCGGTGGACCTGGTGCAGATCCAAAAATTCAAATTAGAGCAGCTTCTTCTATATCAAGTGATTCAAATCCGTTAATTGTTGTTGATGGGTTTCCTATTTCAGGAAGTTTAGCGACAGTTAATCCTAGCGATATTGAAAGTATGGAAGTATTAAAAGATGCTGCTTCTGCTGCTATTTATGGTTCTAGAGGTGCAAATGGTGTAATTTTAGTTACTACCAAAACAGGTAAGTCTGGTAAAACTACTTTTAACTATAATACATATCTTAGTGTTTCTAATAAATATAGAGATAACATTCTTAAAACGGGTTCTGAATGGGCTGCGTTTTCAAGAAAAGAAATTGCTGCAGGAAATTGGGATCTTTCTCAAATTGACCCAGCATTCATTGAATATAGATTATCTGCTTATGAAAATTCTCCAGGAGAAGTAAGTGTAGAAGATTGGTTATACCAAAGTGGTACAAGTGTTAATCATGATTTTAGCATGAGTGGTGGTACTGACACTTCAAATTACTTTGCTTCTGTTGGATATCAAGATACCGAAGGAATTGTAAGAACTCAAGGATATGAAAGATTTAATGCACGTTTAAATGTAAACACTCAATTTGGAGAAAAATTTAAAACAGGCTTAAGTTTTAATGGGTTTATGTCTAAAAGAGATATTGTAGCTCATGATATAAGAGATTTGGCTAGATCTTATAGTTTTCACCCAATTTATCATACCGAAGAATCTATTGCGTTTGTTCAAGATTTAGATAGACAAGCACAAGCTTTAGGTTTAAATGGATTTGATAGTGGAAGAAATTCAAAAACAGATGGAGTTACTGGATATGTACAAAGTATTCAAGATTTAGTACCTGGTGATTTTGTTAACGACTGGCATTATGGTAGAGCAAATAACGGTATTGGAGGTTCTGGAGATCAAGGTCCAGCAGCGAAATTAGACAACGCCACAAATTGGGAAAAAACTTACTTTTTTAATGTTAGTTCATATTTAGAATATAACATAATGGAAGGATTAAATTTAAAAACTGTTTTAGGTGCAGATCTTAGAGATACTCAATTATATTACTACCAAGGAATCTTAGCAGATAACCAAGCTAGATGGGAAAATACAGATTTAGACCAAACAGATACAAAAAGATCTTCTGTTTTAAGTACAACAACTTTAAGCTATGCTAAAGAAATTGGAAAACATGATATCTCTGCTGTTGCAGGTATTGAATTTCAAAATAACTATACAAAAGCAACTCAGTTATTAGGAAGTTACGTGCCTTTTGGTGAAGTAATTAATTATGGCTTATTAGAACCAGAAAACATTACCGTATCAGAACGAAATGAAACTAGTACAAGAAGAAGTGTTTTTGGTAGAGTTAGTTATGCTTATGATGATAAATATTTAGCGTCTGTATCTCTTAGAAGAGACGGTGATTCTCGTTTTGGGGCTAACAATAGATATGAAGTATTTCCTGCGGTTTCTTTAGGATGGAATTTACATAAAGAAGATTTTTTAGCAGATAATGAAAAATTAAGTAAATTAAAATTAAGATTTAGTACAGGTTCTTTAGGTACAGCATCTTTTTTAGGAGCATATAGCTCTTTAAGCTTATTAGAATCTGGTACTACAGTATATGGAAACGGATATTTGATTCCTACAGATGTAGCTAACCCAGATTTAACATGGCAAACAAATACTGAAACAAATTTTGGTGTAGATTTTGGTTTTGTTAACAATCGTTATACGTTAGGTGTAGATTACTATACGTCTGATATTGAAAACATTTTACTAGAACAAAGTGTATCTGAAGTATTAGGTACAAACCAAATTAAATTAAACTCAGGTGATGTAAAAAGTACTGGTTTAGAATTTGAATTAGGTGCAGATTTAATTAGAAAAGAAGATTTATCATGGAATTTAAGTGCAAACTTATCTACAGTTAAAACAGAAATTACAGACTTAGGTGAAAGAGATGAATTACCAAGATTACCTTCTGGTCAATCTGGAAGAGATATTGTATTTAGAAACTACGTAGGTGGTCAAATTGGTGAAATGTGGGGAATAGAAACTGCTGGTCAAGTAGAAATGAAATATTTAGAAGACCCAACAAGAAGCCCAAATAACACTTCTGGTGAATATTATGTAGTTGACCAACAAGGAGATGGTATAATCGATATTACTAAAACAGTTGAAGAAGGCGGAGATTTAATTAAAGTTGGTAATAATACTCCTGATTTTTATTGGGGATTAAACTCTTCAATTAATTATAAAGCTTTTGATATTTCTATGCAATTTCAAGGAGCTCAAGGTGGAGAAGTTTTTAATGTTGATCCATATTACTACGGTTCTCAATGGGGAGGTAGATTAGTTGATAATTTTAAAGATGCAGATGGTCGTGCTGTACATAATGGTATGTTTGTTAAAGATGCTAAAAGTAATTTAGACGCTAATGTACAAGATGCTTCTTATTTAGCTTTAAGAAACCTTACTATTGGTTACACTGTAGAAGATAATATTGTAGAAAAAATGGGTTTAAGTTCCATAAGAATATATGGAGCAGCAACAAATCTATTATACATATTCGGAGACGATTATACGTCTTATAATCCAGAAGGTATAGAAACTACTGGTGATTACCAAGGACCTGTTAACTCTGGTTTTCAAATAGGTGCAAGTCCTGTAGTTAGAAGTTTTACTGTAGGATTAAATGTTAAATTTTAAAATGAAAAAAATGAAAAAAATATTTTTAATAGTTTTTGTTTCAATGATGTTTATAACATCATGTGATAATAGTTTAGAACAAGTACCGCCAAATATTGCAAATGCAGATTCTTTGACAGATTTTACAGGAGTTTTAAATGCAGCTTATTACTATCAAACAGCAGCAGGTACTCCATTAGCAGTAATGGGAGATTTTAGAGCAGATAATGCAATTTTTGATGAGGCTCCTCATAATTCTTTTCAAGTTTTTAATGGAGATTTAATTACTTTGGAAGGTGATTTTTTCCAACCTTTTTACGCTAACCTATATAAATCTATATTAAGCGCAAACAATGTAATTGAAAATTCTACAAATGCAACTCATATTGCAGAAGCTAAATTTTTAAGAGGATTAGCATATTTTAATCTAGTAAAAGTTTTTGGTGATATTCCTGTAAATTTATCTGCAAGTCCTAGTACAACAGATACCTCAATTTTAGCAAAACAACCCGTAGCTGATGTTTATAAAATTGTTATTGATGATTTTACAGATGCAATAAATGGGTTAGATAATTCTGGTATTATTACAGGAAGAGCATCTAAGCTTGCAGCTCAAGGAATGTTAGGTAAAACATATATTTTTATGGGAGATTTTACTAATGCAGAAACTCATTTAAAAGATGTTATTAATGGTGCAGCAGCAGCGGGCGTGAGCTTACAAGATAATTTTGCTGATGTTTTTGGAAGTGTTAATGATTTAAATTCTGAAATTATATTTGCAACTCAAACTTCTGGCGCAATAACTGCAGGTAGTGGTACTGTATTTGCTGCTTGGTTTGGTGGTAATGACACGAAAGCAGATGAATATCCTATAACAAGTTCTTTAGTAGATGCTTTTGACGCAGAAGGTGATGTAACAAGAAAGGATGCAACTATTTTAATTAGTGCAACAAATAGAGTTGGTGTTAAATTTGATGGAGCAGATCAAGATTTTATAGATTTAAGATTAGGAGATGCAATTTTATTATATGCAGAAGCATTAAATGAAAACAACAAAACTTCTGATGCCATTATTCAATTAAATAAAATTAGAAATAGAGCTAATTTAGCTAATACAACTGCAACTACTAAAGCTACTGTTAAAGTTGCAATTGCAAATGAAAGAAGATTAGAATTAGCTTTTGAAGGGCATAGATGGTTTGATTTGGTAAGAACAAATACCGTTAGTGCAGAAATGGGTACAACAGTTGATAGCAAATATTATGTATTTCCAATTCCAACTTCAGAAATTTTTGCAAGTGATGGAATAATAACACAAAATACAGGATATTAAAAAATAATTATTTGAATTAAGTTTGAAAAGGGTTACAACATTAAAAGTTGTAACCCTTTTATATTTTATAGAAATTATTAGCTTTTTATTTATAAACAAATAAAAATAGCTTTAGCATTAATATTCATTTTTATTACTAGGTCTTATTATTACTGCAAAACATTAACGCTAATTTGCCAACTAATCAAGTATCATTGTTCATCATCAACATTTTTTTTAAACACTCATAAAAAGATTTTATCTTTACTATATATCAACTAAACTAAAGCAACAAAAAATAAAGATTACTTATTATAAGTTATACTACCCAATATAATCATAAACAGAAACTTAAAAAAGCAAGAAACACTCTTTAATAATAGTTTAAATTAACCCTATAAATCAAAATTTTATACCTACAAAAGAAAAAATCGACTAAATATTAAGCATCTATTTTATCAGCAAAAAATTAAATTCGAACTAAGTTTAGAAAGTAATAAATCCAATTAAATAGAGAGTTATTGTTTTTAAGAGATATGCTTTCTATTTTCCTATTACCGTAATCTAAATAAAACTACTAATTTTTGGGTGGCGTACCCGCACCCACAGTAGCTTCTTTAAACCATACTTCAGAATAACAGCCGTTTGCATATTGTTTTGCAATATCTCCATTATACGTTTCAGATCCTGTATACCAAACTATATTATCTTCTGGATTCTTTCCATTTGTTTGATTATATGCACCTTGTTTAAAATACTGAATTTCTCCAGCGTACGCATTTTCACGCTCTACTCCATCACGACCTATTGCAGCATATAATGTCCATATTTGTTGTGGAATATCTTCTTTCGTTGAGAAATCTGATTTCAATAAGTTTTTTGTAAATTTAATAGTTTCATGACCTTCACTTTTAAAGGTAAGATACATAATTCCTTTATAAACATTTATTTCATAACTAAACTCTTCACCTAATTCAATTCCGTCTATAGGTTCTTTTGGATATGAAGTTGCATTTTCACCAACAACAGACATATCATTACCCCAAACCGCGGTTGAATAATCCCATCTTTTTGAATTATCACCTTTTGTATTAATTTCATAGTTCCAAAAAACAGAACCTTTTTTATGTCTAGGAAATTTTTTATAAAATATTTTTATAGGTTCATTTTCATGACCTTCATCACTATGAATTTGACCAACAACAACTGAGTATGAAGCTGCAACTCTTGCATCTCCAGAAGTAGAAACATGTTGTACTTTTAATGTGCCTGTTAACTTCCCTCCTATTTCAGGAATCCAATGTTTTTTTTGCCCTAATTCTGTTCTTGTATTGCTAGAAGTTTTTGAAGTTATTCCTGCATTTGGTGTTTTGTATACCACCCAATTTGTCTTTCCATCATTAGAAACATAGAAAAAATCCTTTTTACTATATTTTAATAAGTCATCAGAATGTTCTCCATCACCTAGAAGAATTTTCCATTCATCCATAAAAGGAATCACATCACTAGGATATGTGACAGAATTGGTTTCTTTAATAGGAGTTTTTTTCTTTGACTTAAAACAACCTACTAATAGTAAACCAAAGCTTACTACTAAAAAATATTTTATGAATATTTTAGCGATTCTTATTTTCATTATTTTTCTATTTAATTTTATTATTTTTCTTGTAACAGTGTGTTTTACAATCTTTAAAAATTGCTTTCTTCTGCCATTTTTACCACTCCAACAGTTAGTATCAAATTAGCAAAACGACGTTGTTCTCCTGTTTGAATAATTAATGTTGTATTTTGGTCTCTAATTTTATCATAAAAAGCCCATCTTTCCATTTCATCCCAAGTTACATCTCCAAGCAACTTTTTATATGCATCATGTATTTCTGCATTTGCTTCTGCTGGTTTTTCCATAACAATTGCACCTTGAATGGGACAAACTTCTAATATACCTTCTAGCACTGTAAGAGCATCTAACAATCCGGGACGAAAATTAAGATGAACAGTTGTAGAATTTAGCCCTTTCATAGCACCAACAGGTAGGTTACCATCAGCAATAACTACTTGAGCAAAATGACCAGAACGTGCAAGCACTTCCATAATTGTTGGATGAATTACTGGAGTTTTTAGCATAGTTTTAGGTTTAGGCACTGATTAAATTTAAACGCTAAGAACTTAAATTGATCTTGTGTTTATTCACTTTTTTATAATAAATTACATATTGTAAACACCTCCATTGATGTCTAGTGTAGCACCAGTTATAAAACCATCATATTCTGATGCTAAATATAAAACAGCTCTTGCTACATCTGCTGCGTTACCCGCTCTTTGAATTGGAATTCCAGCAATTGTTTCTGCTGCTGATTCTTTTGTTGTATGTGTATTATGAAATGATGTACCAAGAATTAAACCAGGAGCAACTGCATTAACTTTTGTTCCTTGAGGACCTAATTCTGTAGATAATGCTCTTGTAAATGTTAAAATAGCACCTTTGCTGGTTGCATACACTAATGACCCTGGGTGACCTCCTTTACGTCCTGCAAGTGAAGCTAAATTAACAATACTACTAGTATCGTTTTTTGCTAAATATGGTACAGCAGCTTTTGTTACAAACATCATAGAAGTCATATTAATATCCATTACTTTATGCCAAAATTCAGCTTCCATTTCGCCTAATAATCTTCTAGCCACAAGAGATCCTGCGTTATTAATTAGTATATCTAAACCACCGAAAACCTCAACAGTTTTTTCTACCATTGTAATTGCATCAGCTTCTTTGGTTAAATCCCCACTAATAGCTACAGCATTTACTCCTTTACTTTTTGCATATATTACCAACTCATTTGCAGTATCGGCACTAGAAAAATAGTGTATTGCAACATTAGATCCAGCATCTATAAAGTGTTTTGATATGGATTCTCCAATTCCTTGAGCTCCTGCAGTTATAAGTACGTTTTTCCCGTTTAATTTATTCTGATTCATATTGATATATTATTTATGATCGTTTTTATTAAAATAACCTTGATTGGAAACAGCAGCTTTACTTACCGAAATACTTGCTTTTTTAAACCAAACCTCGGCATAATTTCCGTCTTCATATTGTTTTTGAATATCCCCTCCATGTGTTTCTGCACCAGAACACCAATTTTTATTTACTTCCGGAGATTTACCATTTGTTTGATTGTAACAACCCAACTTAAAGAAACAACCCTCTCCTTTATATGCTTCTTTTCGTTCTACGCCATCTTGACCAATTGGCACAAATAATTTTTGTGTTTGTTCTGGAATATCTGCTTTTGTAGAAAAATCGGATTTAATTAAGTTTTTTGTAAATGTTTTGGTCTCGTGTCCTTCACTAGTAAATGTTAAGTTCATAATACCATCTTTAACTTCAATTTCATAGCTAAATTCTTCGCCTAACTCAATACCTTCTTCTGGTTCACTTGGAGGTGTATTTGCATCTGGTCCAACTACAGAAAAATCATTACCCCAAACAGGTAAAGAATAATCCCATCTTACAGAATTATCATTACCCGCAGTATTAATTTCGTAATGCCAAAAAACAGAACCTTTAGTATGACCAGGATATATTTTATAGAATATTTTTAATGGTTCATTTTCATGTTTATCTGCACTATGAATTTGACCTACAACCACAGCATGAGACGCCGCAACAGTTTTATCACCAGTAGAAGAAACATTCATTACTTTAAGCGTTGCTGATAATTTATCATTTGCAGTTTCAGGATACCATTTTTTAATTTGCCCTAATTCTGTTCTTGTATTGTTTGATGTTCCATGTGTACTTCCTGCATTTGGTGCTTTAAAAACAACCCATTCTCCATTGGCATCTTTTTCGGTATAAAAGAAATCTTTATTTTCAAAATCATTAGCAATTCCTGCATTTACACCGTTTCCTAAAACTAATTTCCAGTGATCAAAAAATGGAATAATATCACTTGCATACATTGTTTTTTGTACTTCTTTTTTAGCTTTTGGCTTCGTTTCTTTTTTACAGCTATTAAGTGTTAATAAAGCTCCAAAAAGCAAGCATACCGATACGGACTTAATTATTTGTTTTTTCATTTTTAATTTATTTAGTTTCATTTATTTCTATGTGTTTTGATAATTTAAAAAAGTGCTTATGCATCATTTTTGTTGCAATTTGAGAGTCTTTAGATTTTATTGCTAAATAAATATCTTCGTGTTTTTTAATTTCTGAAAATACTTTATCACCTTCACAAACAGTATCTCGATCGTATGTTTTTAGAATTGGCGGTGTTAATAAAAGCATTAATGACACCATTGTATTATTTTTACTAGCTTTTGCTATCGATATATGAAATAATAAATCTTCTTCTAAATAATCATCACCAATAGTAATTTTGGCTTTAAAAGCATTTAATGCATCTTTTATTCGTTTTAAATCAAAATCTGTACGTCTTTGAGCAGCTAAAGAAACAATCTCTAACTCTAATGAAATACGAGTTTCTACAAGCTCATTAAAAGCTGGTATATCTAGAGACACTATTTCCTCTATCATACCGTTAAAACCAGTTAACCCAATTGCTAGAATAGTACCACTTTGAGACATTGATTTTAACACGCCATAAAATTCAAGTTTTCTTATAGCTTCTCTAATATGATTTCTTTTTACATCAAATTTTTCTGACATAACTCTTTCTGATGGTAACTTATCTCCACGCTCTAAATTTTTAGCGTTAATTAAATCACGAATCTTACAGATTACATCATTCTGAAACATTCTATTTGAATTTTCATCTATTAAACTTATTTTCATACGTTTGACTATTCTATTATTATATAAAACTTGGCTGTAATTAAAATTTATTTCATTTAAAAATATTCTAAAAGAGCTAATATACCGTTGTATGAAATCACTAAAGAAAAGAACAACGCAGCGTACATTCCAATATAAACCCCTAAACTAGTCTTGTAATCTTTCATTACTTTTTTACTACTTAACATCAGTATAATTCCAAATATTACAACTGGCAAAACAAAGACATTAAATACTTGAGATAATATTTGAATTTCTATTGGATTTGCTCCAAAAGCAGGACCAATTAAAGCAACCAAACAAGCTATAGCAGTAATTATTCTAAACTGACGAGAGTTTGTATCTAAAACACCAGACTGATAATCTGCAATTAATAAAGGAGCGATTAACAAACAAGGAAATATAGAAGATAAACCCGCACTTAATGCGCCAAAAAAGAAAATAGAAACTGCCCATTTACCCGCAACTGGTTCTAAAGTATTTGCCATATCTAAAACTTGAGTAACTTCTTTACCTTGATAAAATAAAGCTCCAGCTGCTACTGCCATTATAACTCCACTAATTACAAAAATTAAAACTGCCGCTGTAATAGAATCTTTTTTCTGTTGATCTAAATTTTTAATGGTCCAACCTTTTCCTTTTACAAATAATGGTCTTGATAAAAATGTAGCAGATGCCATCGTTGTACCAACAAAAGCAGCAACCAACATTTTTCCGCCAGGAATATCTGGTATTGTTGGTATTAATCCTTTTACAACATCCAAAGGTAATGGTTGTACAAAACATAATGATAACAGAAACGAAAACCCCATTAAGCTTACAAATAGGACGAGTATTTTTTCAAAAAAAGTATATTTACCTACCAACATTAATAAGTAAAAAGTAACAATTATTATAATTGCAGTTATTAAAACGGTTTCATATTTATATGCTTCTAAACCTTGAAAATTTATTGCTAGTATTTCAAAAATAATATTGGCAGAAATACCCAAAATTCCCATTAAAGAATTCCATTGACCAAAAGTTATACCAACAATAATTAGAATCGCTAAAACCTTACCATATTTTAAATGTTTCTTAAATCCATAAAGTGCTGTTTCGCCAGTTAGTAAAGCATAATTTCCATAAGCAAACATTAAAACTCCAGAAAAAACACAACTTAATAATAGCACCCATAATAATTGCATATTAAACTTACTTCCGGCAACAATCATAGAAGTTACACTACCTGTACCTATGGTATAACCAATGGCAAAAATTCCTGGCCCAAAGCCTAAAACTATTGCAATAATTTTTTTTAGTAATGATTTCTTCTTTTCGACTGTGGACATCGTTTTATGGTTTTAGTTTAGTTATTTATCCAATCTGTATGATAAAATTTCTTTGAATTATCATCTTTTCTTTGATACGTATGTGCACCAAAATAATCGCGTTGAGCTTGTATTAAGTTTGCTGATGAATCTGCGACTGCAAAACTGTTTAAAAAATTAATAGCTTCACTAAAAGTAGGAATTGCTAATTCATTTAAAATACCTTCAGAAACCACTTTTTTAATACTTGGTTTTAATAATTTTATTTTTTTAATTATTATTTTATTGGTTAACAAATTATCTGTTGTTTTAAAGATGTCAACAAACTCTACCATCAAATCAGATTTAATAATACAACCACCTGTCCAGATTCTAGCTAATTCGCTTAAATTCAAATTCCAACTATAACTTTTAGAAGCCTCTTGAATTAATTTAAAACCTTGATAATGATTTATAATTCTAGCAAATTGATATGCTTTTAGAATATCATCCGTAGTAAGATTTAGATTAGAAGTAGTATTTTTTTCAAAATTTTCACTTGCAGTAATTCGTTCTTCTTTATAAAATGAAGTATAACGAGCAAATAATGCAGAAGCTATCATGGTACTTGGCACTCCTAATTCAGCAGTCGAAATAGTTGTCCAGTTTCCCGTTCCTTTATTTCCTGCTTTGTCCATTATTTTGTTCACTAACCAATCATCACCTTCTTTTTTTCTTAAAATATCAATCGTAATTTCTAATAAATAACTGTTTGTTGATGCTTTCCAAGATTCTAAAATAGTGGCAATTTGGTCTGGATTATTTCCTAAAGCTTTTAACATTACATAAACCTCAGCAAGTAATTGCATTTCTGCATACTCAATTCCATTGTGCACCATTTTTACAAAATGACCACTTCCTTCAGTTCCTATGTGAGTACAACAAGGCAAATTATTAGCATCTTTAGCTGCAATCGCTTCTAAAAAAGGCTGAATATCTTTATAAACATCTTTATCACAACCAGGCATAATTGACGGTCCTTTTAAAGCGCCTTCTTCGCCACCAGAAACTCCAGTGCCAACAAAATGAATATTTTTAGATTTTAAATAATGAAATCGTTCTTTTGTTTTATTATAGTTTGAGTTCCCTCCATCAATTAAAATATCTCCAGCATCTAAAAATGGCAAAAGATCTTCAATAACATAATCTACAATTTTACCAGCATTCACCATTAACATGATTTTTCTTGGTTTTTGTAGAGAATTCACAAAAGATTCTATATTATCAAAAGCAAGACTTGATGATAATTCTTTAAATTCATTCTTAAATTTTTTCGCTACATCTTCTTCTACACCTTCAACATGTCTGTTAAATAAAGAAATGTTAAATCCTTTATTTGCTAGGTTTCTACTAAGGCTTTTACCCATAACTCCTAATCCGAATAAACCAAATTCAGATTTTTTTAAGATTTCCTTACTAATCATTTCTACAATATTATTAGGTGATAAATTTATATCTATTTCAATAGCGTTTTTTGGTGCTTCTAAAATGTCAAATTGAGATTTTAACAAGTCAGAACTCATAAAATGCCCTTTACGATCGTTAATTCTTTGCTTAATTTGTTCGAAAGAACCATTTAGGAAAACCCATTCTGCGCGCTCTTTTATATCCGTATTTAAAATGTCGCGGTATTTTTCTTTTAATGCCGAACAAACAATAACACAACCTTTATTTACCAATTGTTCTATCGCTAATTTGTTTAGCGTTTGCAACCAACCCAATCTATCATCATCATTTAAAGGCTCTCCTTTAGACATTTTTAAAATATTTTCTTCCGGATGAAAATCATCTCCATCAAAAAAAGGAATATTTAATTTTTCTGATAATAAGCTTCCTATGGTGCTTTTTCCCACTCCAGAAACCCCCATAATAAAGATAATTTTAGCTTTCGTTTTAATCATAATATTTTGGTTAACCAGTTTGGGCACCCAAATATAGGCTTTTTAAATTAAAGAATTACATAAGAACAAAATTTTTATTTAAAAGCTAAACACCTGTTTCTTTTATAATTAAACCTTATCAATGTATGACTTATAAATTTTTAATCTTTTTTCAGATTTTCTATCTTTTTTAATTTTGATATATACTACACACAAATATTACATGAATATTATATCCAAAAAATCATTCTATCAGAAAAAATATTACTTTTTGTTTTTGAAGAATTACGAGAGATAATTGGTTTGAATCAAGATTTTAAACGAAGTGATTTAACAATATAATCGAATTGATTTATTCTGATTTAAAATCAATCCTTTTTATAATTATCTAAAATTATTGTTTTTAATATCTTTGACACTCTCTAAATTAGAATTTTAAATGGACGATTTTTTACTTTATTTTAAAATGGGCTTATATCACGTGCTAGATTACCTAGCTATTGATCATATTTTATTTTTAATTGTTTTAGCGGTTGTGTTCACTTTTAAACAATGGAAAAAAGTATTATGGCTTGTTACATTATTTACATTAGGACACTCTACTAGCCTAGCTTTAGCTGCTTTTAAAATTGTGGAAATTAGAGTTGATTTAATTGAATTTTTAATTCCCTTAACCATTTTTATTACAGGTGTAATTAACTTGTTTACAGCTAAAAGAACATCCAACGGAAAAGAAAATCTTAACTTAATTTTTGCGCTATTTTTTGGATTAATTCATGGCTTAGGATTTTCTAATTACTTTAAAATGATGATTGGTCAAGAAGAAGATAAAATTTTACCTTTAGCAGAATTTGCGCTTGGTATTGAAGCTGCACAAATAATTATTGTTTTAGCAATTTTAAGTTTCGGCTACTTATTTATAAATCTTTTTAGGGTAAATAGAAGAGATTGGATTTTAGTTTTATCATCAATTGTTATTGGTTTTGCGATACAAATGATGATGGACAGAGTTTTCTGGTAATTATTTTGTCTATTAATTAACATCCTAATTCTACAAATCTTTATACTTTCGTTATATGACAGAAAAAAAGCAATTAAAATACGATAAAGCTTATTTAAAAATGGCTTTAGAATGGGGTAAATTATCGCATTGTAAACGCAAACAAGTTGGTGCGTTAATTGTAAAAGATAGAATGATTATTTCTGATGGTTTTAACGGAACACCAACAGGTTTTAATAATTGTTGTGAAGATGAAGAAGGAATTACAAAATGGGAAGTTTTACACGCAGAAGCAAACGCAATTTTAAAAGTTGCTTCTTCTACACAATCTGCTAAAAACGCAACTTTATATATAACATTATCGCCTTGCACACAATGCAGCAAATTAATACATCAAGCAGGTATAAAACGTGTTGTTTACGCCAAAGCTTACAGAGACAATGCTGGTTTAGAATTTTTAGAAAAAGCTGGTGTAGAAATTAAATATTTACCTTATGAATAAAAATAATCTACCAATATATTTTTCAATTGCTATTGTTCTAGGAATTTTAATTGGCGTTTTTTTTGCAGGGAATTCCAACGATATGTTATCGTTTTCTAAATCGCAATCAAAAGAGTTAAAAATTAAAAAACTTATTAATTTTATAGAGCAAGATTATGTAGATAAAATAGATACAGACAGCTTATTAGACGATGCAATTACTACAATATTGGGCGATTTAGACCCACATTCTGTTTACATTCCAAAAGAAGAATTACAAGAAGTTACAGAAAATATGCAAGGTAATTTTGTAGGAATTGGCGTTCAATTTAGAATGATAAAAGACTCAATAACCGTTGTGCAAACTATAAAAGGAGGCCCAAGTATTAAAGCAGGAATTAAAGCAGGAGATCGTATTTTAATAGCAAACAACGATACTTTATACGGCAAAAGACTTAGAAGCAATAATATTCCTCAGTATCTTAAAGGAAAACCAGACACAAAAGTAAAACTTCAAATCTATAGAAAAAGCAACAACTCTTTATTTAATGTTGATGTTACTCGCGGAAACGTAAACATTAAAAGTGTCGATTTAGCTTATATGATGAACGATTCTATTGGCTATATAAAGCTAGATCGTTTTGCTAGAAATACATATAAAGAATTTAAACCCGCTTTAAATACCTTAATTAAAAAAGGAATGAAATCTTTGGTTTTAGATTTACGCGGAAATGGTGGTGGTTATATAGATATTGCAAACAGAATTATTGATGAGTTTTTAGAAGACAATAAACTCATGGTATTTACAAAAAACAATAAAGAACAAATAGAAGAATTTTTTGCTACAGAAATTGGCTCTTTCGAAAAAGGTGGTTTATATGTTTTAATTGATGAAAATTCTGCTTCTGCATCAGAAATTGTTGCTGGCGCTTTGCAAGACAACGATAAAGGAACCATAATTGGAAGACGGTCTTTTGGTAAAGGTTTAGTGCAAATAGAAATGGATTTAGGCGATGGTTCTGCTGTTCGTTTAACAACTGCAAGATATTACACTCCAACTGGTCGTTCTATTCAAAAGCCATATACAAATGGCGAAAAAACAAGTTACTATAAAGATTATCAGAAAAGAATTATTAGCGGAGAATTGTTAACTAAAGACAGCATTAAAGTGGTAGATTCTTTACAATACAAAACACCAAAAGGAAAAATAGTTTATGGCGGAGGCGGTATTATTCCTGATGTTTTTGTTGCAATAGACACTGCTTCTTATATGTCTAATTTCTATTTTAATTCAATTAATAATTTTGCTTTTGATTATGTAGATAACAATCGAAAAAAATTATCAAAATGGACAGTTGATAGTTTTATTGCTGATTTTGACAAAGACGAAACAGTTTTTTACAACTATTTAACTAGTATAGAAAATAGCAAAAACCCATTATTAAAAGATTTAAAAAACTTAAAAATAACATATAAAGACGGAACTGCTTTTAATTCAAACTCCAATATTACAAACGGAAGTTTAGATTTAAAAAAACAAGAAAGTTTAAAAAAATACTTAAAAGCAGCAATCGCAAATACTCTTTTTGGCGATATTGGATTTTATAAAATTATACATCAAGATGATAAAATGTTACAAAAGGTTTTAGAGTTGGAAAGTAAAAAGGAATAGCTTTTCTTTGCACTAATGATTACAATAACTACATCAGAAAATAAAAAAGTATATTTTGCTTCAGATCAACATTTAGGAGCACCAACAGCAGCAGCAAGTTTTCCTCGAGAAAAAAAGTTTGTTGCTTGGTTAAATAAAATTAAAAAAGATGCAGGAGCAATTTTTTTAGTAGGCGATTTATTCGATTTTTGGTTCGAATACGACACCGTTGTTCCTAAAGGATTTGTGCGTGTTTTAGGAAAACTAGCAGAAATAAAAGATGCTGGAATTCCTATTTATTTCTTTGTTGGTAATCATGATTTATGGATGAATGATTATTTTGAAAAAGAATTAAACATTCCTGTTTATCACAAACCACAAGAATTTCTCATCAACAATAAAAAATTTTTTATTGGTCATGGAGATGGTTTAGGCCCTGATGACAAAGGCTTTAAACGCATGAAGAAAGTGTTTACATTTCCTTTATTTAAATGGATGTATAAATGGCTTCACCCAGATTTAGGCGTAAAATTAGGTCAATATATGTCCGTAAAAAACAAAGCGATTTCTGGTGATGAAGACGCAAAATACTTAGGCAACGAAAAAGAATGGCTAGTTTTATATTGTAAATACAAACTTACAGAAAAACATTACGATTATTTTGTGTTTGGACATAGACATTTGCCTTTAGAAGTTGAACTTCAAGAAAATAGCAAATACATAAACCTTGGTGATTGGATTAACTATTTTACATATGGAGAGTTTGAAGAAAATTTTAAATTACTTGAATATAAGCAATAAAAAAAGCGGCAAAATTTGCCGCTTTTTTATAAAATATTAGTTTTACTTAAAGTGCCGTAAACGTATATTCTAAACCAGAAGCATCTGCATTAAGAGATGTTTCAATTTTTAAAACATACTTATCTTTATCTATTGTTAAGTTAAATACTTGAGGGCTTTCTCCTGCAACAGTAATTGTTAAAACAACTGGATCACTCGCATTATTATCATTCCAATAATCTTCAACAAAAATATAAGCTGAGCCAATAGGTAAAGCTGTTGAAATTTCTTCTAAAGCTACAGTTTCACCACTATACCCATAAACTGTTGTAACCAATGAAGAATCAAAATTATCATATACATCTACCAAATTAGGGTCTAGCACATCAAAAATAAAAACATCATAATCATAAAAATCATCTGCCCATTCAAATGTATATTTAACTGGACTTGGAACCAAAAAGATAGATTTATTTTCTACAATAGTTAAGTCTGCAGAAGAACTACCAGCCACAAACACCTCATACCTACCTGCTGCCAAAAAAGTAACATTAGCAGTTATATTTGTATCTCCAGAAAGTAAAGAAGTATTGTCAACAGTATAATCTGTATTCAATACAGCTGCACTACCATCTTTTGTAACATTAAAAGTGAAATCTACATCTGTGGAAATTGCAGTATTTACACCTACAGTAATATTTTGACTTTCGTCTACATTTGCAATAGCTACTTCTTGTTGCGTAGCATCTGTTTCTATAAAAATAGTGTTCACTATATCTGTAGTTTCAATTTGAGAAACAACTTCATCAAAATCTTCGCTATTATCACAGCTTAGAAAACTTATGCTAACACTTAAAAGTGCAATTCCTAAAAATTTATTAATATTCTTCATCGTTTTTATTTTAAAGTGAATGTTAATTTACCAAATACGTATCTTCCATTAAACCCAAATTGAGAAGTTCTTCTTGAAAAGATGAATTGACCTCCATAATTACTTGCTGTAGGCACTTCATCTGGGTATACGTCTAATAAATTATTAGATCCAACAGTTAATCTTAAATTCTCTGTTACTTCATAACCAAAAGTTAAATCCGTAATAATTTTTGCATCATAAGTTACTGCTCCTGCAAAGTCTGGGTCATTTACAGAACCAAAATAAACATTTCGTAACATAGCACTAAACTTACCAGTTTTATAACTATTAGTTAAATTAAACTTCGTTCTTGGCATTGCATCTTGTATATAACCTTTTAAAGTAGCATCTAAAATTTCAGTTCCAAGAATAGATTTTACATTTTTAATTTCTGTTTTAGAGAATGTTCCTGATAAAATATTATTCAAAGTACCATTTTCTCCAATACTCATATTTTGATCAATTACAATATCTAATCCGCTAGACTCTGTATCAAAACCATTGGTAAAAAACTTAGCTGCTCCTGCTGCTGCTGCATCAAAAATTGCTGTTTGTTCAGCTCCACTAGGGCTATAACTTCTTGTTAAACCAACTCTATCATCAACATTTACCATATAAGCATCTACAGTAATTTTTATTTTTGACTCTGGTAATTTAGCTGTTAAACCTAAACTAAAATTTTGAGAAGTTTCTTCTTTTAGTGTTGGAATTCCAATTAAATCTGCTAATCTACTATTGTTTGCGAAAGTTCCTTGCTCTATTGGTAAGCCACCAACAAATTGTGTAGCAGTTGCATTAAAATAAATTTGATGTAAATCTGGCGCTCTAAAACCAGTACTAATTGCAGCACGAATTGCAAAATTATCAGAAGCTTTAAATCTAGAAGCTATTTTCCAATTAAAAACATCTCCAAAATCATTATAATTCTCATAACGTATTGCAGCGCTTACTAAAAAAGATTCAGATAAATCTGCCTCTAAATCTAAGTAAGTTGCAAAACTATTTCTGTTTTGATCTACTTCATTTTCTGGCCTATATCCTGGGAAAACTTGAGCGCCTCCAGGTACATTACCACCAAAATAACTTTTAACTTTATCACTATCTAATGTAAGATTGTTTACAGGCTCTCCATATACATCATAGGCTGTGTATGAAGATTCTTCACCTGCAAGTAATTGATAATTTTCAACACGATATTCCCCTCCAAAAGCAACATTTAATCCTTCAAAAGTATCTTCATAAAACTTAGACACATCTAAATTAGTAGTATTTTGTGCAAAAGAAAATCCTCCAGCTTCAAATTCATTTGGAGATGAAGCTCCTAAAGTTGCATTGGTTGTATTTACAATCGTAAAATCAAAACTATTTACACCATAAGTATTAGAGAAATCAACATCCCATTCTCCTATTTTACCTTTAATTCCTGCTGCAAATGATTTATCTATTACACGAGATGCAATATGAGGTAAAAAACCGTTAGCATAAGCATCTGTATTTCCACGTCCATCGGTATAAGCTGGTCTTCTAAAAAAACCTGCTGCTAAACCGTCTCTAAAACTTAGACCCCCAAAAGAATAAAATGTAGCTCCATTATCATCCAAAGGCAACTCCATATTCATCATAAACTGTCCAGAACGCAGTTTAGATTGTCCTACTTTCATTCTAAAATCATCACGAGTTAAACCTCTTTGTGTTAATTCATATTCTGATACTGCTCCATTATTTCCATTAGAAGAAATAATGTCTAAAAATGAATCTCCATTTGCTATACCAGCATCATAAACTGCTTGCAAAGACGGATCTAAACCACCAACATAGGATGCTAATGCACTTGGGTTCATTGCAAAGGCTGCATCATAACCTAAGTTACGTGTAGCAATATCAAACATTGTGTAAATTGGTTGCCCCATAGAATCACTTCTATTGGTTGCGCCTCTTGTAGCTAAAGATCCTGTAAAATTAATATAACCACCATTATCTCCTAAATCTACACCATAATTTGCATCAATTTGAAATTTTTCGCCATCTACACCACCTTCATTATATTGGTTAGAATGTTCACTAAAATTTGCACCACTGTTAATATTTATTGCTAACTCATTAGTAGCTTTCTTTAAAACAATGTTAATTACTCCAGCAATTGCATCAGAACCATATTGAGCAGCTGCACCATCACGTAAAACTTCAATTCTTTCAATAGAAGCAGTGGGAATAGAGTTCATATCTGTACCAACTGTACCTGTACCAACTGTACCATTTACATTTACTAAGGCAGATTTATGACGTCTTTTCCCATTAATTAAAACCAATACTTGATCTGGCCCTAAACCTCTTAAAGACGCTGGATCTACATGATCTGTACCATCAGAAACTGTTTGTGTAGTTGATGTAAATGAAGGCGCCACATAATTTAATATTTCTGTAACAGAAGTTTGAGCTCCTGAATTAGAAAGATTTTCCATACTTATAATATCTATAGGAACAGGAGTATCAATCATTGTTCTAGATTTATTTCTAGACCCAATAATAACAACTTCTCCTAAAGCATTATCTTCTTTTACAACTATTGTTAAATAAGACGCCTTATTCACTGTAACTTCTTTAGTTTTAAAACCCATAGAAGAAATTACTAATTTTATTGGTAATTCTTTTACAGGTATAGAAAATTCTCCGTTATCATCTGTAACGGTTCCATTAGTAGTTCCTTTTTCAACTACATTCATATAAGGCAAAGCACCTCCAGATGAGTCTGTAACTTTTCCTTTTATTGTTTGTGCCGCCATTATTAATGGTAACAAAAACAAGAAAGAAAACATTAATGTTTTTAAAATGTCATTTTTTTTCATATTCAATAAAATTTTGAGTTATACACAAATATTGATTAATATATCGAGTATTCCTATTTAATTTAACAAAAAAATAACGTTTTTAAATTAAATTTAAATAATACATATTTTTTTTAACACAATAATTATCATCTATTTAAAAAAGTAATTTTAAAAAACATCTTTAACCTTCTTTTAACAAAAAGAATTTTGTTAAAATTGTAGCTTTGTTTCAAAAAAATAATACCTAATAAATATACAATGGATGTAGATGTAAGAGCTATTAATGAAAAAATAGAAAGAGAAAGTGCCTTTATAGATATTCTTACTTTAGAAATGAATAAAGTAATTATTGGACAAAAACAAATGATTGAAAGTTTGTTAATTGGCTTACTTGGTAATGGGCATATTTTACTTGAAGGTGTACCTGGTTTGGCAAAAACTTTAGCCATTAACACTTTAGCGAAAGCTGTACAAGCAAGTTTTAGTAGAGTGCAATTTACACCAGATTTATTACCTGCGGATGTTGTAGGAACAATGATTTACAACATGAAAGTAAATGATTTTTCTATAAAGAAAGGTCCAATTTTCGCAAACTTTGTATTAGCGGATGAGATAAACAGAGCGCCTGCAAAAGTGCAATCTGCTTTATTAGAAGCGATGCAAGAACGTCAAATTACAATTGGTGATACTACTTTTAAATTAGAAGAACCTTTCTTAGTAATGGCAACACAAAACCCTGTAGAACAAGAAGGAACATATCCTTTACCAGAAGCACAAGTTGATAGATTTATGCTAAAAGTGGTTATCGATTATCCAAAACTACAAGACGAACAAGTTATTATGCGTCAAAATTTATCTGGCGGATTTGCAACTGTAAATCCGGTAATAACTGTAGAACAAATTTTAAGAGCAAGAGAAGTTGCTAATGAAGTTTATATGGATGAAAAAATTGAGAAATATATTCTTGATATTATTTTCGCAACTCGTTATCCAGAGAAATATAATTTACCAAAATTAAAAGATTTAATAAGTTTTGGAGCATCACCTCGTGGAAGTATCAACTTAGCAAAAGCTGCTAAATGTTATGCTTTTATCAAAAGAAGAGGATATGTAATTCCAGAAGATGTTAGAGCCGTTGTTTTTGATGTTTTACGTCACAGAATTGGTATTACGTATGAAGCAGAAGCAGAAAATGTAACTTCAGAAGACATTATAAATTCAATTATAAACGAAGTAGAAGTACCTTAGAAAGCTATTAGCTAATTGCCTTTAGCCTTTCGCTAAAAGCTAACCTACCAAAAGCCAACAGCATAAAATGGAAACTAAAGAGATACTTAAAAAAGTTCGTAAAATTGAGATTAAGACAAGACGTTTGTCTGATCATATTTTTGGAGGTGAATATCATTCATCATTCAAAGGGCGTGGTATGACTTTTTCTGAAGTAAGACAATATCAATTTGGCGATGATGTAAGAGCTATTGATTGGAATGTTACCGCACGTTACAATGAACCTTATATTAAAGTTTTTGAGGAAGAACGTGAGTTAACAATGATGTTAATGGTAGATATTTCTGGATCAGAATCTTTTGGAACATCAACTCAATTTAAAAAAGATACGGTTACAGAAATTGCAGCAACACTAGCCTTTTCTGCCACTCAAAATAATGATAAAGTAGGTTTAATTTTATTTTCTGATGATATTGAGTTATTTATTCCGCCTAAAAAAGGAAAAAGTCACGTTTTACGAATTATTAGAGAACTGATAGAATTTAAACCAAAAAGTAAAAAAACAGATATTTCTGTGGCTTTAAAATTTTTATCAAGCGTGATGAAAAAGAAAGCAATTGTTTTTATGTTATCAGATTTTATTGATGATGATTATGAAAAAACATTAAAAATTGCTGCTAGAAAACACGATTTAACAGGAATCAGAATTTTTGATAAACATGATGAGGAAATTCCGAATTTAGGAATGGTTCAAATGTTAGATGCAGAAACTGGAGCTGTACAGTTGATAAATACGTCTTCAAAATCAATCCGAAGAAATTACAAAGCAAATGCGCTAAGATTAACAGATTATTACGTTAACACTTTTAAAAGATGTGGTGCAGGTACAATAAACACAAGGGTTGATGAAGGTTACGTAAAAAAATTACTTGGCTATTTTAAACATAAAGGAAGATAAGCAAAAAATGAAAAAATACATTTTACATATTTTTTTACTGATAACGACAATTAGTTTTGCCCAAAATCCGATGGTTAAAGCGCAAATTGAAACGTCGCGAATTAGAATTGGCGAACAATTTAATTTAAAAATTTCTGTAAATGAAATTGACGATGTTATTTTGCCAAAACTAGCATTAAAAGGATTAGAAGTAGTTGATTCTGCAAAGATTGATACTCTTAATAATATGCTTATTCAAAAGTATATTATAACTGGTTTTGATAGTGGCGCATATTACATTCCGCAGCAACACGTATTTGTAAAAAACCAAGCGTATCTTACAGATTCTTTATTGGTAAATGTTGCTACAGTTGCCATTGATACCACAAAAGTTAAGAAATATCCTATAAAAACCATCAAAGCAGAACCTTATACTTTTGATGATTTTAAAATATACATTTATATACTTATTGCTGCTTTAGCAATAATTGGTTTTTGGATTTACTGGTTTGTTATCAGAAAAAGAAAAATTGAAGAAGATACACCAACTTTTAGAGTTTTACCACCTTTCGAAGAAGCTGTCTTTAAATTAAATGAATTGGATGAAAAACTTTTATGGCAGAACAATAAAGTTAAAGAATATTATAGTGAATTAACAGAAATTGTGCGTGGTTATATTGAACGCGAATTAAGTGTACCTGCTTTAGAAAAAACTACGGATGAAGTTGTAGAAATGTTAAAAGATTTTAATGAAGCAGAAACAATAAGAACATCAAAAGAAACCATTAAAAAATTAAAAGAATTACTGCAAGAGGCAGATTTAGTAAAATTTGCAAAATCTAAACCTTTGTCTTTAGAAATTGAAGAAGACAGAAAAGATGCACTTGATATTATTAGTAATTTAAAACCAAAACCAGTTAGAAAAAATGATGAATTGGAATAATTTTGAATTTCTAAATCCGGAGTTTTTATGGCTGTTGATTTTAATTCCGCTTTTAGCAATTTGGTATTTCTTTATGCGCAAAAAAGATGCCGCAGTTTTAACCATACCAAGTGTAAAAGGTTTTAAAGCAAAAGCGTCGATTTTACCTAAATTAAAACCAATTTTACACCTTTTAAGACTCTTTGCTTTAGCGGCAATTATAGTTGCTTTGGCTAGACCTAGAAATGTTTCTGTTAGTAAAAAAACAAAAACAAACAGAGGTATAGATATTGTTATGGCTATTGATGTTTCTGCAAGTATGTTGGCTCGAGATTTAAAACCCAACAGACTAGAAGCGCTTAAAAAAGTGGCTGTAAATTTTGTTGATAGAAGACCAAATGATAGAATAGGAATTGTTGTTTACGCAGGTGAAAGTTTCACACAAACACCTATTACAAGCGATAAAAGCATTGTAAAACGTACTATTTCTGAATTACATTGGGGACAATTAGATGGCGGAACAGCAATAGGAATGGGTTTAGGCTCTGGCGTAAATAGATTAAAAGAAAGTAAGGCAAAATCTAAAGTTATTATTTTATTGACTGATGGTGTAAACAACTCTGGAAACATAGATCCAAGAACTGCTACAGAACTTGCAAAAGAATTAGAAATCAAAGTATACACGATAGGAATTGGAACCAACGGAATGGCAGATTTTCCTTGGAGTAAAGATCCTAGAACTGGTCTTTTAAATTTTAGAAAACAACAAGTTGAAATTGACGAAGAATTGCTTAAAGAAATAGCAACAGAAACGCAAGGAAAATATTTTAGAGCAACAGACAACAATTCATTAAAAGAAATTTATGATGAAATTGATAAGCTCGAAAAAACAAAAATAGAAGAATTTAAATATTACAATTATCAAGAATTATATAGAGAATTAGTTTTTTTAGCTCTTGGATTTTTAATATTAGAATTCATTTTAAGAAACACATTATTTAAGAGTTTTATATAAATATGATGTGTAAATGTTGAATTATTTAAACGTGTAATTGTAAAAAAATGTATGTATTTTCATTTAAAAAATTAGAAGTATGGAAAGAAGCAATTCAGCTATCCAAAGACATTTATAAAGTAACTTCTACTTTTCCTAATGAAGAAAAATTTGGATTAATTAGTCAAATAAGGAGATCAAAAAATTCTATTGCGGCTAATTTAGCAGAAGTTACATCAAGAATTACAAATTAGGATAAAGCACATTTTACAACCATTGCATTTAGTACAACAACGGAAGTTTTAAATCATTTTAGTATCAAAAGAATTAGAATTTATTTCTGAAGAAGATTATTTAAAATTAAGAGAACGAATTTATAAGATTTCTAATATGCTAAATGCATTAAGAAAATCACAATTAAAAAAAGAGTAAAAAAGTGTAACTGTTTAATTATTTAAACGTGTAACTACTTAGCAACGCGAATTAACAATTAAACAATTAACCGCTTAAACAATTACACAATGTATAAGATTGAAGAACCAATTTATTTTTATTTACTAGCAATTATTCCTGCAATGATTGTTGTTTTTCTGTTGGTTTTATGGTGGAAAAAAAGAACGCAACGTAAATTCTCTAATGCGGGTTTATTAAAAAAGTTGGCACCAAATTCATCCGTATTTAAATCAACTTTAAAATTGATTATGTTGCTTTTAGGAATTGCTTTCTTAGTAATTTCTTTAGTAAATCCAAAAATGGGATCGAAGTTAAAAACCATCAAAAGAGAAGGTGTAGATATCGTTTTTGCGTTAGATGTTTCTAAAAGTATGTTGGCAGAAGACATTGCGCCTAACCGATTAGAAAAAGCGAAACAAATAATTTCTAAAATCATAGATAAATTAGGTAGCGATAGAGTTGGTATTATTGTATATGCAGGTAATGCGTATCCACTTTTGCCAATTACTACAGATCATGCAGCAGCAAATATGTTTTTGCAAAACGCAAATCCAGATATGGTTTCTAGCCAAGGAACAGCTATAAATGAAGCGTTAGATTTAGCAAAAACTTATTATAATGACGACGAACAAACTAACCGTTTTTTAGTTATTATTTCTGACGGTGAGGATCATCAAGAAGAAACTAAACAAATGGCTCAAGATTTATCTAACAAAGGCATCAAAATTTATACAATTGGTGTTGGTTCAGAAAAAGGAGCTCCAATACCAATGCGAGTTGGTAATTCTATGATTGGCTACAAAAAAGACAATAAAGGAGAAACCGTAATTACACAACGCAAACCTGATGTCTTAAAAGGAATTGCAAATGCTGCTGACGGAAATTATATTGACGGTAATGTTACTAAAAATCCTGTAAAAGAGATTTCTGATATAATTACAAGCGCACAAAAAAGCGAATTTGAAACCAAGCAGTTTTCTGATTATAAAGACCAGTTTCAATGGTTTTTAGCAATTGCTATTTTATTTTTACTATTAGATATTTTCTTGTTTGATAAGAAAACGAAATGGTTAAGAAAGGTTGATTTATTTAATGAGGAAAAAGCAAATAAATAACTTATCTTTTATTTACTAAAACACAAAGGTTCATTTTAAGATTAAAATCTATTGAACTCAAATACCTTACACAATAACAGAACTTAATAGTACAAATAACGTCTTATTTGCACTATTAAGTTTTGTTTATTCTTTATATAGATACCTGATATTATTATTTAAATAATTCTAAAAAATTAAAAAAAGACACCTTTTTTTCTTTATTATTTTAACACACTTAACTCTTTATAAGTATGTAATTCAAATATTTTGCTATAAAATATTTTCATTTTGATAAAAAAACATCAAAATTATAGCGAAAACATTTTTTTTAAATATTTTTAACAACATTAATTTTAAATAAACTAAAAAAACTTTATGTTTGTTTTTATAAACCAGAATAGTAGCTAAAATATTAGAAAGAAATCTGTAAACTATTTATGTAATTCTCATTACTAAAAAACCCTCAGAATAAAACCTAATAGACTTACTACTATTAATTTACACACTAAATGAATTTTTATTTCTAAATAATATTATCTAAATATTTTTAGAAATAAAATTAATAATTATTAAAAAACGAATCTAATCGTTTCTATATAATTTGTAAAAACTGTACTTAAAAATCTACTTTAACTACGGTTTTAAAAATTTCATTAAAAGTGTTATTTTTTTCCTAGAAATACTTCGTTGGCTGAAGAACTTTCAAATTGATTATTAACCATATAAAAGTATAAATATGTATATAAAAAATAAAGAAAAGTTCATACAAAAAGCATTCGCTTTAAAAAATTAGCTCGTTATATTACTCTAGATCCTTTTATAAAATTGCAAAAAAAAGTCGATAAAACAAAATATTAAATACTATTAATAACCGTATGATTGCATTCATTCTTAATAATAAATTAATACATACTCACGCAAATACCAGCATGACTTTATTGGACTTTGTTAGGTATGAACAACGTTTAACTGGCACAAAAATTGGTTGTCGCGAGGGAGATTGTGGTGCTTGTAGTGTTTTAGTTGGAACTTTAAAACCAGATAACACTATAGAATATCATAGTATTACCTCTTGTATTTCTCCATTAGGTAATGCCAATGGCAAACATATTGTAACGGTTGAAGGCACTAATTTAAAGAATAATTTAACCGTTTCTCAAAAAGCCATGAAAAACAACTACGCTACACAATGTGGGTTTTGTACTCCTGGTTTTGTGGTCTCACTTACTGGATTTTGTCTTTCAGATACAGAAAAAAAGCAAGACAACGCATTAAATGCAATTAGTGGAAATATATGCAGATGTACGGGCTATAAATCTATAGAAAAAGCTGCTAATGAAGTTTGTAATCAACTAGGTGACAAAAAGGAAAATACCTCAACAGAATGGCTTATAGAAAATAATTTTATTCCAGATTATTTTAAGGATATTCCTAAGCGATTATCAGAAATAAAACAAGAAAAACCGACACAACAAAATGAAACATTTGTTTCTGGAGGTACAGATTTATATGTACAAAAAGCAGATAGTTTAAGTGAAAAATCGATTCATCTGATTTCAGATAATTCAAAATTAAAAGGCATTTCTATTAAAAATAATGTTTGTACAATTGGTGCCGGAAATGTAGTTTCAGATTTATGGAATCACCGAGAATTAAACAACTATTTTCCAAATTTAAGAAAACATCTTAAACTCGTTTCATCAGAGCAAATACGTAACATGGCTTCTCTTGGCGGAAACTTGGTAAACGCCTCTCCTATTGGTGATATGACTGTTTTCTTTTTAGCTCTAAATAGTAGTATTACCATTATTGATAAAAATGAAAACGAAAGAAATATCCCCCTTAAAAATTTCTTTAAGAATTATAAAATTTACGATTTAAAAGAAGGTGAATTACTTAAAAATATCAATTTTAAATTACCTACCGAGACTTCATTTTTCAATTTCGAAAAAGTATCTAAACGTACACATTTAGATATAGCAAGTGTAAATTCTGCTATTCATATAATTACTGATCATCAGAAAATAAAAGAAGTTCATATCTCTATGGGAGGTGTTGCTGCCATTCCAAAATATCTGCACGATACAGTAGCTTTTTTAGAAGGTAAAAGTTTAAATCCAGAATTAATTATTGAAGCAAATGAAATACTCCAAAAAGAAATTAGCCCAATAAGTGATGTTAGAGGTTCTAGCGATTACAAACGTTTACTAGCACGTCAACTATTTTTTACACATTTTACAGAGTTATTTCCAAATATATTCACCCTTAATAATGTTATTAAAAATGGATAAAAACATATCAAATAACAAACTAGAATCAAAGCTTGATGCACTTACAAAAGATTTAAAATCTAGTGTAAAAAATATGGATTCATACACACATGTTAGAGGAGAATCTATTTATGTTGATGATGTTAACGTAAGACAAGGAACGTTTTTTGGTGTTGTTTTTGATTCGCCAAAAGCACACGGAAAAATAAAATCTATTGATTACACTAAAGCAATAGCTCTAGAAGGTGTAGAACGTATTTTTACACACAAAGATGTAACAGGAGAAAACCAAATTGGTGGTATTATTCCTGATGAGCCTTTATTTGCTGAAGATGAAGTCCATTTTTTAGGAATGCCAATTGCCTTAATTGTTGCAGAATCTGAATTTATTGCTAGAAAAGCAAGACAACTTATAAAAATTGATATTGAAGAGTTACCTGTTATTACTACTGCAAAAGAAGCTAAAGAGAAAAAACAATTTATTAACGCTCCAAGATCTTTTAGTTTAGGAAATACAGAAACTGCTTTTAAAAATTGTGATTTTGTTTTTGAAGGTGAAACTTTTTCTAACGGACAAGAACATTTATATATAGAAGCTCAAGGTGCGTATGCAGAACCTTTAGAAAATGGTAATATCAAAATAACATCATCAACACAAGGACCAACATCTGTTCAGCTAATGGTTGCCCAAGTTTTAGGATTACCAATGCATAAAATAGAAATAGACGTTACGCGTTTAGGTGGTGGTTTTGGTGGTAAAGAAGACCAAGCAACACCTTGGGCAGTAATGGCAGCTTTAGCAGCGCATCATCTTAAACAATCTGTAAAACTAATTTTAAATAGACATGATGATTTACGGATGACAGGTAAACGCCATCCTTATAGCAGCTCATTTAAAATCGGACTTTCTAAAACCTATAAAATACTTGCTTACGAAGTAGAATTTTTGCAAAACTCTGGTGCTGCTGCAGATTTATCTCCCGCAATTGCAGAACGTACATTGTTTCATGCAACGAATAGTTATTATATTCCAAATGTATCATCAACAGTACACAGCTGTAAAACAAATTTGCCTCCAAATACCGCTTTTCGTGGTTTTGGTGGGCCACAAGGTATGTTTGTTATTGAATCTGCAATAGCAAAAGCAGCTTCAGAAATTGGTGTTTCTTCCCAAAAAATTCAAGAAGCTAATTTATTAGATGAACAAGACACTTTCTCTTACGGACAAATAGCAACTCAAGTTGAAGTAAAAAATACATGGAAATCTGCAAAAACTATATTTGATTTAAATCAGATTGAGAAAAATATTAATGATTTTAATACGAATAATACTCATTTCAAAAAAGGATACGCACTAATGCCAATTACTTTTGGCATCTCATTTACAAATACATCAATGAATCATGCACGTGCACTGGTTCACATATATCAAGATGGAAGTATTGGTATTAGCACAGGAGCAGTAGAAATGGGACAAGGCGTGAACACCAAAATGGTTCAAATTGCTTCTCAAATTTTTTCTTTGAGCCCTAAAAAAATAAAGCTAGAAACTACAAATACAACGCGTGTAGCAAATACATCTCCTTCTGCGGCAAGTTCTACAGCAGATTTAAACGGAAAAGCCCTCTTAAAAGCGTGTAATGCTTTAAAAAGTAGATTAAAAAATCTTATTTCTGAAGAATTTGATGTTGCTATTAATACTATTGAATTTAAAAATGAATTTGTTTATATAAACAATCAAAAATCAGAAATCAGTTGGGAAAAATTAATTAGTAAAGCCATGTTTAATCGCGTTGCTTTAACTGAAAATGCACATTATGCGACACCAATAATTCATTTTGATAAGACAAAAGAAAAAGGACATCCGTTTGCATATCACGTTTATGGAACAGCAATTATTACCACTACTGTAGACTGTATGCGTGGAACTTATGTTTTTGATGATGTAAAAATTGTGCATGACTATGGAGATAGCATGAGTAAAGGTATCGACTTAGGACAAGTTGAAGGTGCAGTTATACAAGGTATAGGATGGATGACGATGGAAGAAATAGCTTATAATAAAGATGGACGTTTACTTTCTAATGCATTGTCTACTTATAAAATACCTGATATTTTTTCAGTGCCTAAAAATGTAGAAATTATTCCTGTAGAAACTGAAGGAAATGAGATGGCTATTTTAAAATCTAAAGCAGTAGGAGAACCGCCTTTAATGTACGGAATTGGTGCTTATTTTGCTATTCAAAATGCTATTAAAGCTTTTAATACAAATTATAAAATGAAATTTCATGCGCCTATGACTCCCGAAAAAGTATTAATGAGTTTATATAATAAATAAAATGTCAGAATTTTTAATTTATAGTAAACGTTGCTTTATCGATAATAAATTTATTGAAGCTACTCTGCACATTAAAAATAAAAAAATTGAGTCAATTTTAGATGGTTATCATCATTTACAAGGCCTTTCTCTATTTGATTATAATAATTTAATTGTGATGCCAGGTATTATTGATGCGCATGTGCATATTAATGAACCAGGAAGAACACATTGGGAAGGTTTTCATACAGCAACAAGAGCTGCAGCTTCTGGAGGAATAACGACACTTATAGAAATGCCTTTAAATGCGAGTCCGGTAACGACAACTGTTAGTGCTTTTAAATTAAAACAAGAAGCATCAATTAACAAACTACATGTTAATTGTGGTTTTTATGGAGGAGCTATTCCTAATAATGATAAAGATATTGAAGGTCTAATTGAAGCTGGTGTTTTTGGGATTAAAGGTTTTTTAACACACTCTGGAATTGATGAATTTAAAAATATTACCAAAGAGCACTTAGAAGCAATTGCGCCCATTTTAAAAAAACATAATGTTCCTTTGCTGCTTCATTGTGAACTAGAAGATAAAAATGTTCCTACAGTAATTGATCCAAAAAATTACAAAGAATATTTAAATTCTAGACCTCAACACTGGGAAACGAATGCGATTGAATTAGCTTTAAATCTTCAAAAAGAATTTGATATTAAAGTACACATTGTGCATTTATCAGCATCTAACGGTGTTGAAGCCATAAAAGAAAGAAAAAAAATCACAGATAAATTAACCGTAGAAACCTGTCCGCATTATTTGTATTTTAATGCAGAAAATATACCTAATGCATCGCCAATATATAAATGCGCACCACCAATAAGAGAAAAACAGAATAATGATATTCTTTGGGATTCTCTTTTAAATGATGGTTTCGATTTTATTGCCTCAGACCATTCTCCAGCACCAAAAGATATTAAAAACTTAGAAAATGGAGATTTTTTTAAAGCTTGGGGAGGAATTTCTGGATTACAATTTACACTTCCAATTATGTTTACAGAAACTAATAAAAGAGGATATTCATTAGAAAAATTAATTCCTTTATTAACAAGTAACCCAGCAAAATTTTTAGGATTACACGACAGGAAAGGAGCTCTTAAAATTGGATTTGATGCTGATATTACTATTTGGGATGACACTAAAAACATCATAATTTCTGAAGAAATTATAGAACATAAGCACAAAGCAACACCTTATTTAGGACATGAATTTAAAGGAAAAATTATGGCTGTATTTGTAAATGGATATCAGATACTTAAAGATTCTAAAATAATTAAAGAAAATAAAGGGGAACTTTTACTTAAAAAATAAAATACTGAATGTTAGAGATTATAATACTTATTGAGTGGCTTATTCTTTTTACCGCAATTGTGGCTACCACATATAAAATACATGAAATAATAAAAGACTTAAAAAATGAAAAAGATTATGAAAAAGCAGATTTATTTCAAACTCGTCAAAACTGGTTCTATGTATTAATAATTATTACATCACTTTGTGGAATTGGTATTCTTTATATCTTTTTAAAAGGCACTATTTACGAAAGTCACTTTTTTGAATGGTTAAACCTAACAGTTCGTTTAATCCATATTACTTTTGGTATTGCTTGGATTGGAGCTTCTTTTTATTTTGTTTTTTTAGAAAACGCACTAAATAGAACCGATGGTGTTAGAGATGAATTAGCAGGAAATTTATGGGCAGTTCATGGTGGCGGATTTTATTATTTAGAAAAGTACAAACTAGCTCCAAAAAAAATACCTAAAAATTTACATTGGTTTAAATACGAAGCCTATTTTACATGGTTATCTGGTTTTTCTCTACTGGCAATTGTGTATTATTTTAATGCCAGTTCTTATTTGATTGATCCAGAAGTATTAGATTTAAAGCCTTTAGAAGCCATTTCTATTAGTATCATTTCTTTAATATTTGGTTGGATTATTTATGATCAAATTTGCAAAAGGCTCAGTAAAAATAAAGTTATCTTTACAATATCGATTACAGTTTTAGTTTTTTTTGCCGCTTGGTTTTATGCACAAGTTTTTAGTGGAAGAGGATCTTATATTCACTTTGGAGCATTTTTAGGAACCTTAATGGCAGGAAACGTGTTTTTTGTTATCATTCCAGGGCAAAAACGCATGGTTGCAGCAGCAAAAAAAGGAGAAACACCTAATCCTGCTGATGGTAAAGCAGCTTTTTTACGCTCGTATACAAATAATTATTTTACACTTCCTGTGCTTTTTGTGATGATAAGTAATCATTTTCCAAGCACTTTTGGTAATGATTATCAGTGGTTGATTCTATTAGGTATTACCTTAGGAACCGCAGGTATTAAGCATTATTTAAATATGCGAGAAAAAGAACAAATTTCTATTTGGGTAATGCCTATTTCAGTTTTATTATTATTAGGCATGGCATTTATTACAGCTCCCGAAAAGACCAACGAAGAAAATTGTACAACATCAGTAACTTTAACAGATGTACAAACTATTGTTAATAAAAGATGTATTCAGTGTCATTCATCAAACCCAACAGATGCTGTTTGGAAAGTAGCGCCTAATGGAGTAAAATACGATACAGGAGAACAGATCTATAATTTACGTAATAAAATTTATCAAAGAGTAGTAGTAAGTAAAAATATGCCGTTTAATAACAATCAAACAGAAATAACACAAGAAGAACGTGATTTGATTAATTGCTGGATTAATCAAGGTGCTCCAAAATAAATAATATGATAACAATTAGTCAATTAAATTCTTTATCAAAAAAAGAGGCTTTTAAAACATTAGCTGCATGTTGCGTTTCAACCCAATGGATCTCTCAAATGGTAGAAAGCAGACCTTTTGATTCTTCAAAAGAACTCATTGAAAAGGCCGCTTTTATTTGGTATGAAAACTGTGTTTTAGAAGATTTTAAAGAAGCCTTTACTGGACATCCTAAAATAGGAAATCTAGAAAGTCTAAAAGCTAAATTTGCAGATACAGCCACTTGGGCAGGTAATGAACAAGCTAAAGTAGAAGAAGCTACACAAGAAACTATTGAAGCTTTATCTGAAGCAAATATGCTATACGAAGCGAAGTTTGGTTATATATTTATTGTGAGTGCTAGCAAAAAATCTGCAGACCACATGTTAGCGATTGTTAATGCTAGATTACATCATAATCCTGAAGATGAAATTTATGTAGCGATGAACGAACAACATAAAATAACGGTTATCCGATTAGGAAAACTCATTGAAGGCTTACTACAAGAAACAGATATAAATAGTCATATTACAACTCATGCATTAGACACATCTAGAGGTTTTCCTGCCAAAAACATGGTAATTACGCTAAAAACAAAACATGAAAACAATTGGAAACCTGTAAGTTTAGGTATTACAAACAGCGATGGAAGAATAGTAGACCTTTTGCCTCCTGGTAAGCTTTTAGAATCAGGAATTTATATGATGCAATTTCATACGGAAAAATACTATAAAGAGAATAATATGAAAGGTTTTTATCCTGAAATTTCAATACAGTTTGAAGTAACAGATGATTCTCATTATCATATTCCATTATTAATAAATCCATTCGGTTATTCAACTTATCGCGGAAGTTAAAATTGAAAGAAAAAAGAATAATACTTTAATTATATGTTCCATTGGATTGAAATATTAAATAGGTTTCAACAAGAAAAAAAACCTGTTGCCTTGGTTACCATAACCAAATGTTTAGGATCAGCCCCTTGTAAAGTAGGCTCTAGAATGATTGTTGATAAAACTAAAGTGGTTTATGGTACAATTGGTGGTGGTAAATTAGAGTTTGAAGTTATTGATAAAGCAATTAATGCTATTAAAGAAAATAAAATTATTGAAGCATCGTTTACGTTAGGCCCAGAATTTGAGCAGTGTTGTGGTGGTAAAGTAGAACTAATCATAGAACCCATGAATCAATCACCAGAATTATTTTTATTCGGAGCTGGACACATAGGTGTTGAAATCAGCAACCTCTTAGTTGACACACCTTTTAAAACATATTTAATAGACTCAAGAACAGATTGGTTTGAAAATTTAAAATTACATGAAAGTGTAAAAACGTGTAAAGTATCAGAAAATGATTTTAAAACCTTTAAAGATGTGGTAACTTGGGGAAAAAACACTTACGTTCTTGTAATGACTCATGATCATGGCATCGATTTAGATATTATTGCAATGGCCATCCCTGAAGAAAAAAAATACTTGGGACTCATTGGGAGTAAAACAAAATATGTGCGCTTTAACAACATATTAAAAAAGGAGTTACAAATAGAAGAAGGCATGGAAAATGTAACATGTCCAATTGGCTTAAATTTAGGAGGAAGTACTCCAAAAGAAATAGCAATAGATTGTGTTGCTCAATTATTACAAATACATTATAATCAGAATAATAACAAATAAAATAAACAATATGAAATATACATTTAATCCACCAAATAGGGTTTTAATGGGGCCAGGACCATCAGATGCACATCCAAGAGTTTTAAAAGCGATGGCAACACCTTTAATAGGACATTTAGATCCAAAATTTGTAGAAATGATGGATGAAGTTAAGGTCATGGTTCAAGATACATTTTTAACTAAAAACGAATTAACTTTTGTTGTATCTGCTCCAGGAAGTGCAGGAATGGAAACCTGTTTAGTAAACCTTTTAGAACCTGGAGATGAATGCATAATTTGTGTAAATGGGGTTTTTGGTGGTCGTATGGTTGATATTGCAGAACGTTGTGGAGCAACTGTACACAAAATTGTAACGCCATGGGGAGAAGTTACAAGTGTGGAACAAGTAGAAGAAGCTCTTAAAACATGTTCTAAACCTAAATTAGTAGCGTTAGTGCATGCAGAAACCTCTACTGGCGCATTACAACCTTTAAAAGAAATTAGTGAAGTTGTACATAATGCTGAATCGCTTTTAGTTGTTGATGCAGTAACTTCATGGTGTGGAATGCCTTTAAAAGTTGATGAATGGGGTATTGATGCCATTTATTCTGGTACACAGAAAAATTTAAGTGCACCTCCAGGACTTTCTCCAGTAAGTTTTTCTCCAAGAGCTGTAAAAGTACTTGAAGAAAGAAAAACAAAAGTTCAAAGTTGGTTTTTAGATTTAAATTTAGTTAAAAATTATTGGGCAGGAGCTAAAAGAGCTTATCATCATACAGCACCAGTATCTTCTGTTTATGCAATTCACGAAGCTCTGAGTATCGTTTTGGAGGAAGGTTTAGAAAATAGATGGAAAAGACATCAAGATGTTCATCAAAAATTAAAAACAGAATTAGAAAGCTTAGGTTTTAAATATTTAGTAAACGAAGAACATAGATTACCTAATTTAAATTCCGTTTTTCTTCCTGAACAAATTAAAGATGAAGCCGCTTTAAGAAATAGATTATTAAATGAATTTAATATTGAAATAGGAGGCGGACTTGGAGATTTTGCAGGTAAAATTTGGCGTATCGGAATTATGGGAGAAAGCTGTACAAAAAACCATGTTAACATGCTTATTGGAGCATTAAAAGAATTAATGAATGAATAGAATTCACGACGAATTAAAAAAGTTGGCGACTTATTCATCAACCAAAGTGCCAGCAATTACAAGAGTATTATACACTGATAAAGATTTAGAAGCAAGAGATTATTTTATAGCATTATGCGAAGAAATAAATCTAAAAGTAACAATTGATGCTATTGGAAATATATTTTCCAGATGGGAAGGTTCTGATTCAACTTTGCCAGCTGTAGCAACAGGATCTCATATAGATGCAATTCCTTTATCTGGAATGTATGATGGAACCGTTGGCGTATTTGGTGGACTTGCAGCAATAAGAACTTTAAAGAACGAAGGTTATAAACCGACTCGATCTATAGAATTAATTTTATTTACATCCGAAGAACCAACACGGTTTAAAATAGGATGTCTTGGTAGCAGAATGTTAGGCGGTCAACTTAAAGTAGCTGATGTTTTAAAGTTAACGGATGATGCTGGAGAATCGTTTGATGAAGTGAGAAAAAAAGCAGGTTATACTTCAAACTTATCAGAAGTTTTACTTTCCAAAAACCATTACAAAGCATTTGTAGAATTACATATCGAACAAGGCCCTATTTTAGAAAATGAAGACTTAGATATAGGAATTGTAACTAAAATTGCAGCACCAAGTTCATTAAAAATTACACTTACAGGAGAAGGTGGACACGCAGGAGCTGTACTTATGGAAAATAGAAAAGACGCTGGAGTTGCTGGAGCAGAAGTTATGATTGCGGTAGAAAAAGTTGCTAAAGAATCTGAAAGTAAAGATACAGTAGCTACTGTTGGGATTTTTGACATAAAACCAAGAGCGGTAAATAGTATTCCTAAAGAAGTTTATATGGAAGTAGATCTTAGAGGCACAAATGTTACTGCCCGAGATTTCGCTTTAAATAAACTGAAAGAGGATGTAAAAACAATTTGTGAAAAACGACATATTCTTTATGATATTAAAATGGTTAATTGCGATTCTCCAGCAATTTGTGATAGCGATTTAGTAAATGTTGTTGAAAGTGTTACCAAAAACCTTGGATACAAATCTAAAAGAATGGTAAGTAGAGCTTATCACGACACCTTGTTTATGGCTTTAATTGCGCCAACTACAATGATTTTTATTCCTTGTAGAGGTGGTGTGAGTCATAGACCTGATGAGTATAGCTCGCCAGCACAGATTGAAAAAGGTGTTGAAACTTTAAAAAATACTTTAAAAATATTAACAGAATCGTAGATTAATTTTTACATATTAAAATAATATTTATCAATTATATGAAGCAAAACGGAATAGATATTAATGTGGAACGCATCATAAATAGACTAAATAAACTTGGCTCTATAAGTGATAATGATACATGTCTTTCGAGATACTATGGCACAAAAGCTCACAAAATATCTAGTGATTTATTAATATCATGGATGCAAACAGCTGGTATGGAAGTCACAAAAGATACCATAGGTAATGTTCGAGGTATTTTAAAAAGTAAAAATGAAAATGCTAAACATTTTGTTATTGGTTCTCATTACGATACCGTTTTTAATGCAGGTAAATACGATGGACCTTTAGGTATTTTATTAGGCTTAGAAGTTGCACAAAAAATTAATGAAGAAAAAATAGAACTCCCTTTTCATCTAAATATTATTGCCTTTGCTGATGAAGAAGGCTCTCGTTTTAATACAGCGTATTTAGGTAGCTCTGTTTTAGTTGGTAAATTTGATAAAATATGGCTGAATCGGAAGGATGATGCAGGACAAACTCTTGCAGAAGTAATTGAGAAGAACAACGGAAAGACACCTCAGATATTTGAAGAATATATTCCAAATAATCAATGGCTTGGTTATTTTGAAGTTCACATTGAACAAGGTCCAGTTTTGTGTACCGAAAATTTACCATTAGCCTTAGTTGATAGTATTTCCTCTCAAACTAGAATTAATATAATTTGGGAAGGTGTTTGTGGACATGCAGGAACTTATCCAATGGATTTAAGGGCTGATGCACTTTGCGCTGCTTCCGAATTTATTTTAGAAATAGAAAAAACAGGAATCGCACATAAAACCAATTTAGTAGCAACTGTAGGAAAGCTAACAGTAGAACCAAATACATCAAATGTAATTCCTGGAACGGTAGCACATAGTTTAGATATTCGTTCTCCAAATGATTTGTTTTTATCAGAAATTATTAAAACATTAAAAAAGAAAGCAACTAATATTGCAGATAAAAGAGGAATTACTCTTAACTGGGAAATAATGCAGGAAAATCCGTCTGTATTATGTAATGAAGATTTAAAAACAGCGCTTAGTAAAAGTATTTTAGCATCAGGTGTAAACCGAGTAATAGAAATTCCAAGTGGAGCTGGTCATGATGCAGTTATGATTTCTAAAGCAGCGCCAGTTGCAATGCTTTTTGTACGCTGTAAAGCTGGTATAAGTCATAATCCATTAGAATACACATCACCATCAGACATTAAAGAAGCATTAAAAGTTTGTAATCATTTTATAAATGAAATCGTAATTTTAGAAAATTTAAAAAATAATTAATTTATGAATAAAATAAAACTTACTTCAATATCAAATACTGTAGTAACAAGAAATCACGCATTAATTACAGGTGATGGATTTGTAAATAGCCTTATTCCTGGATGGGAAAATTGTGAAGTTAATGTTGTCATCAATCAAGCAATGGGAGCAGAATTTTGTCAATTAATTACAACTCTTCAAAACAACAGTGTTTTAAAAGGAGAAACAATAAAAACACAAATTTTCTTTTATGTTTTAGAAGGTTTCTGTTCAATTAAAATAAATAAAAAGGAAATTCTTTTAGAAAAAGGTGGCTACATATATATTCCAATAAATGAAAGCTATGAAATTTTTAATTCTGAAAATGACACAAAATTACTCTCATTTCATAAAGAATATGAAGTTCTAGAAGGATCTAATTTACCAGAAATTGTTGTTAATAAAGCGTCGAATATAGAAAAAACTATTTTTTGCAATGATCCTGATTTAATAATGCAAAACTTACTACCAGATCAAAATAACACAAGTTTTGATATGGCAATTAATATTTTCACTTACAATCCAGGAGCAAATCTACCATTTGTAGAAACTCATATTATGGAACATGGACTTATGTATTTAGAAGGACAGGGTATTTATCGATTAGATGATAAATGGTACCCTGTTAAAAAAGGAGATTGTATTTGGATGGCACCTTATTGCCCGCAATGGTTTGGAGCTTTAGGCACAGAACCTGCAATTTACATTTACTACAAAAATGTAAATCGATCTCCAATAAATATTTAAAAAACAGAAAATCACTTCAAAGAAATCGTAATAATAAAGTTTATTACGATTTCTTTTTATTCAGTTTTTTTTGAAGATAAATATTCTTTTACACTTTAAAAGTTGAACAAATTTACATTTATGATAACCAATTTAAATCTAATTGTAATTAATTTCTAAATTCTTTATTTAAATTTTCTAATTAACGATAATAACGTTTTTCTACAGCAACTTAAAGTTGAGTTAATTTAATTGAAACTAATAAAATCTTCAATAAAATAACAAGTTCTTAACAAAAAAAAAAATGGAATCACTTACTTTTGTCTTCATCCATTTTTTAAAAAATAGATATTGATAAAAATATAATTTAATATGAAATTTTATTTAAACATACTTATTTTATGCTTGATGTTTTTATCATCAACAAAAATTCTTGCCCAAAAAGACTCTATTGCTTCGCAACGTAAAGCGAGAAGTTTGGTAAGACAAGGAAATCAACTATATGCAAAAGAACAATATACAGATGCTTCTGTTGCGTATAGAAAAGCCTTGGATAAAAGTTCTTTTTATGACAAAGCGAGTTATAATTTAGGAAATGCTTTGTATGAGGACAAAAACTTTAAAGAAGCTGTACCTCAATATGAATTATCAGCAAAAACAGCTACAGACAAGTTTTCTAAGGCAGAAGCTTACCACAATCTTGGCAACTCTTTGATGGAAACTAAAAACTATCAAGGCGCTGTAGATGCTTATAAAAATTCGTTAAGAAACAACCCAAATGATGATGAAACTCGTTATAATTTAGCGGTTGCACAAAAAATGTTAGAGAAAGAAAAGCAAGATCAAAAAGACGACAAAAACAAAGATAATAAAGACAAGAAAGATCAAGATAAAAAGGATAAAGACGATCAAGATAAAAAGGATAAAGACAAGAAAGAAGGTGACGATAAGGATAAAAAGGATGACAAGGATAAAGATGGTGAAGGAGATAAAGATCAAGATAAAAAACAAGATCCTAAAAAAGACGACAAAAAAGATCCTAACGAAAAACCGAAACCTCAAAAAGGAAAAATGTCTCCTGAACAAATTAAGCAATTGTTAGAAAGCTTAAATAACGAAGAAAAAAAGACGCAAAAGAAAATGAATGCAGAAAAAGCTAAAGGAGCTAAAGTAAAACAAGAAAAAGATTGGTAAATTTGAAGCTTTAAGATGATGATGAAATTGAAACTTTACATATCTATAATTTTTAGCTTATTAACACTTTCATTTTTTGCACAAGATGCAGAATTGTCAGTGAATCTTAGCAAAAATAAACTAGGGTTAAACCAGCGTTTAAGAATTGAATTTTCTATAAACAAACAAGGCGCAGACAATTTTACACCACCAAGTTTTAGAGGTTTTAAAGTAATTCAAGGACCTAGCCAATCGGTTAGTCAATCTTGGATAAACGGCAAAGTAAGCTTCTCTCAATCTTACACATATATTATTGAACCTAAAAGAAAAGGAGAACTTATAATTGAAGCTGCAAGCATAAAATATAATGGCGGAATTTTAAATTCTAAAATGGTAAAAGTTGTTGTTTTAGACCCAATTGATGTTCCAGAAAACCCAAATGACCCAAATTATATTGCACAACAAAATATTCATTTAGTCGCAGAAATTTCTAAATCTCGACCTTTTGTTGGTGAAGGAATTTATGTGGAATACAGATTGTATGTTAGCGAAAATGTAAGTGTTTACGACACTTCTGTAACGGAAGCACCACAATACAATGGTTTTTGGAATCAAGATATTAAAATTGATGGATTTCCTGTAAAAATGGGAACATACAACAATGAAAAATACAGATATATTGTACTTCAAAAAGCATTGTTAATTCCTACAAAAACGGGAAACCTTACTATTGATCCTATGAAAATGGATATTGTAATCGGCGTTCCAACAGGAAGAGCAGACTTTTTTGGAAATGTAATTACAAAAAATATTAAAAAAGAATTTGCTTCTACTAAAAAAACAATTAGCCCTAAAAGTTTACCTTTAGATGGTAAACCAGAAAATTTTACAGGAGCAGTTGGGCAATTTTCTTTTGATGTTTCTTTAAGTAAAAATGCTTTAAAAGCAAATGAATCATCGCAAATTAAAGTAACCGTTTCTGGAAAAGGAAATTTAAAATTATTTGAATTACCGGTTATAGAAACTCCTGCCGAATTAGAAAAATATCAACCAGAAAGAAAAGAAAGTATTTATGTTAAAACAGACGGAATTTCTGGTTCTGTAACCGATGTTTACACCATTGTACCACAATACAAAGGCAAATATAAAATACCAAATACTTCCTTTTCTTATTTTAACCCTGAAAAAGAAAAATACGAAACTATTGCCACAAATGATTTGTATGTAGATGTTTTAGAAGGCAAAGAGTTAATTTCTAATTCTGACAACAACACAAATTCCATACAAAAAAGAGATGTTGTTACTAAAGGAAATAACTTTAGATATATATTAACCAGCAGCAATTTTGAAGCAAAAGAAAATAGCGATTTTTATAAATCATATTTATTCTATTTATTATTGTTATTACCGTTAATTACAATCCCGATAGGAATTATTATTGCAAAAAATAATGAAAAACGTAATAGTGATGTTATTGGTAGAAAACAACGAAAAGCAGAACGATTAGCTAAAAAATATTTATCAGAAGCACAAAAACAATTAGGTAAAAAAGAGGCATTTTATGAAGCTTTAGAAAGAGCTTTACACAATTACTTAAAAGCGAAATTGTCTATTGAAATTGCAGATATCAGTAAAGAAAATATAACGCAAATTTTACAACAAAAACAAGTAGATAAATCAACAATACATCAGTTTATAGATGTTTTAAAAGCCTCAGATTTTGCGCGTTACACACCTGTTACAAACACAGAAATGAAACAAGAGTTTGAAAGAGCTAAACAAGTAATCGTTCAATTAGATAAACAGTTATAAGATGAAAAAGATATTATTTTTATTACTGATAATTGCAAATACTATCTCTGCACAAAATGCAGATGAACTCTTTTCGTCTGCAAATGATTTGTATAAAAACGAAAAATTTGAAAAAGCAATAGAACTTTACAAGCAAATTGAATCTAAAGGTTTAACATCATCAGAATTATATTATAATTTAGGTAATTCTTATTATAAATTAAACAAAGTTGGCCCATCAATTTATTATTTAGAAAAAGCATTAAAAATTAACCCTTTAAATGAAGATGCAAAAAATAATTTAGTTTTTGCAAAACGATTAGCACTTGATAAAATAGAAGAATTACCAAAAACTGTACTTCAAAAATTTAATATTAATTATTTACAACAACTATCTTATAATCAATGGGCAATTGTAGTTATTGTATTTTCAATTTTAGGTAGTTTACTGTTTTTATTGTTTTATTTTGCTGATGCCCCTTCTATAAAAAGGTTCTATTTTGTAACAAGTTCATTGAGTTTTATTCTGTTAATTATCTCTCTGTTAATTACCTTTAATCAATATTCTCTTTCAAAAAATAAGAAAGAAGCCATTGTTTTTGCAGAAAAAACAGAAGTAAGAAATGCTCCAACTTTTAATTCAGAAGATGTATTTACTTTACATGAAGGCACAAAGGTATTGGTTTTAGACGATGTAGATGATTGGAGAAAGATAGAAATTGCAGACGGTAAACAAGGTTGGATTATTGCCAAAGAAATAAAAGTGTTAAATGATTTTTAATTAACCCCTTTTTAAGTTTTGCTTTATTATTTTTGCTTTTTATACAAATCATTTGAAAATTAAAATTGTTCTCTTTTTTTCTATCCTTTTTATTGGTGTTATAACAGCGCCAACAGTTATCTCATTGGTTAATGAAAATCAAGATATTTCAATTTTTTTAAGTTTAAATGAAGAGGAGGAAGAAAACTTTGAAATAGAAACATTTAAAGAGCTGAAAGTTTTTCCAAATCCTTATTTAATAATATTTTTTAAAAAAATTCAGAAAAGAAAAACTGTACGTTTTTCATCTAAAGATTATATTTCTGTATTTCCAAAAATAACAACTCCGCCACCTAAATTAGTGCTATAACTTTCGCACAAAAAACAATTTAAAAAACTTAACAAAAAACTCTATTCTTAATAAGAATGGAGTAAAAATATATTATATATGTTTAAAAACATTAAAAACGATTTACCTTCAAGTATTGTAGTGTTTTTCGTAGCATTACCTTTATGTTTAGGTATTGCATTAGCAAGTGGAGCACCATTATTTTCTGGCGTAATTGCAGGTATTATTGGTGGTGTTATAGTAGGATCTCTTAGTGGATCAAAATTAGGAGTTAGTGGGCCAGCAGCAGGACTGGCAGCAATTGTATTATCTGCAATTGCAACTTTAGGTAGTTATGAAAATTTTTTAGTAGCTGTTGTTTTAGCAGGTATTATTCAATTAATTTTTGGCTTTTTAAAAGCAGGTGTTATTGGTTATTATTTTCCGTCTTCGGTAATTAAAGGAATGTTAACAGGTATTGGTATTATCATTATTTTAAAACAAATTCCGCACTTTTTTGGTTATGATGCAGAACCAGAAGGAGCAGAAAGTTTTATAGAAGCTTCAGGAGAAAATACTTTTTCTTCTCTTTTTAATATATTCGATCACCTTATTTTAGGATCATTAGTAATTGGTGTTTTAGGATTAGCTGTAATTCTATTTTGGGATCTTGTTTTAGCCAAAAAAGCAAAATTTTTCACAATTATTCAAGGACCATTAATTGCAGTGGTTTTAGGTATTGCTTTTTTTATGATAACAGGTTCTAATGAATCGTTGGCTATTTCTCAATCGCATTTAGTAAGTGTGCCAATACCAGAAGATATTAATTCATTTTTAAATCAGTTTAGCTTTCCTAATTTTAGTGCAATTACAAATCCTGAAGTTTGGATTGTAGCTTTTACAATTGCCTTGGTTGCAAGTTTAGAAACTTTATTAAGTGTAGAAGCTTGTGATAAACTAGATCCAGACAAAAACGTAACACCAACAAATAGAGAATTATTGGCACAAGGAACAGGTAATATTGTTTCTGGTTTAATAGGCGGTTTACCAATTACACAAGTAATTGTAAGAAGTTCTGCAAATGTACAATCTGGCGGAAAATCTAAATTATCAACAATTATACATGGTTTTCTATTGTTAATATCGGTAATATTAATTCCAACTTTATTAAACAAAATTCCATTATCTGTTCTTGCTGCAATTTTATTAGTTGTAGGTTATAAATTAGCAAAACCTAAATTATTTAAACAAATGTATCAATTAGGATGGAAACAATTTGTACCATTTATAGTAACAATTATTGGTATTGTTTTTACCGATTTATTAGTAGGAATTGGTTTAGGACTAGCTGTAGGAATTGTTGTTATTTTATTAAAAAGTTACCAAAACTCTCACTTTCTTCATATTGAAGATAACAGTAATGGTAAGCACAAAATAAAAATGACTTTAGCAGAAGAAGTAACATTTTTTAATAAAGGTGCTATTTTAAAAGAATTAGACAGTTTACCAAGAGATACACAATTAGAAATTAATCTTATTAAAACAAGATATTTAGATAATGACATTATAGAAATTCTAGAAGATTTCTTATTTAAAGCAAAAGAAAGAAATATTGATATAAAATTAATATCAAAACGTGGTATTGTAGACAAACCAGCTAGTTTTATTCATTTTTTTAATGAAAGACCTAAATCTGATTTAAGCTTAAGCTAAAACCATGAAAGAGGAAAAAAAATATAAAATTTTAGTGCTATCAGACCTAAAAAAAAGCACACAAAGTGTTTTAAAAAGTACTCTTAGTTTTGCTAAAATAATAAATGCTGATATACACTTTTTTTACATTAAAAAGCCAACAGAAATTATAAAAAACGACAATCAATTATCTGCAAAAAGAGCAATTAATAAAGAGTCTTTTATGATAGATAAGAAAATAAAAAATTTATTAACTTCTTTTTCTGATGACAATAACACCAGTATTAAATACTCATTTTCTGTTGGTAATGTAAAAAATGAAATTGATAATTATTTAAACAAAAACAACCCAGATATTGTTGTTTTAGGAAAAAGAAAATCGAAATCTTTTAATATTCTGGGAGATAATATAACAGATTTTGTTTTACAAAATTACAAAGGATCTGTAATTATTGCTTCCGAAGAAAACATTTTAGAGCCACACAAAAAATTATCATTAGGTTTTTTAAATGACACAAAAGAAGATACAAATATTAGTTTAGCATTAGACTTAAAAGCTAAATCTAAAGAACCTGTTAAATATTTTAGAGTGGTAAAAAATTCTGAAATTGAAAAAGAAACCCATCAAAATTTAGAAGGAAAAAAAATAGAATATGTTTTTGAAGAAAACGACACAATAGCTAAAAACATTTCTAATTATCTTTCTAAAAGCAATGTAAACCTACTTTGTTTAACAAAAAGTAAAAAAGCAAATGATACTGCTTTTTTAAAAAAAATAATTAATGACACAAATGTTTCATTATTACTAACAACATAAAATTATAACATGAAAGCACATACAAGAGAAACACAAGCTACAATGACACCAGAAAAGTCATTACAATATTTAACAGAAGGAAACCAAAGATTTCAAGACAATTTAAAAGCACATAGAAACTTATTAGAGCAAGTTAACGACACTAGTACTGGTCAATTTCCATTTGCAACAATTTTAAGTTGTATAGATTCTAGAGTTTCTGCAGAATTAATTTTTGATCAAGGTTTAGGTGATATTTTTAGCATAAGAATTGCTGGTAACTTTGTAAACCAAGACATTTTAGGTTCTATGGAGTTTGGTTGTAAACTAGCAGGCACAAAACTTGTTGTAGTTTTAGGACACACAAGTTGTGGCGCCGTAAAAGGTGCTTGCGACAATGCTAAACTAGGAAACTTAACTGCAATGCTAAATAAAATTAAGCCAGCTGTTAATGCCATTTCAGAGCCAAAAGATGTTAGTTTAAGAAATTCTTCTAATTTAGAATTTGTAGATAATGTTGCAGAAAAAAATGTAGCACTTACTATTGAAAGAATTAGACGTGAGAGTGAAGTTTTAGCTACAATGGAAGAAAAAGGTGAAATTATGATTGTTGGTGCCATGTATAATATTAACGATGGTGCTGTTACATTTTTAAAGTAAAATCTTATAAATAACTTAATAAAAGAAGCTCTTAGTACTTCTTTTATTAAGTTATAATAATTATCTTACAACCAATAATAACTATTACTTTATGAAAAATTTATTCTCAAATTTAAAAGGTGATGTTTTTGGTGGTATTACTGCTGGTATTGTAGCCTTACCTCTAGCTTTAGCTTTTGGGGTTTCTTCTGGCTTAGGACCAAGTGCTGGTTTATATGGCGCTATATTTATTAGTTTTTTTGCTGCTCTTTTTGGCGGAACAAGCACACAAATTTCTGGACCAACAGCACCAATGACTGCTGTAAGTATGGTTGTTATTGCAGGTATTATTGCTGCAAATGATGGTGATGTTTCTAAAGCGCTTCCAGCAATTTTAAGCGTATTTTTATTGGCTGGATTTTTTCAAATTGGTTTAGGATTAATAGGTTTAGGAAAATATATTAGATACATTCCTTATCCAGTGGTTTCTGGTTTTATGACTGCAATTGGTTTAATTATTTTATTAACTCAAGTATTACCTTCTATTGGTTATTATCCAAAGGAAGATGTAGAATTTGTATCAAATTTTAAAGCACAAGCACAAGAGGTAATTCTAGAAAACATATTAAAAGATGAGGCTGGTGAAGGTGTTTTAGTACTTGATAATTTTAAAGAAACAATTATAAAGGCAGAAAAAATAACATCAATTGAAATAGATAAAGAATCGCAAACATTAGCTGCAAAAGAAACTTCTGGAGCTTTAGGTGCAATTAAAGCTTTTCCTAGAGCAATTCAAAATATAAATTGGTTAGAACTAATATTAGCATTAGGAACCATTTTTATAATTTATGGTTTTAAACGGATTACCACAAAAATCCCTAGTACGTTAGTTGCCTTAATTGCAATGTCTGGTATTGCAGTTGCTTTTAATTTAGACTATAGAACTATACAAGAAATACCAAGTGGAATTCCTGAAATGAAATGGGAAATTTTTACAGGTTTTTCTATCAGTAACCTAACTCCTTATATTTTCACAGCTTTAACCTTAGCTCTTTTAGGAGCCATAGATTCGCTTTTAACAAGTGTAGTTGCAGATAATATGACTAAAACCAAACACAAACCAAATAAAGAATTGGTAGGACAAGGAATAGGAAATAGTATTGCTGCTTTATTTGGCGGAATTCCTGGTGCTGGAGCAACAATAAGAACGGTTGTTAACATAAATGCTGGAGGTAAAACCAAACTTTCTGGAATGGTCGCTGGTATTATGCTTTTAATTATTATGCTTGGTTTAGGCCCTATCGCTTCTAAAATACCTGCAGCTGTTTTAGCTGGTATTTTAATTACAGTTGGTATTGGAGTTATGGATTATAAAGGCTTAAAAGCAATACCTAGTTTACCTAGAGATATTAAAATTGGTCCTTTAAAATTAAGTTCAGAAGTATTAATTATGATGGTTGTTTTATTATTATCAACCTTTTGGAATTTAGTTTACGCCGTAGGTATTGGCTTAGTAATTGCTTCATTAATGTTTATGAAAAAAATTGGGGATTTAACAGCAGAAAGGTCTGATGTAAAATCATTAAAAGAAGAAGAATGGTCTGATGAAAAAGGATTTCCAGCAAACTTAAAAGAAGAAGTTTTTATCAAACATATAAAAGGTCCTTTATTCTTTGGATCAACTAGTGATTTTCAAGCACTTTATCTTCAAATTCCTGATACAGCAAAAATCGTTATTATGCGTTTAGGACGAATGCAATATATGGATCAATCTGGGTTATACGCTATGGAAGATATGTTGCAAGATTTAAAAACGAAAAATGTGGAAGTGTTGTTTGTTAATCTTTTACAACAACCTAGATATATGATGGAACGAATCGATATTATTCCAGATTTTATTCCGAAAGAACACATTTTCAAAAATTTTGATGAATGTACAAGTTGGATTAAAAAAAATGTAAAAGACACTATTTAAAACATAAAAAATGGATTTAGAAAAAGTATTTGAAAACAACGAAAAATGGATTCAAGAAAAGTTATCTATTGATAAAAATTACTTCGAAAAATTAGGAAAAGGTCAAAATCCAGAATTACTTTATATTGGTTGTTCTGATAGTAGAGCTACTGCAGAAGAATTAATGGGAGCAAAACCAGGCGAAGTTTTTGTGCACAGAAATATTGCTAATATGGTTATTAGTATCGATCTAAACGTAATGTCAGTTGTTAACTATGCCGTAGACCATTTAAAAGTTAAACACGTTATTGTTTGTGGGCATTATGGTTGTGGCGGTGTAAAAGCCGCAATGCAATCTGCAGATCTTGGCATATTAAATCCTTGGTTGCGTAATATTAGAGATGTATATAGAATTCATTCAACTGAATTAAATAAAATTACAAACGAAGAAAAAAAATACGAAAAATTAGTAGAGTTAAACGTAAAAGAACAATGTGTAAATTTAATTAAAACAGCAGCTGTACAAAAAGCATTTAGAGATAGAGGCTTAAAAGTACACGGTTGGGTTTTTGACATTCATACAGGTAAACTTGTAGATCTAAAAATAGATTTCGAAAAATACCTAAAAGATATTATGAAAATTTATCATTTAGATTAAAACCAAAAACCCGAAAAATATTCTCGGTTTTTTTATTAGCTATTTTATACTAAAATCTATTTTTGATTCTCCTTCTTCACCTTCTTTTATAATTGATGGAAACAAAGCTGGCGCAATCTTTTTAACAGGATTGTACATAACAGATTCATCTAAAGTTTCTTTTTCTACAAAAGGGATTGTATTGTTTACACTACCAAAAAATGTAAAAATTACACTTAAAATTAAAGCAATTTTTAAGCCACCAAAAATACCGCCTAACAATTTATTTAACATACCTAAAGCTGTAATATCTGCAATTTTTGTTAAAATTTTTCCAATAAAGATTACTAAAATTACTACAAACAAAAAAGTAACTGCAAAAGATACAATTCGGTTTGTTTCATCAGACCAATTTATAGCTGAAGAGTTTACCAAATAATACTCCATATGATGCGCATAATGAATAGCTACAAAGACTCCAGCAATAATTGCCACTAAAGAAGCAACTTCTGCAAAAAAACCTTTCATAATTCCTCTTACAAAAGCAAAAAGCAGTAATGCCACAATAATGATATCGAAAATATTCATTCTAATTAATTTATGTAAATCTACATCCTTTTTTTAAAAATTAAAAATGGGCATTGTATCTTTACACTTTTAAACAGTTTTTATGACAAAAGTTAGTAATTTAAAAGAAAAATGGGATTTTTTAGTAAACAAATTAACCGATGATTTTTCTGAAGGAGATGAATTAAATTTAGACGGAATCGTTTATTTAATTGGTGTGCAAGAATTAGGACAAGGTTATAGAGCGTTTAAAAAAGACGAAAAAGTAAATTTGATGCATATTGCCATTTGCAAATTATTAGAACCTTATGGATATTACGAATTTGATTATTTTGATGAAGATGGTTGGCCACATTATAAAACACTTACAGAATTACCAAATTTAAAAGCTGGTGAACAAACTGTTTTAATGAAAGAGGCAATTGTTTCTTACTTTGATACTTTATCGTATTTTAAAGATTAAGTAACACTTAATTTACGAATCATCTTAGACAATAACTTAGGATAAAAGCGTTTTAAATACACGCCTAATTTTTCTTTTACTCCAGCAATATAAACTTCCTCTTTTTGGTTTTTAATAGCCTTTGCCATTAATTTTGCAAAACGATCTGGATCAATTCCATTTGCTGTAGCAACATCCATTTTTTGTTGCGGAGTTCCATTTCCTGTTAATGCATTTTTAGAAACATTTGTGTTTACAAAACCAGGACAAACCAGCGTTACAACAATATTATCTTTAAAATGTTCTGCGCGTAAACTATCAAAAAAACCATGTAAAGCATGTTTACTTGCGGCATAACTAGAACGTAAAGGAGTTCCTATTTTACCAACAATACTTGTAGTAACAACAAAATGCCCACTTTTATTTCTGATAAAATGTGGTAAAATAGCTTTAGACAAAGTAACAGTTCCTAAATAATTGACATCCATAATTTGTTTATCAACCGCAATTAAAGTATCTTTTACAAGCGATCTTTGACTAATTCCACCATTATTTACCAAAATATCAATTTTACCAAAAGTGTCAATTGCTTCTTTAACTTTAGATTGTAAATTTGTATAATCTTCTAAATCTAACGCAACGATTTTTACATTATTTGGGTTTTTACATTTTTTCTTTACCAGCTCTAAATCGTTAATTTTTCTTGATGATAAAATAATTTTTGCGTTTTGGTTAGACAATTCTATTGCCAAGGCTTTTCCTATTCCTGAAGATGCGCCAGTAATCCAAATTATTTTATCAGAAAAACTACTCATAATTAAATTAATTTTAACGTTACAATATACTTAAATTGATGTATAAATAGTACATTTGGTACGTTTTTTGAATTTAAAAATTAGAGAACAAAATTTATCTAAGAATGATGAAAAATATTTTTTACTTTATACTATTTATTTCCTCTTTTGCAAATGCTCAACATGTTATAAAAGGTACCATGAACCCAAAAATTGAAACCGATTGGGTAATCTTATATAAAATTGAAGGCACTAAACAAATTTTTGTTAGCAATACAACCATAAAAACAGATTCTATTACCCTTAGCGGAAAAAAACAAGCTGTTGGTCGTTTTGAATTTAAACTAAAACCTGATGCAAAACCAGGTGCATATAGAGTTAATTACAGAACTGAAGGCGCAGGTTTTTTAGATATTTTTTACAATAAAGAAAATATTTCTTTCATTTTTAATCCAGATTATCCAGAGCAGACAGTTTCTTTTTCAAAATCATCAGAAAATAAGTTATATCAAGAATATGTAGAAACTATTTCTAAAGCACAAGAAAAATTAGATTCAATACAAATTGCTGCACTTCAAAATCCAAAATTAGATTTAAAAACACGTTATATAAATGCTTTTAATAAAGTAAATGTTGTGCAAAATAAATATGCAGAATTATCTAAAGAAAAATATATTGCTCCTATTATAAAAGCTAGTAATCAAAATAATTCTGCAGAAATTTTAACCTCTGTAGAAGATTATCTTTTTAAGGTTAAAAATTCATTTTTTAACAACTTAGATTTTAATAAAAAAACACTTATAAATTCTTCTTTTTTAACAGATAGAATTGTGTCTTACATCTTTTACATCAATTATTCTGATGATAGTAGAACACAGCAAAAACTCTATAAAGAAGCTATAGACGTTGTACTTTATAAAATTAACAATCAACCTTATAAAAGAGATATTATAGAGTTTTTAATAGTACAATTTGAAGCTTATAAAAATTTAGAAATTATAGATTATCTTTTTGAAAATCATTATAATAAATTACCAGAAACTTTACAAAGTCAAAAATTTAAATCAGAAAAAATAGCTTTATTTGCTTCTGAAATTGGCAGAATTGCGCCAGATTTTTCTTGGAAAGAAAATGGCAAATCCTTTAAATTATCTACATTAAATGATGCAGAAAAGTATGTATTGGTTTTTTGGAGCACAAGTTGTTCTCACTGTATGCGAGAAATACCAGAACTACACTCCTATTTAAAAAACAAGAAAAATATAAAAGTAATTGCCTTTGCCTTAGAAGATGATGCTTTTGTTTGGGAAAATTATTCTAGAACCAATTTATACGGTTGGCACAATGTGTTAGGTTTAAATAAATGGCAAAATGAAACTGCAAAAACCTATCAAATTTTTTCTACACCAAGTTATTTTGTGCTAGATAAAAGCAAAAAAATAATAGCAAAACCAAATGAAATTGATGATGTTATGGAGTATTTTAATCAAGAATAAGCATTAAAAATAAAGAAAAGCATCTTCTAAATGCTCAATCTTTGTATTGTTTTTTTGATAGATAATTGCAATAATATCAAAACGAACTTCTACATCTAAGTCTTTTTGAATAACATAATAATCAATTGCAGAAAGTAATAGTTTTATTTTCTTCGGATTTACAAAATCTTGCGGTTTACCGTAATAATCAGAACTTCTTGTTTTAACTTCAATAACTGCTAAAACACCGTTTTTTAAGGCAATAATATCAACCTCAGCTTTTAAATAACGGTAATTTCTTTCAAGAATTTTATACTCGTTTTTAATTAAAAAATCAACAGCAATTTGTTCTCCTATTTCGCCAAGTTCATTATGATCTGCCATTTTTTAATATTCAGTTATCAGAAATAAATTATTTTAAAAACTTTAAAGTCGATTTTTCTTCTCCGCGACCAACGACTAATTTAACTTTTCTTCCAAAAAGCAAAGCTCTATTATCTGATTCATGACCAGCAGGAAAATCAAATAAAACAGGAATATCGTTTGGCAAAACATCTAAAACTAATTGCTCTATAGAACTGCCCCAATTTGTAGAATTCTTTTTAATTTTTGTCATATCGCCAACAACAACTGCTTTTACTTTTGTAAAATATCCAGCACGCTTTAAACTTTGTAACATTCTGTCTATAGAATATTTATATTCACCAATTTCTTCAATAAAAAGAATTTTTCCATCTGTATTTAATTGACTTTTAGAACCTAGCATAGAAGCCAAAATAGAGATATTTCCACCAATAATTTGCCCTTCTGCAACACCAATTTTATTATAATTTGATGAGGAAATAGAGTACGTAATTTCTTCGCCAAAAAGCGATTTTTTAAACGATGAAATTGTCTCAATAATTTCTTCTGGTTTATCACCTAAACTTGTGCCCATCATACCGTGAATGGTTTCTACATTTAAATTGTGAATATGATTATGAAACGCTGTAATATCAGAATAACCAATAATCCATTTCGGATTTTTTTTAAATTTCGTAAAATCTAATTTATCTAAAATTCTAACAGAACCATAACCGCCTCTTGCCGCCCAAATTGCTTTGATATTTTTATTGTCTAAAGCTTCTTGAAAATCTTGACATCGTTCATCATCAGTACCTGAAAAATGATTTTCCTGATTAAATAAGTTTTTACCTAAAACAACTTTTAATCCCCAACTTTCTACTAATCTTTTGGCTTTTTCAATTACTTCTTGTTTGTTTTTTAAAATTCCTGCGGGTGCTACAATTGCAATTGTATCACCCTTTTTTAAATATGGTGGCGTTGTTAATTTTTTTTGAGCAAATACTGATGAAAAAGTCATCAATAATAAAAAAGGGATTACATTATTTTTCATTTTTATATATTTTGTGCCAACCTAAACCAAAAGTTAAGCCTAAACCTACATAAGATTTTTCAGCAATATTTGCGTATAATTTAAAACCTATAGATCGTCCAAAACTTGTTGGTTTACCAACCGGAATTAATCCATAAAAAACTCTAAATCTTTCTTTTTTCGATTTAAAAAAACTCATTCCTATTTCTAAAGGAAATCCTGCAAAATTATCTCTTGTTTTAAGATTACCATTCACATCTTCATTTATATTGTAAGAAATACCTCCAGAAAAATGATACGATATTCCGTCTTCAATATATCTTTTTCCATAAAGTACAGCAAATTCTGTTGTTGTATTGCTTACCGTAGAAATTGGAACAAAAAGAAACCAATCTATTTTATCTACACTTATAGTTTGTAAAGTTCTAAAAGTAAATAAATTATTATTTTTCTGGTAATTAATATTAAAACCAGCAGTAACAGCGCTTTTACCAGAGTTTGAATACCCAAGAATAAAATCTGAGAACACAATTGGGTTCTCTTGTACTTTTATAAAATCACGTTTTTCTTGCGCAAATGTTGATGAAATAATCAATAAAAAAAAGGCGATACATAAAGAAAAATTATTCAAAATATTTTTTGGTTCTTGGTACTTATCTTCAAAAGATCTATTAATTGTAAATGTATCTATTTTCTATCGGATTTAAAAATTGCTTTTTCGTACTTTTGCACTTCAAAAATCAGTACAAAAATAAAACAAAAGTACACATGAGTGCTCCTAAAAGATATACAATTACAGCAGCTTTACCATATACAAATGGTCCAATTCATATTGGGCACTTAGCAGGCGTTTACGTTCCTGCAGATATTTATGCGCGTTATTTACGTTTAACTGGTAATGATGTTGCTTACATTTCTGGTTCTGATGAACATGGTGCAGCCATACCAATGAAAGCAAAAAAAGAAGGTGTTTCTCCGCAAGTTATTATTGATAAATATCACGGAATTATCAAAAAATCTTTTGAAGATTTTGGTATTTCTTTTGATAATTACTCAAGAACTTCATCAGAAATTCATCATGAAACGGCTTCTGATTTTTTTACAAAACTGTATAATGATGGCGAGTTTGTAGAAGAAGTTTCTGCACAATTGTATGATGAAGAAGCAAATCAGTTTTTAGCAGATCGTTTTGTTGTAGGAACTTGCCCAAAATGTGGCTTTGAAGAAAGTTATGGCGATCAATGTGAAAATTGTGGAACAAGTCATAACGCAACAGATTTAATTAATCCAAAATCTGCAATAACTGGTAATGTACCAACTATAAAAGAAACAAAACACTGGTTTTTACCTTTAGATAAACACGAAGCTTTTTTACGAGAATGGATTTTAGAAGGTCATAAAAATGACTGGAAACCTAATGTTTACGGACAAGTAAAAAGTTGGGTAGAAGACGGTTTAAGACCAAGAGCAGTAACTAGAGATTTAGATTGGGGAATTCCTGTTCCTTTAAAAGATGCAGAAGGCAAAGTGTTATATGTTTGGTTTGATGCGCCAATTGGCTATATTTCATCAACCAAAGAATGGGCAGCAAGAGAAGGAAAAAATTGGGAAGATTATTGGAAAAAAGACGATACAAAACTGGTTCATTTTATAGGAAAAGACAATATTGTTTTTCACTGTATTATTTTTCCTGCGATGTTAAAAGCGCATGGAAATTATATTTTACCAGAAAATGTGCCTGCAAATGAGTTTTTAAATTTAGAAGGAAATAAATTATCGACTTCTAAAAACTGGGCAGTTTGGTTGCATGAGTATTTAGAAGAATTTCCAAATCAGCAAGATGTTTTACGTTATACTTTAACTGCAAACGCGCCAGAAAGTAAAGACAACGATTTTACTTGGAAAGATTTCCAAGCAAAAAACAATAATGAATTGGTTGCTATTTTTGGTAATTTTATTAATCGTGTGGTAGTTTTAACCAACAAATATTATCAAGGAATTATACCAACTCCAAATGATTTTACAGAAGCAGATGAAGATGCTTTAGCAGCTGTAAAAGAGTTCCCTAATATTATTGCAAAATCTATTGAAAGATATAGATTTAGAGAAGCTAGCCAAGAATTAATGAATTTAGCAAGACTTGGTAATAAGTATTTAGCAGACGAAGAACCTTGGAAAGTTATAAAAGTTGATGCAGAACGCGTACAAACTATTATGTATGTTGCTATGCAAATTTCTGCTGCTTTAGCAGTAGTTTCTGAACCTTTTTTACCTTTTACTTCGGATAAATTGAAAGGGATTTTAAATATTGATAACAGTTTTACTTGGGAAGATATTACAGAAAAGGATGTTTTATTACCAGCAAATCATGAGGTAAATAAAGCTGAATTATTATTTTCTAAAATTGAAGACAAAACGATTGAAGCACAACTAGAAAAATTAATTGCTACTAAAAAAGCAAACGAAGAAGAGAAAAGAGTTGTAGAACCTCAAAAAGAGACTATAGATTTTGAAGATTTTACCAAACTAGACATCAGAATTGGAACTATTTTAGAAGCAGAAAAAGTTGCAAAAACCAAAAAACTTTTAAAGTTAAAGGTTGACGTTGGTATTGATATAAGAACTATTGTTTCCGGAATTGCAGAAAGTTTTTCTTCAGAAGAAATTATTGGTCAGCAAGTTTCTGTATTGGTAAATTTAGCGCCAAGAAAAATAAAAGGTGTAGAAAGCCAAGGAATGATTTTAATGACAGATACTCCTGATGGAAAATTAGCTTTTGTAGAACCAGAAAAAGCAGTTAAAAACGGGCAACAAGTAAGTTAAAAAATAGAACTAAATGATTAAAAGTTATTTTTTATAAATATAAGTGTTACAACAGTTTTGCAAGAAACTGTTGTTTCGTTTAAAAATTATTTGAAAACCTCTTCTTCTAATATTAAAGAATGTAATTATGTTAGTAAATTCTGAAACCGATAAAATTACTTTTTTTATTGCTGATGCTAAAAATGTAAATGGTTATAAAATTGATCTTGTTTTAAAATTACAGAAAAAATAACATCCTAAGAAAAAGCAAAAAATACTGGGTTTTAATTTGCTCTAGCACTTCTAAAAATGATACTTATCGTGTTTTTTTAAATCAAGAAAAAACTATTTGTGTGTTAAATGATTAAATTATTGATGAAAAATATTTACAGAATCAAGCTTAAGCAAATAACATCTTTCTAAAATCTACCTTTACTTTTCATATAGTCACTAATAAAAAAGGATTACTTAAACTATTAAAATATTCATTTTAAAGAGCTTAATATTCATCTTATCGATTATTTTATAAATATACTATGTACGCATAGTATATTTGCACCCCCTTACAGCGTAAAAATTGTAAATTAAAATAAATAATCGTACCCTAATAATAATTACTCATGATTATCCCCCAGCAACTATTGCTACGGAATTGCTAAAAACTTAATTGATTTTAGCAATTCTTTTCTAAAACAAACTTTATATTTAACGATTAAATAATTCATTTTAAAGAGTTTAACACTACGTTTAACGATTTTACAGCAAAAAAAATAGATATGTATATTACATTTGTAAACCTTTAACACTTAAATAATAACTAATTAAAAGAAAAAATAAATACATCAATAATAATTACTCATGATTTACCCCCAAAGCGACTATTGCTAAGGAATTGCTAAAAACTTAATTGATTTTAGCAATTCTTTTAATAGCCTAATTTAATATTTTAACAAAAAACATCAATTAAACTTTAAAACTAACGATAACTAGGTTAATATATAGTTAATACCTTAAATGAGTTCACTTTTTTACCTTTTGAGATACTGTTGTATCTTTTTTCGTTGTTACTTTGCATATAATTAAAAACATAACTTATGAAAAACTTAATAGTGGTTGCACTCTCATTGATATTGTTCTCATGTAGTGCTACAAAAAATGTAAGAACAAAAGAGAAAATAATAAAAGGAAATTGGACATTAAATAAAATAGCTTACAGTAAAACTGGCGACTATAAAGTAACAATGTTTAACGACTCTCCAAAAGAATGTTTTGAAGGTAGCTCGTGGAAATTTGTACCAAATAACAACTCAGGAACTTATGACATTAATAACACAAATTGTGTAAATGGAGAAAGAGATTTTATTTTTGTAGTTCAAGAAATTGATGCTGTTTCTGGTTATTATGATTTTTTACTAAAACCAAAAAATAACGAAAACAATGTAGGTTATAGACTACAATTAACAGAATTATCTGAAACTACAATGCAATGGAAACAATACTTAAATGTAGATGGAACTCAATTTATAATTAACATAAACTTTACAAAACAATAATTATTATGAAAAAACTAATCAATAAAACAGTAATAGTAACTTTAGTACTTACATTAGTATTCAGTATCTCTAGTTGTGAAGCAATAAAAAATGCAAATAATAAACAAAAAGGCGCAACAATTGGCACTGCTGGTGGTGCAATTCTTGGTGCAATCATTGGTAATAATGTAGGTAAAGGAGGAAATGGAGAATTAGGCGCTATAATTGGTGGTGTTGTTGGTGGTGGCGCAGGTGTGCTAATTGGTAACAAAATGGACAAGCAAGCTGAAAAAATTGAAACTGAAATTCCTGGAGCAGTAGTAGAAAGAATAGATGATGGAATTGTAGTTACTTTTGATGAAAATAGTGGTGTATATTTTGATACCAATAAATCTAATATTAATGCTAAATCTCAAGAAACTTTAAATAAACTTTCTGATGTGTTTTTAGAATTTCCTGATACTAATATTTTAGTAGTTGGTCATACAGATAGTTCTGGTAAAGACGAGTATAATATGACGCTTTCTGAAAAAAGAGCTTTATCTGTTACAGATTATTTAATAGCTAAAGGTTTGGTTAAAAATAGATTTCAGACTTTATGGTATGGAGAAACTCAGCCAAAATATGATAATGCTACCGCAGAAGGAAGAGCAAAAAACAGAAGAGTAAATGTTGCAATTGTACCAAATGATAAAATGGTAAATGATGCAAAAATAGAATCTGGTGGAAACTAAGTTTCAAAAATAATAAAGCCAAAAAATGCCGCAAATTGCGGCATTTTTTGGTTTAAAGAACTACTCTTTATCCTAAAACGGCACTATTTTTAAGTTCCTTAATAAAAGGCTGACTGTAAATTCTTTGTCCTAATGCTGCATTAATTGCATTGGCAACTGCACCACCTGCAGGTGGTAAACCTGGTTCTCCTAAACCTGTAGGAGATAAATTATTTTCAACAAAATGAACTTCAACTTTAGGTGTTTCTTGCATTCTAATTAATCTATATGTGTCAAAATTTTGGGAATCTGGTTTTCCTTCTTTAAAAGAAAAATCAGCATACATTGCATGACCAATTCCGTCTAAAACTCCACCTACAACTTGGTTTCTTGCGCCTGTTGGGTTTACTACAACTCCACAATCTACAGCAACTGTTACTTTTTTAACAATTGGAAATCCGTCTTTTAAAACAATTTCTGCAATTTCTGCAACATGCGTATTATGGCTATAGTAAGCAGAAAACCCTTGGTAAGTTCCTTTTTCAGTTTTGCCCCAATTTCCTTTTTCACGCACTAACTTAATAGTATCTTCCATTCTTTGACCAGAATATTCTATTTTTTTATCAGAAGTATTTTTTACATTTTGTAATAAATCTAAACGCAATTGAATGGTATCAATATTTAATTCTGATGCTAATTCATCAAAGAAACTTTGTTCTGCAAATGCTAAAAAGTTGGTATAAGGTGCTCTCCAAGCTCCTGTTGTAATATTACTTTTATAATTTGCGGTATCTACTTTAAAGTTTGGAATACATCCTGCAGGAAAAAAGTTTGGAATTAAGCCGTACATATTTCCATTTATTGCAGCTTCTTTTAAATAATATCCTGTTACTTTTCCATCTTTGATGGATGCTTTTATTCTATATTTTATGGAAGGTCGATAAACTCCCATTGTCATATCATCTTCTCTTGTAGAAATTAATTTAACTGGTTTTTTAATTGCATTTGATATTTCTGCAGCTTCATACACAAAATCTCCATACAGTCTTCTTCCAAAACCTCCACCCATTCTGGTCATTTCTACAGAAACTTTCTCCAAATCATAACCCAATAAATCTGCAACAACTTGGGCTGCATATTCTGGTGTTTGAACAGGACCTGCTAAGTGTATTTTTTCTGAAGAAACATCAGCATAAAAATTCATAGGTTCCATACAATTATGCGGTAAAAAAGGCGAATGATATGTTTTCTCAATCACTTTATCTGCATCAGAAAAAGCTTGTTCTATGTTGCCGTCTTCTCTTCTTGTATTAAACTTTTTACCATCTAAAATCTCGTTTAAAAATTTATCATGAGCTGCAGTATTTTCTAATTCAGAATCTGATTTCCATATTGCAGAAAGTGCTTTTTTACCTTTTATTGCTGCCCAGGTATTTTCTGCAATTACCACTACTTTATCAGTTTCAGCCATTGTAAATGTCCAGTTTCTCTTATCAGACTCTACATATTTTCTTACTTTATCACCAATTGTTATCACATCAATTACACCTTTCACTTTCTTTGCTTCAGTTGCATCAAAACTTTCTAATTTTTGACCAAAAGCTGGCGGTCTTAAAACAGAAGCATATAACATTCCTTCGGTTTTATAATCCAACCCAAAAAGTGGTTTTCCTGTAATAATTTTATCAATATCTACATTTACAATTTCTTGACCAATAATTGTAAAATCTTTAATTTCTTTCAATTTTACATTATCAGGCACTTCTAATAAAGCAGCTTCTTTTACAACATCTCCATAACCTAATTGATCTCCATTTGCATTGGTTATTATTCCTTTTGATGCTTTACAAGTAGTTGCATCAACATTCCATTTTGCAGCAGCTGCATTTACTAATAGCTGTTTTGCAGTTGCGCCTGTTTGCCTTAAAGCATCCCAACCAAAACGAATAGATTGACTTCCTCCTGCAATTTGCCTTTGAAAATTTTTAGTATCTAAAGCCCCTTGAACTACATTTACTTTATTCCATTCTACATCTAATTCTTCTGCAATAATCATTGGCATAGCTGTTTTTACACCTTGACCAATTTCTGGATTTGGAGAAAAAATGGTTATATAACCTTCATCAGAAATTTTAATAAATGCATTAAAATCATTAAAATTTAAGCTTTCAATATCTACAGGCATTATTGCTTCTGGTTTGCAGGCTGAAAGTAAATTGAATCCAATTAACATTCCACCACTTGCTAAAAGCGAAGTTTTTAAGAAACTTCTTCTGCTAAAATTATCTTTTTTTTGAGATTTCATTTTTAAGTAGTTTAGTTAATTATAACATTTTTTCTGCAGCAACTTTTACCGCTTTTTCAATTCTATTATAAGAAGCGCATCTGCAAATATTACTATGCATTGCTTCTCTAATTTCTTCTTCTGATGGATTATTATTTTCTGATAAAAAAGCAGAAGCTGTCATTATTTGACCTGCTTGACAATAGCCACATTGTGGCACATCAATTTCTTTCCAAGCTTCTTGTACTGGATGTTTACCATCTTCTGATAAACCTTCAATTGTTGTGATTTTTACATCATCTAAAATAGAAACTTGCATTTGGCAACTTCTTGTTGCAACACCATCTATATGAACAGTACAAGCACCACATTGTGCAATTCCGCAACCAAATTTTGTACCTACTAAATTGAGTTCATCTCTTAAAACCCATAACAAAGGTGTATCTGCATCTGCAGTTACAGTTCGTTCTTTTCCGTTAATATGTAAAGTGTAGTTTGGCATAGAAGTCGATTTTTAAATTGATGTTGTAAGTTACAAAAATTAATTATTGTTAGATTAAGCATATATTAACCTTAACCAATTTTTAATTATCTGCTTTAAAAAATGAAACTCTAAAGTTTGTTTCAAATTATGATTAAAATAGATGGAATAATTAAATTCCTCAAACCAAAAAAGACCAACATAAAGTTAGTCTTTCTTAAAGCTTTCAAATTTACCTAAATATTTCTATTGGTTATTTCCGAGCATCAAAAGTTCGCTACAAACAACTTCTGTAATGTATCTTTTTTCACCATCTTTGGTTTCATAACTTCTTGAAGTTAACTTGCCTTCTATAACAATCTCATTTCCTTTTACTACGTATTTTTCTATAATTTCTGCAGTTTTATTCCAAGCAACAATGTTGTGCCATTGTGTATCTGTTACTTTTTCTCCTTGTGCATTTTTATAACTTTCGTTAGTTGCAAGAGAAAATTTTGCTAACTTTTTTCCACTTTCTAAAGAAATAATTTCTGGGTTTTTGCCTAAGTTTCCAATTAACTGTACTTTGTTTCTTAACGTACTCATAAGATAAGGTTTTAGATTATTTATAATTTGTTTTTGTCTATTCGTTTAGACACTGCAAAGATGAAACACAATAGCAATTTTATTCGGTTATAAAGCATTTACTTTCGGTTGTAATTATTTGTAGTCGTTTGTAAACGTATAAATGTGTATATTTACACAAATTAAAACATCAATATGAAATCATTTAGAAATGAAAGCTGGAAAGCTTTTGATTTAGCTGATTGCAATTTTGAAAAAGAAGAAATATTAGTATCGAATTACGGAAGAGTTCAAAAAAAGAAAAAAGGAGCCGAAGAATTTAAATTATATAAAAAAGGCATCATTAATAAATTTGAAACTCTTTCTTATACAAACAGTAAAAACAAAGTTAGAAGTTTTTACGTACACAGGGCTGTTGCTTTTTTGTTCCTAGAAAAAAAAGAAGATTCAAAATTTGTTATTCATAAAAACCATGATTTAACAGATAATTACGTCCAAAATTTAAAATGGGTAAATCAAAAAGAACTAACTGTACATCAATTAACAAATCCAGAAAGGAAAAAGAAATTAGGTTTAAAAACGAGTGCCAAATTATCTGAAGCAAAAGTTAGGGTAATTAAGAAAAAGTTATTAGATCCTAATAGAAGAACCAGATTACGAATTATTGCAAGCCAATTTGGAGTAACTACAATGCAATTGTATAGAATAAAATCTGGAGAAAATTGGGGGGAAATTGAAGTGTGAAAAATGAAAAAAAGCTATGGAAAAAAGAATTTGTTTAGAATGTAAAGAACCTGTTAAAGGCAGAGTTGATAAAAAATTCTGCTCTGATCATTGCAGAAATGCATACAATAACAAAGTAAATAAAGACAGTAAAAACCTTATTAGAAATATTAATAATCGGCTTCGAAAAAACTATAAAATTTTATCAGAATTAAATATATCTGGTAAAACAAAAGTAACAAGAACTAATTTATACGATAAAGGTTTCGACTTTCAGTTTTTTACATCAATTTACACCACTAAAACAGGAAACACCTATTTTTATGTGTATAACGAAGGTTACTTGGCACTAGAAAATGATATATTTTTATTGATAAAAAAAGAATCTTAGAATGAAAAAAAGATCAGGAATATTTGCCATAATTATCTTAATCATTATTATAATTGTTAGTTTTAGTTTGTACAGAAAACAAAACAATAATAAAATTAAAGAGGAACAAAAAGAATTAGAATCTTACCAAAAAGATAAAAAACTAGAACAAGAACAAATTTTAAATCAAAAAGACATAGCCATTTTAAAAAGATTAGATTCTCTTGATTCTCTTAAAAGAAAATCTATGGACAATAAAATGAAAAAAATTAAACAAAGGCTTCAAAAAGTAAATAAGAAAAAAAATTAGCATCCTATTTCCAAGTGTTTCCTTTTACCTTAATTGCTGCTTTTAAAACATCTTTTTGACTTAATTGACCTATTAATTTTCCGTTTTCTACAACTGGGAATCTTCTTCTGTGAGAACTAATAAACTTAAAAGCAGCATCAAAAATATTCATATCTTTATCAATCGTATCAACATCGGTAACCATATATTTACCTACAGTATTGTTGGTATCTGTTGGCATATTATAGTATTTACTTTCAGAAATATGTTTTATACAATCGGTTTCAGAAATAATACCAATTAACTCATTTTTATCATCTACAACTGGGCCTCCAGAAATTTTATTTTTAATTAGTAAATTAATTACATGATCTAAAGAATCTTCTGCTTTAAATGTGATTAATTTAGTTGTCATATAATCAGAAACTAAAATTTGTTCATCATTTTTTCCTTGAGATTCGTCTCTTTTTCCTTGAAAGCTTTTAATACCCATAATAAGTTGATTTTTAAGTTGATTGAAATTTACAGAAAATTCTGTTTGAATCCACATTTAAATAAAGTTTTTTTATTTATATCTTTATAAAACTTTTCTTTTAGATGAAAAGAGCTTCTTCTGTTTTATCTATTATAATAATTTTATATATTATTTTTTGTAGTTTTTTTTTGACATTAAACCATATTTAACTAATGTAAAACCAACTAAAAAAACAGCGTTTTCTTTAACTAATGCATTGCAACATATAAAGAAAATAAGTAAAAAAACATTATGTTGATTCTGATGAAAAATGTAACTTTTTTTTTTAGTATCAATAACGATAAAAAATTAGATATTACTTTAAAAGAAATCTCTTTTGGTTTATTAACGAATTCGAATTTTTCTAAAAACCCAAAACACCTTTTGTAAGGAATGATGCTATTATTATCAGTAAAAAAAATAGAACTTTAAAAAATTAAATTTTAGCACAAAAAAAGCGCTCTAAAAATTTAGAACGCTTTCTTTTTATATCAAAAAATAGATTTTACTCAATTTCAGAAACACGTAAAGTATTTACCATTCCTCTAGCCTCTGCAGGCATAGATGCTAGGTTAATAATGATGTCTCCAGACGTAACAAAACCTTTTTCTTTGACAAGATTATTAATATCTACAACGGTATCGTCTGTAGAAAGATTTTTATCGTAATAAAAAGCTCTAACACCCCAAAGTAAATTTAATTTCCCTAAAATTCTTTTATCCGTAGAAAAAGCCAAAACATGTGTTCTTGGTCTCCAAGAAGAAATTTGAAAGGCTGTATAACCACTATTTGTTAGTGTACAAATTGCTGCTGCATCTGTATCATTTGCCATTAAAGCAGCGTGATAACAGATAGATTTAGTAACAAATCTATTTGTTCTTATATGAGGCGGTTCTTGTGGTACTTTAATCATTCTAGAGTTTTCTACAGCTTTAATGATTTCAGTCATTTTTTGAATAACTTTTAAAGGAAATTTACCTACAGAAGTTTCTCCAGAAAGCATTACAGCATCTGCACCATCCATAATAGAATTTGCAACATCATTTACCTCTGCTCTTGTTGGCACAGGATTATCGATCATTGTTTCCATCATTTGTGTAGCAATAATTACAGGAATTCTTGCTCTTTTAGCCCTTCTAACTAATTTCTTTTGAATTAAAGGCACATCTTCCATCGGTATTTCTACACCTAAATCTCCACGAGCAACCATTAATCCATCACAATAAGGAATTAATGCATCTATATTTGCAACAGCTTCTGGTTTCTCAATTTTAGCAACGATAGGAATTCTATATTCTGAATGTTGTGCAATTAAATCGCGTAACAATCTTAAATCTTCTGGAGTTCTAACAAACGATAATGCAATCCAATCAACTTCTAGTCCAATTGCAAAAATAGCGTCTTCTTTATCTTTTTTAGTTAAAGCTGGTAAAGAAATAGCTGTATTAGGTAAGTTTACACCTTTTTTAGACTTTAAAGGTCCACCAACCATTACTTTTACAACAACTTCATTTTCTTTATTTGTAGAGATTACTTCGAAACGTAATTTACCATCATCAACCATAATAGTTTCCCCAGCTTTTACGTCTTTAGGAAAACGTTGATACGTCATAAAAGCTTTTTCTTTAGTTCCAATACATTTATCTGTAGTAAATGTAAAAGTGTCTCCATCTTCCAGAATTACATCTTCTTCCATTACACCAACACGTAATTTAGGACCTTGTAAATCTGCAAGAACTGCTACATTGTACCCTTTCTCTTTGTTGATTTCTCTTATTATTGTTACTTTTCTTCTTACATCTTCATAATCTGCATGAGAAAAATTAATTCTAAAAACATTAACACCATTACTAGCTAATTGTGTTAACATTTCTTTTGTGTCAGCTGCAGGACCTAGGGTTGCAACTATTTTGGTTCTATTATTATTTGGCATATTTTCTAAAATATTAAAAAGTCTTTAGACTTTAACGTGTTCTTATCTATTAAATAGCAAGTTATTACTTGATCTATTTTTTTTATCTTATCTACTGTTTTAGACAGTATATTATATTCTAAATCTCCAGCAATTTTAATAAAGAAATCTACTTTTTTCTTTTCTTGAATTAAATATGTTTTTGTTTCTGATGTTAGTAGAAGTTCATTTGATGCTGTTTTATTTTCTCTTTTAGAACTATTGGCAATTAAAAACCAGTCAAAATCATATTTTTTAATAGAGCAGTTAAAAATTGAAAAACATGCTTTTATTTGCAAATCCTCAATAATTAAATCTTCTATAGCTTTTTGAAAGCTGGTACTTAAGTTTTTATTCAATAAATAGGCTAACTTAAAATCTTCTAATGCTGTATGAATACCAATTAAGGTATATTCATCTTCAGATAAATCTTCTAAACCTAATGAATGAATTTGCATAATTAATTACTAGTTTAGTTCGTCTATGAGCTGCGAAATTACTAATACTTTATGAATATTTCTTGGATTTTAACGAAAACGTTATCGTGTTTAGTTTACAGAAATTTGTTTTTGAAAGGCAAAATATACTCTTTTAGCTGCTTGTTCTTCTGCTTTCTTCTTAGATGTAGCTCTACCCTTAGCTACTTGCACCCCATCAATACTAATTCTAACGCTAAAGTGTTTTATAGACTCATTACCAGAATCTTCATAAGTATCAAATTTATACTTCTTTTTTTGCTTTTGACACCATTCTATAATTAACCCCTTATAACTTGTTATTTTACCTTCTAACTTTTCGATATCAACATAAGGAACAATTACATTTTCGTAGATAAATTTCTGACAAGAATTATAGCCTTTATCTAAATAAATAGCGCCAATTAATGCTTCAAAAATATTACCATGAATATTATCGCCAACATTGGCTTGATCTATATTGCTTTTTACAAATCGAATTAAGTTTAAATCTTTTCCTAATTCATTTAAATGTTCTCTACTAACAATTTTAGAACGCATTTGTGTAAGATAACCTTCTGTGCCTGTTGGCACCTTTTTATACAAATAAGCCGCTATTGCAGAACCTAAAATAGAATCTCCTAAAAACTCTAAACGTTCATAATTAATAGGCATTCCTTTACTGTCTAATATTTGAACAGACCGGTGAGTAAATGCCTTTTTATATTTATTTATGTTTCTTGGAGAATATTTGAGTAACTTTTTTAATTCGCTATTTAACTCTTGATCTTCTTTAGAACGAGATGTAACTATTTTGCGAATAAAATTCATATACCTACTCGTCTAATTTCTTAAAAGCTACACAAGCATTATGACCACCAAAACCAAATGTATTACTCATTGCTATTTTAATATCTCTTTTTTGAGGTTTATTAAGCGTAAGGTTTAATTCTGGATTAATATTCTCATCTACGTTTGTATGATTTATTGTTGGCGGCACAATACCATTTTCCATTGCCAAAATAACGGCAATAGATTCTATAGCACCTGCAGCACCTAATAAATGCCCAGTCATAGATTTTGTAGAATTTATATTAATATCCTTAGCATGCTCTCCAAAAACTTGAGAAATTGCTTTCAATTCCGCAACATCTCCTAATGGAGTAGAAGTACCATGAGTATTAATATGATCTACATCTTCTGCTTTAATTCCTGCATTTTCTAAACAGTTTTGCATAACAGCTATAACACCAACTCCATCTGGATGAGGAGCCGTCATATGATACGCATCAGAAGACATACCGCCACCTATAATTTCTGCATAGATTTTAGCGCCTCTTGCTTTTGCATGTTCATATTCTTCTATAACAATTGCACCTGCTCCTTCTCCTAAAACAAAACCATCTCGTTCTGCATCAAAAGGTCTAGAAGCCGTTTCTGCACTTTCATTTCTTGTAGATAAGGCATGCATAGCATTAAAGCCACCCATTCCTGCAATTGTAATAGCAGCTTCAGAGCCACCAGTAACAATTACATCACAATATCCTAATCTTATGTAATTAAGTGCGTCAATCATTGCATTTGCAGATGATGCACAAGCAGAAACTGTAGTATAATTTGGCCCCATAAATCCGTTTTTTATGGAAATATGTCCTGGAGCAATATCTGCTATCATTTTTGGAATAAAGAAAGGGTTGAATCTTGGAGTTCCATCTCCAGAAGCAAAGTTTAAAACTTCGTTCTGAAAAGTTTCTAAACCACCAATTCCTGCTCCCCAAATTACACCAACGCGTAATTTGTTAATTTTGTCTAGATCTAATTTAGAGTCTGCAATCGCTTCATCGGAAGCGACCATTGCATACTGCGTAAATCGATCCATTCTACGAGCTTCTTTTCTGTCTATAAAATCTGTGACATTAAAGTTTTTCAGCTCGCATGCAAAACGAGTTTTGAACTTGGCAGCATCATAATACGTTACAGGTGCTGCTCCACTAACTCCGTTAATTAAGCCTTTCCAATACTCTTCAATATTATTTCCTATTGGCGTTAATGCGCCAAGTCCAGTAATTACTGCTCGTTTTAATTGCATATTAAATTTACTTTTTTGCTGCTTCTATATAGCTAACTGCTTGACCTACAGTTCCAATATTTTCTGCTTGATCGTCTGGAATTTGAATATCGAATTCTTTTTCGAATTCCATAATCAACTCAACAGTATCTAAAGAATCTGCTCCTAAATCGTTTGTGAAGCTAGCTTCTGTTGTTACTTCATTATCGTCTACTCCTAATTTATCTACGATAATAGCTTTTACTCTTGATGCAATGTCTGACATAATTCTGTTTTTTTAAAATTTAAATCGACGCAAAAATACGAATCTTATTAATTCTAACTAACTTTTGCGTGAAAAATGATTAATAAAGGTAAATAAAAAAGTTTAAACTACTCTTAAAATAACCATTTTGTTAATAATTATTCTTTTTTTTGTACTCTAGATATATAGTTATGAAGCGTATTGTTGTTTTTGCTTCTGGTTCTGGTACGAACGCAGAAAATATTATAAAGTTTTTTAATCACACTAAAATTGCTAAAGTTACTCAAGTGCTGTGTAACAATGAGCATGCCAAAGTTTTTGAAAGATGTAAAAAATTAAATGTTAACTGTTTACATTTTAGAAGAGATCAATTTTTAAAAGAAGACACTATCTTAAATCTTTTAAAAGAGAACGCAGATTATATTATTTTGGCCGGTTTTTTATGGAAAATTCCTGCTAAAATAATTGAAGCTTTCCCTAAAAAAATCATTAATATTCATCCTGCTTTGTTGCCTAAATATGGAGGAAAAGGCATGTATGGAATGAACGTTCATAAAGCTGTAAAAGAAAATAAAGAATCAGAAACTGGCATCACAATTCATTATGTAAATGAAAATTATGATGAAGGAGCGATCATTTATCAGGCAAAAACAGCTTTAAGCGATGATGATTCACCAGAAACTATTGCAGAAAAGATCCATATTTTAGAGCAGAGATATTTTCCTAGAATTATTGAAAGTGTAATTTTAGACATTAATGAGTAAAAAAAAGTTTTATGTAGTTTGGAAAGGAAGAAAAACAGGCGTTTTTACTTCTTGGAATGTGTGTAAAAGACAAATTGATGGCTTTGAAGGCGCACAATACAAATCTTTTGCCAATTTAGATGAAGCTGAAATTGCATCCAAAAAAACCTACGATGATTATAAAGGGAAAAACACAAAAACAGCTACTTTATCATCCGTAGAAAAAGAAAAATTTGGAAAACCTATTCTAGAAAGTATTTCTGTGGATGCTGCTTGTGCTGGAAATCCGGGAAAAATGGAATATCGAGGTGTTTTTACACATAACAAAAAGCAAATTTTTATAAAAGGTCCTTTTGCTAAAGGGACGAATAATATTGGTGAGTTTTTAGCTTTAGTGCACGGCATTGCCCTTTTAAAAAGCAAAAACAAAGAAGATGTTCCTATTTATTCTGATTCTAAAATTGCTATGAGTTGGATTCGTCAAAAAAAATGTAAAACCAATCTTCATTTTGATGCTTCTAATAAAGATCTTTTAGAACTGATTAAAAGAGCTGAAAAATGGCTAAAAGAAAACACGTTTAAAAACCCAATTTTAAAATGGGAAACAAAAGCTTGGGGAGAAATTCCTGCAGATTTTGGACGTAAAAAATGAGTTGACAGTATTCAATATTCAGTCTCAGTTCGTAGTTGCAGTTATCAGTTATCAAAATTTAAAAAACTACAAATTATAGCCAATACTAAACATAATAACTCTTGGTAAAATAAAAGTTTTAGAGTCTGAAATTAAATAATCAGAAAAAGTGTTGCTTTGTTTAAATTGTGCATTAAACATATTTTGAGCCGTAATTTTGTACGTCCAACCTGAGTTTTCTTTTTTGTATGACAACGTTGCATTTGCAATTTCATACACGTTTTTTTGACCTAATGTTTTATTCTGATAATTGCTTTTTCTGTAATCGAAATTAAAAATAAATCCTTTTAAAAAATCGTAATCTATATTTAGATATGGTTCTGTAGTTACAAATTTTGAGGTATTTGAACTTGCTATAAATTTGCCAATATCTGTATTAAAACCAACTTCTATTGTTGGAAAATTATCAAACAACGTTTCTATTGCAAACTCATAATTATAGCCATTATTTTTATTGGTTTGGTTTGCATTGTTTACTTCTTGTATGTAAGTTGAGTTGTTAAAACCAACATCAAACTTATATTTTAAATCTTTAATAGTTTTTTCTAAATGGATATCTCCTCTCCAATCTTCAGAAGGATTATCAAACATTTTTACGGTTAAAAACTGATTTACATCATTAAAATCTACTGTACTTCTACCCCCTTTTATTTGTTTATTGTAATTTAAATTTACATGCAACATAACACCTCTATACAAACTAAACCTACTAAAATAGGCTCTTGCAGCGTGATATAAATTGTTTTCTAAAATTTCATTTCCTTTAAAAATGGAATTGTATGATTGTAAATAAAAACGATTTGCAAATTTACTGGCATCAGAAAAAGTGGTTTTTAAATTGTAATTTAATTTTAATTTTTTTGATTTATTAAACTCAATTTCTGCTAAAAAATCTGGTAAAACCACCCATTTATTATTTTCTATATTGGTTTGGTTTGCCAAATTCCAATTATAATTATGTACCTCTACACCTTGTTTTACAGTAAAAATACCGGTTCTAAATTTGTAATGCATTCCTAAAAACAAATCGTTTAATTCAAAATTTAGGTCATTTCCAAATCCGCCATTGGCGAAATTATTTAGAGAACCATCATCTAAAGTTTGGCTATCATCAGTTAAAAAATCTTGATTTAAAAATTTATTTCCAACGGTTGTATAAATATGATTACTGTTGTTAATTTCCCAAAAATGTTTAAAAACGGCATCAATATTTATTTCTTTTGTGTTTTTTAATTGATTAATTCTTAAAAAATCTTGCGTTTCATCAACCGGAATTAAACCTTGTAAAATAGCATCTTGTGTTTGCCAATAATTTGTTTTATCACTTTTATCAAACACATAGTTAAACACAGAAGAAAACGTGTGTTTATCATTTTGCCTTTTATGCCATTCTATATTTTGATTGATGTAGGTTGCTGTTAAATCTCTATCTGTAGCAATGGTATTTGTCTTTGCATTTATCAACGAAACCACTGTGTTATCGTTAGTATTATTGGTTCTTTTTACTTGTGTTCTTGCCACCCATCTTTCTAATGAGTTTGGTTTGTATTCTAAATTTAAATTACCAATACCTAATAAATTATCTGTTGCTGTTTTGCTGGTTCTTTGCTCTGTAAACGATATATACTCATTTAAGTTTTCTACAAAACTACTGGTATTTGTATCAGAAAAAATAGCATAGCCAGAAACATCTAATTTTTGAGTAGCAACTTTGGTAATATTTAAGGCACCAAATTTTTGTTTGCTAGTTACCACATCATTGCTTTCCATAAACTGAGAAAAATCGCCAACTTTAAAACTAAAATTACCGTTAAAAACTGCGTTTATTCCGCCAGAAAAACTCATATAATCACTAAACGTAAACGTTTTTTCGCCAATATTATTTATGTTTCCTATAAAATTGACATTAGTTTTTGGCGAATAATAAAACAAATTGGCACTGGTTTTATAAAACTCTTTGTTGCCTTTACCAGCTTCTATATCACCAAAAACAAAGCGTTTTTTATCTTCTTTTAGTTTGATGTTCATTGCCATTTCATCAGAATCTGTTAACCCTTTTAAAAATGCAACTTCGTTATAATTGTCTATTACTTCTACATTACCAACTGCATCTGCAGGAATATTTTCTACCGCCAATTTAGAATTTCCTCCAAAAAACTTTTTACCATCTACTAACATGGTTGTAACTTTTTTGCCTTGTACTGTTACGCCTCCGTTTTTATCTACTTCTACTCCTGGTAGTTTCTTTAAAACGTTTTTAAGTTTGCGTTCTGAACCGTTTATAAATTTACTGGTTTTATAAGTTGTGGTATCTCCACGAACAGTTACAGGCATTTCTATAATAACTTCATCTAATTGCTCTGAAGATTGTTGTAAAACAAAATCTTTTCTAACTGATTTTAGTGCGATAAATTGAGATTCTATAGGTTTATAGCCTAAATAAGAAATACTAATAGTTATAGTATCTCCTTGGGCTAGCAACAACTTATAATAGCCTTCGTTATCTGTAATGGCAAACTGTAAATTTTTAGAAACATCTTTGGGTTTTGCAATTACATTGGCATAAGACATTGGGTTTTGTAAGCTGTCTTTTACTGTACCAAAAAGTGTTATTCTTTGAGAAAAAGTTGCTGTTGAAATAACAAGTATTAGAACAAATAGGAGGTTTTTAAGTAGATTCATTAATATTACTTCTGTTTATATCTTTTATTTTGTAATATTATATTCTTCACAATTGAATCATATTCTTTTTGTGTAACTTTTTTACCTTTTACAGGTTTCTCTATCTCTATTACCTTATCAGTAAGTAATGAAATTTTCGTAGCCTTAAAAAGTAATGAATCTTCTTGTAGTTCTAAAATTAAACCTGGTAATCCATTATATTCTTTAGGACCAAAATTATAAGGTATTTGTGGAGTGTACCAAGCTGTTATATTTCTTATAGACTTACCTCTTCTTGTATCAATTTCTCTACTTGTTGTTGCTTTATAACATATATAATTTCCTATTTTTTTTCTTTCTTGTGTTAATTTCCAATTAAATTGTGGAACCTCAATCAAAAATTCTTTTCCTGAAAATTCTGTTTTGTTTAGTGTTTTTTTTAAAAATGTATTAGTATAAAAAAGTCCATTTCCTACTAATATTTTTACTAAATTTAGTTTAGGTTCATCGATAATAAGTTTTTCTTCTTTTTTAAAAATTGATTCATTTTTGTTAAAAATCAGTTTATAGGTTACCTTTTTTTGATTTTTCATTATTACCTCAAAATCAGCATTTTGTTTAGCTTTTTTTGAGTCATTACTAGAGTCTTCTTTCATTAGTAACTCTGCTTCATAAATAATTTCTCCACTTTGTGAAAATTGATTAGCACTAAATAAAATAAAGAAATAAACTATTACTATTTTCATGTTTTTAAGTTTAAATGATTAAAATGGGGAAATCATTAATTTCCCCAATAAACTAGAGATTTCTTTATTCAGGAAAAACAAATTCACCATTACTACCTCCCATACATTCATCATATAGAATTGAAAACACAACATAATCATATCCCAAATCCATATTTGTATTAATAGCAATTACATTTGTCAATCTATTTGCTTTTTCAAAACAAGATTCTTGATAGCTAATTTCTTTCGAAGATGTTGCATTCATCATACTTCCAGTTGCTAGAACAAAAACTAGGCTTAATATTATTTTTTTCATAATTTAAAATTTGTAACCCTTTTTAGGGTTTATTTATTACTCTTCTTTTGAGTTTTTAGTTGATTGCACCAATTTAAAATTCTCTAAAAAATTGGTAGAAAAAAGCTTACTTTTGCAGCCTTCCTCTGTTTGTTGTTGTTTATTTACATAAGCAGCCTTTTAAGTTATACATTTATTTGCAAGATTTTTATATTTCTTAATTCCGCAAGCGGAGGTTTTTTATATAAAGCTATTAGTTTCTATTTTTCTCCTTTTTTTCATCAAATTTTCTAAATAAATTAGAAAACGCTTCTTCCGAAATTGTTTTACCTTTTGATGGTGGATTAATAATAATTGTCTTATTTTTTTTAATTTCTATTTTATGAGCGTAGAAAACAAAACTTCCTTGATTTAATTCTAAAATTAAACCTGGTAAACCTCCAAATCCTTTGGGTCCAAAATTTACAGGTATTTCTGGCGTATACCAAGCTTCAATTTCTAAATTCTTTTTCTTATTATTAACATCAATAAATTCTTTTTCTAAAATTGCTTTATAGCAAGTATAATGGTTGATTTTTTTTGATTCTTGAGTCAACTTCCAAGCTTCTTTAAATTTACTTTTTACAAGAAAAAAATCTCCAAACACATCAATCTTCTTTATTTTAAGGTCGCTTTTTTTGTTTGTAAAAACTTCTTCATTTCCTCCTGTAATAAGAATTGTAAAACTTAAATCTTTATTGTAATCTGATTCAAGGTTTTTTACTAATTTATAGTATGAAGCATCATTATTAAATACTAATTCAAACGATATTTTATCTTTGTTATCTTCAAGATTATCGTTAAAATTATTAAAAACGGACTTTATGTTTTCACTCTTTCCTTCACTATCAAAACCTTTTTCTTTAATTTGATACTTGTATATAATTTTTCCGGAAATAATTTCTTGAGAAAAAGTTATAAAAGGAATTATTAAAAAAAAGAATCTTACTATTTGTTTTTTCATATTACTTTTATTTATAAAACTAACACCAAACCCAACCTTTGTCAAGTTTGGTGTTTTTCTTAATTAATATTCAATGATATCTATTTCCTCATCTAAACACGCACTTTCTGCAGCAATAGCTGCAGAAATACCAACATATTCACTGCCAGTCATTGATGTAACAGCATCTGTGACTTCAAAATATACCTCATCACAATGACTCATTTTAAAATAATCATTAAGAGTAACTTCTTCATTTGAAGAATTTGCATTCATCATAGCTCCCGTTGCAAAAACAAAAACCATTGCTAAAATTATTTTTTTCATTTTATAAAATTTTGTAATCCCAAATTTTGTCTGGGCATTTTTAATACTAAAGTTTAGAGTTTTTATATGAGTAAACCAATTTAAAATTCTCTAAAAAATTGGTAGAAAAAGGTTTACTTTTGCAACACTTCCTCTGTTTGTTGTTGTTTATTTACATAAGCACCTGTTTTAAGTTATACATTTATTTGCAAGATTTTTATATTCCTTAATTCCGCAAGCGGAGGTTTTCTTTTTTAAGATATTTTTATTCATAAACAAATGCTGTTTCCATAAAAATACAAGTCGTTAAACTTTTTGAGAATTTTCTTATTTTAGGACCCTAAAAACAAGAATTTTAGCAATTTTCTCCTTTCAAATTTCAGAAAGATTATTGGTTAAAAAAAATAAATCGCTTTCCATTTTGGACTAGTTAGAAATGGGGTATAAATTTTACCCCCAAAAACCATTAGTCTAAAATGGAAAGTAAAAAAGTGATTTTTTTGTATTACTTTTACTACATTTAGAAATAAAATGAAAGAAAAAGAAAAAGAAAAAGAAAAAGAAAAAGAAAAAGAAAAAGAAAAAGTTGAAAGTTACTATACTGCAGTTTTAAAGAAATTAGCTAAAAACAGAGCAGAAGCCGGTTTATCTCAAATAGATTTAGCTTTACAATTAGGCATATCAGAAAGTGGTTATTTTAAGATAGAAAAAGGTAAAACTAGACTAGACATACAAAGATTACTTACTATTTTATATAAATTAGATATTTCACCAAAAGATTTTTTTAAAGATTTTAAATAATTACTTGCAACTAACATATTAGTTATAGACCTACAAACTATATTTTCTTAGTATTTTTGCCAAATAAATTAATTGGCAACTTTTATAAAATACACATATAAAAGTTGAAACTAGAAAAACGTTGATGAAAAAATTTTTAATTGTTGGTTTAGGAAATATTGGTGAAAAATATGCAAATACGCGTCATAATATCGGTTTTAAAATTGTTGATGAAGTTGCAGAAGAACATAACGTAGTTTTTGAAACTAATACATTAGGAGATGTAGCTACTTTTCGTTTTAAAGGACGAACTTTTATTTTATTAAAGCCTAGTACTTTTATGAACTTAAGTGGAAAAGCGGTGAAATTTTGGATGCAAAAAGAAAAAATTTCTGTAGAAAATTTATTAATTGTAACAGATGATTTAAATATCGATTTTGGAACTTTAAGAGTTAAAGCCAAAGGAAGCGATGGTGGCCATAATGGATTAAAAGATATTCAAGAAAAATTAGGTACAAATGTATATCCAAGATTTAGATTTGGAATTAGCGGTAACTTCTCTAAAGGTCGCCAAGTAGATTATGTTTTAGGCGAATGGAATAAAGAAGAAACTAGCCAACTAATAGAACGCTTGCCAACATCAGCAAAAATAATTACCTCTTTTGGTACTGCTGGCTTAGCAAATACCATGAATACTTTTAACGGAAAATAAGGTATAAAAAAACTCTTTAGCTTTCACTAAAGAGTTTTTTACATAAAATTCTCGGTATAATTTCGTTAAAAGAATCGAAATCTACCTAAATAAAAGCATTTTATAAACTTTATTAAAGATTAGCTTTCATTAATTCTCTATTCATTCTTGCAATGTTTTCTAAAGTAATTCCTTTAGGGCATTCTACTTCACAAGCTCCTGTATTTGTACAGTTTCCAAAACCTTCTAAATCCATTTGTGCAACCATGTTTTGTACACGATCTGCTGCCTCCACTTGTCCTTGTGGTAATAAAGCATACTGAGATACTTTTGCACCAACAAATAACATTGCAGAAGAGTTTTTACAAGTAGCTACACAAGCACCACAACCAATACATGCTGCTGCATCCATTGCCTCGTCTGCTGCATGTTTAGAAATAGGAAGTGAGTTTGCATCTTGTGTATTACCAGAAGTGTTTACAGATATGTAACCACCTGCTTGCTGAATACGCTCAAAAGCCATTCTATCTACAATTAAATCTTTTATTACAGGAAATGCTGCTGCTCTAAATGGCTCTATGGTAATAGTATCTCCATCGTTAAACATACGCATATGTAACTGACAAGTAGTAATACCTCTATCTGGTCCATGAGCTTCACCATTGATGTACATAGAACACATACCACAAATACCTTCTCTACAATCATGATCAAAAGCAACTGGCTCTTCACCAGAATTTACTAACTGTTCATTTAAAACATCCATCATTTCTAAGAAAGACATATGTTCTGAAATATCAGTTACTTTATAATCGACCATTTGCCCATTTGAACTTGAGTCTTTTTGTCTCCAAATTTTTAACGTTAAATTCATTCCTTTACCTGACATATCTTTCTTATTTATATGAACGTTGTTTCAATTCAATATCGTTAAATTCTAATTCTTCTTTGTGTAAAACCGCATCAGCTGGTTCTCCTTTATATTCCCAAGCAGATACAAATGCAAAATCCTTATCGTTACGTTTTGCTTCTCCTTTTTGAGGTCCATCTAATTCTACAGATTCCTCTCTAAAATGTCCTCCACAAGATTCATTTCTTGTTAAAGCATCTTTAGCAAATAATTCTCCTAACTCTAAAAAGTCTGCTACACGTCCTGCTTTTTCAAGTTCTACATTCATTTCGTTTGCAGTACCAGGCACCATTACATCTTTCCAAAATTCCTCACGAATTGCTTTAATTTCTGCCATGGCAGCTTTTAAATCTTTTTCGTTACGAGACATTCCTACCTTATCCCACATTACTTTACCAAGACGTTTGTGGAAATGATCTACAGATTTTGTTCCTTTATTATTGATAAAGAAATCAATTCTATCTTTAACTTCTTTTTCTACCTCATCGAACTCTTTGGTATCTGTAGGTATTTTCCCTGTTCTGATATCAGCAGATAAATAATCTCCAATAGTGTAAGGTAATACAAAATAACCATCGGCTAAACCTTGCATTAAGGCAGAAGCACCCAATCTATTTGCACCATGATCAGAGAAATTAGCCTCACCAATACAATATAAACCTTCTACAGTAGTCATTAAGTTATAATCTACCCAAACTCCACCCATTGTATAGTGTGTTGCAGGATAAATCATCATTGGAGTTTCGTAAGGATTTTCAGCGATGATTTTTTCATACATCTGAAACAAGTTTCCATATTTTTCTTCAATAATACCTTGACCTAATTCAATTATTTTTTCTTTAGAAGCATTTTTAATTCCATGAATTTTTGCTTGCTCTTTTCCATAACGTTCAAAAGCAGACGCAAAATCTAAATACACAGCTTCACCTGTTGCATTTACACCAAAACCAGCATCACAACGCTCTTTTGCTGCTCTAGAAGCAACATCACGAGGCACTAAGTTACCAAAGGCTGGGTAACGTCTTTCTAAATAATAATCTCTATTTTCTTCTGCAATTTCAGTAGGTTTTAATTTACCCGCTTGTATTGCTTTAGCATCTTCTATTCTTGCAGGAACCCAAATTCTACCATCGTTACGTAAAGACTCAGACATCAAAGTTAATTTAGACTGATAGTCTCCAGAACGAGGAATACATGTTGGGTGAATTTGTGTATAACAAGGATTTGCAAAATATGCTCCTTTTTTATGAATTTTCCAAGCTGCAGTAGCATTAGAACCCATTGCATTTGTAGATAAGAAGTACACGTTACCATAACCACCTGTTGCAATTACAACCGCATGTGCCGAATGACGTTCTATTTCTCCAGTAATTAAATCACGAGCAATAATACCTCTTGCTTTACCGTCAATTTTCACAACATCTAGCATTTCATGACGATTGAACATCTCAATCTTACCACGAGCAATTTGACGGTTCATTGCAGAATAACAACCTAATAATAATTGTTGACCTGTTTGTCCTTTTGCATAAAAAGTTCTAGAAACTAAAACTCCACCAAAAGAACGGTTATCTAACAAACCACCATAATCACGTGCAAAAGGAACTCCTTGTGCCACACATTGATCAATAATATTACCAGATACCTCAGCTAAACGATGTACGTTTGCTTCACGAGAACGGTAATCTCCTCCTTTTACAGTATCGTAAAACAATCTGTAATTAGAATCTCCATCTCCTTGGTAATTTTTTGCGGCGTTAATTCCACCTTGAGCTGCAATAGAATGCGCTCTACGAGGAGAATCTTGGTAAGCGAATGCTTTTACGTTATATCCTAATTCTGCTAACGTTGCCGCTGCAGAACCTCCTGCTAAACCTGTACCCACAACAATAATATCAATATTACGTTTGTTTGCTGGGTTTACAAGATCAATTTTGTCTTTATAAGTTGTCCATTTATCTTTAATTGGACCTTCTGGTATTTTTGAATCTAAAGCCATCGTTATTAAGATTAATGGTTATTATTTAAATGGTGAAATACTGCAACAATAATAAAGCCTAAAGGAATAATTATTGAGTAAATTTTACCAAAAGTTTGTAATGCTTTTTTTCTTCCCGCAGTAACTCCCATAGATTGAAATGCTGATGTAAATCCATGTGCTAAATGCAATCCTAAGAAAACAAAAGCAACTACATAAGCAGCAACTCTCCAAATTGGAACAAATTTTTCTTGCAACTCATGAAAGTATCTTGTAGGATCTTCTGGTAATACAGCAATGTATTTATGGTTCATTTCTGGAATCCAGAAATCTATAAAGTGAAGTATAATGAAAGCTAAAATAGCCAATCCACTATAAATCATGTTTCTACTCATCCAAGTAGAATTAGCTGCGCCATTATCTCTAGCATAGGCAACTCCGTTTGCTTTTTTGTTTTTTAATTCTAAAATAAAGCCTAACACAAAGTGAAAAATAACTCCAAAAACTAATACAGGTTGCATAGCAAATTGTATTAAAGGATTTGTACCCATAAAATGGGATAACTCATTAAAGAGATCTTCACTAAAAAGTGATGTAATATTTACGGCGATATGTATAATTAAGAAAATCATGAGGAAGAATGCCGAAAGCGCCATGGCTACTTTTCTTCCAATTGAAGATTTGAAAAATCCGCTCATTGTATTAATTTAGGTTAAAAATTGTTGTTAACAAATGTACTATTTAGATATTCTATAGTGAAATAAAACACTGCTTTTTTGGGTTATTTAGAATCGTTTTAATAAAGGTTTTAGTGGTTATCATTTTTTATAATTTTTAGGTTATTTATAAGATTGCCATTATTTCTGCAACGGCTATTATGAGTACTAATGAAAAAGGATAAACAGCCGCATAAGCTATTTGAGGTGCGTCTGATTCTGTCATAGAATCTGTAGCACTTAATCCTGGTGTTGATGTCATTCCGCCTGTTAAAGCTCCTAAAATAGACAAAAAGTTAATTTTAAGCAAGAATCGCCCTGTAAAAACGGCTATAATCATGGGGATTAACGTAATAAGGGCTCCATATAAAAACAGAATTGCTCCATGTTCTTGTACTGCAGACACTAAACTTTGACCTGCATTTAATCCAACGGGAGTTAAAAATAATAACAAACCAAGTTGACGTAATATTTGATTTGCTGGTCCAGGTAAATTCCAAATAATTGGTCCTGTTTTTCCTTTCCAACTTAAAAATATAGAAGATAAAAGCACACCTCCTGTTAGCCCTAATTTAAGATGCATTCCTCCAAGTGGAATAGCAATAGAACCAACAAGAATTCCTATAGCGATTCCAAATGCTACTGGTAAAAAACTAGTTTCTCCAATTCTTTTTAAACTGTTTCCAAATAGCTGTGTTACTGCAGAGACATTACCTGTGGAACAAGAAACTAAAATTTTATCTCCATATTTAATTTTTGTTGTAGGATGCGGGGCTAAATCGATACTAGCTCTTCGAATACGCGTAATAGTTGCAGAATAATTTTCAAAAAGATTCAACTCTTGAATCGTTTTATTTACGACATTGTCGTTACTTACAACATACCATTTTACCTCATAAGTTCCGCTTCGAGGAATTTTGATATCGGTAACTTTACCTAATAAAATTTCTATTCTATGCAATGCATTTACAGTTCCTACGGCTTTAATAATATCTCCTATTTCTAAAACTGTATCTTTTGTTGGTGAAATTGGCAATTGATTAGGCTTCATTATTCGAGAAATATTAGCCTTTGTCATAAAACGTATTTTTAATTCATCGATGGTTTTTCCATGTACATTTTGATTAGAAATAATTAAATTTTTATTAATAACCATTGGTGTGTTTGAATTTGATTGCTCTTCAAACTTTTGTTCTTCCTCTTTAATTTTCACTCTAAAAAGTGAAGGTCCTAATTTTACAAATAAGATAACACCCAAAACGCCAAATGGATACGCAATACCATAACCAATTGAAGCCAACGGAGAATGAGAAGACTCTATAGAAGCTGCTAAACCTGGTGTTGATGTTAAAGCGCCTGTTAGCAAACCACTCATCATGTTCATATCTACACCATAAATATATGAAATACTAACAGCCGTTAATCCACCTGTTATTACTGTAATTGCTGCAAGTGCTATTAACTTTGTTCCTTGTTCTTTAAAAGAGCTAAAAAATGAAGGCCCTGCTTGCATTCCAATTGTATAAATAAATAAAACCAACCCTACACTTTGTATAATTGGCGGAATACTAAAAGTAATGCCGTATAAATTATATAAATAACCAAAAAAGATAGCGACAAAAATAACAGCAGATGTGTCAAAATTAATCCCTTTTACACGAACGTTTCCGAGTGCAATTCCAAGACCAATAACCAGAAATAACACAAAGTAATCTTTAGTGAGTAATTCTGAAAAAAATTCCATATTTATAATATTTAGTTAGTTTAGTTTTAAGAAAAACTATTTTTAATTTAAGGACACAAAAGTAGCAAATTACTACATTAATTTTTTATGATAAATATCAATAAACACCTGCTATAATTGACTTTTTTAAAACTCATCCTCTCTATGTACTATGCATATTGAGCGAATACGTTGTAGTAAATTTTTACTTTATTAAAATAGCTTTTTTATTTTTTTCTGATGAAATTAAACATTTATTGTTTTCCCATTTTCCTTTTAAAGATTCTTTTAAAATTAGGTTGCCATCACAAGTTAAAAAATCTCCTTTTTCATCTTTTTTGATGATTTTCATTTCTCCTTCTTTAATTGCATTTAGAACTCTATAAATCAATCCTTTTTTAGAAACTTTACTTTCTCTAGAAATTAATTTTAAGCCTTGTTCATTATTATACAAATCCATTTTTGATGAAATTTCATCTGGCACAACACCTTCTTCTAATTGCCATTTCTTAAAAGTTAAATAATTTTCTTTTTCATGTGCTTTTCCTAAAGAACGGGCTGCAGACTCTCCAATCTCTTGATGTAATCTCGCCATCCAATACGCATGCCTAAAAGCATCTACTTGCCCACCAGAATCATCGCCATCTAATAAATTTGTTTTTTTAATTGAATCTGATACTTTACTAGCTTCTTCAGAAATTTTTAATGCTTTTGTTGCCTTAAAAGGATGAAATAAAACCCATGATTTTATGGGGCCAGAAAGTTTAAAAAACTTTTTAAAATTAGATTGTGAGTTTACAGAGATAGTAAATACTAAAAAAAGAAAAGCAATATATTTTTTCATTTATTTTTAATAACAAACCTCAAAAGTATTTAAAACCTTTGAGGTTTACTCAATAATTATTTTATTTCAAATTCTGATGTTGCATCATCAATTTTAATAGTATATTTTCCTTTTGGCAAATAATAAACATCATTTTTTGCCTTCTTAATAATTATTTCTTTGTTTCCTCTTTTAAATGCTTTTTTTCCTTTATCAGAAAATGAAACATCAAAAATTGCTTCGTTAAAGCCTCTATCTGCATCTATAGAAATTGAGTTTACTTTTATATCATCAGAAAAAACATTAATAGTTACTTTTTTCTTTGTATTTACATAAAAAGGAATATTGATTTCTGGTAAATTTGGCTTAGACCATTTACTCCAAGAACTTCCCCAAGAGCTTCTTTTTCTAATAGAATTAATTGCAAAAATATGAGTAGATTTTGCCATTAATTCATCAGTAAAAAGTTGTAAAGATTCAATATCGGCTTTATACAAACTACGGCCGTGAGTTGCTACAATTAAATGTTTTGCGGTTGGCTGAATTACTAAATCATGAACTGCAACATTTGGTAAATTTTTACTAAACACTTGCCAAGAAGCGCCATAATCAAAAGAAATATACAAACCATTATCTGTACCAACATATACTATATTTTCGCTTGCAGGATCTTCTTTTATTACGTTTACTGCAGATGTTGGAATTGAATTACCAATGTTTTCCCAGGTTTGTCCAAAATCATCAGACATAAAAACATACGGTGTAAAATCGTCAAATCTGTAACCGTTTAAAGTTACATAAACGCGTTCTTTTTTATGTGCAGATGCTACAACTCTTGTAACCCATAAATCTTGCGGAAAAGAATCTGAAATTTTAGTCCAAGAACCGCCACCATTTTTAGAAACATGTACAAATCCATCATCAGAACCGGTGTATAATAATCCAAATTGAAACGGACTTTCTGCAATTGTTGTCAACGTTCCGTAAGCAACATTTCCTTTTTTTCCTCCATTTGTTAAATCTTCAGAAATAGTTGTCCAATCATCACCTTTATTTAAAGATCTATGTAATTTATTACCTCCTAAATATAAAATATCTTGGTTGTGTTTTGATAACAAAATTGGAGTTTGCCAGTTAAATCTATACGGATTTTCGCCTAAAATATGTTTTGGCTGAATATATTTATTATTACCACTTTCTCTATCAATTCTGTAATAATTTCCAAATTGATAACCCGTATACACAATATTCGGGTTTCTATCATCAACTTGTACTTGCATTCCGTCGCCGCCCATAATTGACTCATACGGATTTTGACCAGTTTGTTTCCAGCGTTTATCGATTCTTGCATTATTACTGGCAACCCAAACGCCATTATCTTGCAAACCACCATAAATTTTGTAATTTTTCTGATTATCTGCATATACAGAATAGAATTGCCCAACCGCTGCATTATTTAATTTAATCCAGCTTTCGCCATCGTCATAAGAAAGATTTAAACCACCGTCATTACCGTTTAAAATATGTCCTGCTTTTTTAGGATTTACCCACAAAGCTTGATGATCTGCGTGTACATTTTCTTTACTGATAGATATAAATGTTTTTCCACCATCTTTTGATTTTAAAATCGGTACTCCTAAAATATAAATTCCGTTTTCATCTTGAAGATCTACTCTAATTTCTCCAAAATAATATCCGTAGGAAGAATAAACGCCATCTAAATAATCATTATGTGTTTTTTTCCAAGATTTACCACCATCTGTAGTTTTAAAAACTTCTGCACCAACAACCTCAGTATCAAACAACATAGAGTTTGCGTCTTCTAAATATTTAGCCAAATCAATTGGTTTTACAGAACCAACTCTTACCATTTGTTTTACATTTTCTGCTCTATACTTTTCTTGAAACCCGTTATTTTTTAAATATGTATTTAGTTTTTTATCCGTTAATTTTAAAAAATCATCAGAAGACATTGTTTTAAAATCTTCTTTTGTTAAATCATCAGAACGTTTTTTCTCTTTATTTTTTTCTCTTCTAAACTGACTGTCGTGCAAAGCATACACTGTATTTGCATTAAAAACTGCTAAGCCAATTCTACCAACTCCATCGCCAATTGGAAATCCACTTTTATCAGAAATCTTAGCCCAAGTAGCACCTGCATCTATACTTTTATAAATGGCAGAATGTTTACCATTTCCATCAAAATTCCATGCTTTACGTTCACGTTCCCAAGAAGCAGCATACATAATATTAAAATTTTCTGGCGCAACAGCAACATCTATAATTCCCGTATTTTCGTCAATAAACAAGGTTTTAGACCATGTTTTTCCACCATCAATCGTTTTAAAAACACCTCTTTCTTTATTTGATGAATATAAATGACCAATACTACCAATTACAACTTCGTTTGTATTATTTGGGTTGATAAGAATTCTACTTGTGTGATGAGAATCTAGTAAACCAACATTAGTCCAAGTTTTTCCTTTATCCGTAGATTTTAAAATACCTATTCCCGCATAAGATGAACGCGAAGAATTTTTTTCGCCCGTTCCAACCCAAATAGTTTCTGATTTCCAATCTACAGCAATATCACCAATATTTTGTGTATCTGAATTGTCTAAAACTGGTGTAAAAGTTGTGCCGTTGTTATTTGTGTACCACAATCCGCCAGAAGCATAACCTACATAAAATTCTGTTGTATTGTTAGGATTTACATCAACATCTACAACACGACCACTCATTACAGTTGGCCCAATATTTGTAAAATTAACATTCTTAACTAAAGAAGTACTTTCTAATTGTTTTTTATCTTTTAGAGATTTTACAATTAAGGAAGAATTAGTTGGGTTTTGTTGCGCAATAAAAATACCGCTAAAGAAAAATAGTAAATACTGAATAATTTTTTTCATCTAAATAATGGTTTGATTAAAAATATAAAACACTGAAAATAAATCCTATAAATGTTTTATACAGACTAATAACATTAGTACTTTTAAAAATTTTTACTAAATTAGCAATAATTAATCAAATAAAAATTTTTTACACTATGGATGGTTTATTATATACAATTATTATTGGTGCAATTTGTGGCTACATAGCAGATGTACTAATGAGTGATAATGGCTACGGATTAATAGTTAGTATTATTATTGGTATTGCTGGTAGTTTTGTTGGTGGTTGGGCTTTTGGACAATTAGGCATTAGTATTGGTAGTGGTTGGATTGGCGATATTATTAAAGGAGCTTCTGGAGCTATTCTTATTTTATTTATACTTGGTATTTTAAAAGGCAGGAGAAAAAGATAGCTTTACCTAATTAAAAACTTTAAAAAGATGCTATTTGCATCTTTTTTTTGCTTAATAATTAACTAAAAACGTATATAGCTAAAACTAACAATTAATCAATGTACATTTGCAGTTCTAAAAAAAAATCATTTCAATTTTTCATAAATAATATAAATGTCATTTAAAGACTTAGGATTATCAGATGCTTTAATAAAAGCAGTTAACGAAAAAGGATACACTAGTCCTACATCAATTCAACAAAAAGCTATTCCTGTAATTTTAGAAGGAAAAGATATATTAGCATCCGCACAAACAGGAACAGGAAAAACAGCTGGTTTTACTTTACCCGTTTTACAATATTTATCAGATACAAAACATCCAAAATACAGACCTTTACGTGTTTTAGTTTTAACACCTACAAGAGAATTAGCAGCGCAAGTACACGACAATGTAAGAGAGTATAGTAAATATGTAAATATTAAATCTGCCGTAGTTTTTGGTGGCGTAAAAGCAGCAAGTCAAATAGCAACGCTAAGAAGAGGCGTAGATATTTTAGTAGCAACACCAGGTAGACTATTAGATTTACACGATCAAAAAGCAGTGTCCTTTAAAAGAATTGATGTTTTAATTTTAGATGAAGCAGACAGAATGTTAGACATGGGTTTTGCTAGAGATTTAAATAAGCTGATTAGTTTTATGCCTGCAAAGCGTCAAAATTTGATGTTTTCTGCCACTTTTTCTAATGATATTAAAAAATTAGCTGCCGGTATTTTAAATAATCCTGTTTCTGTAGAATCTGCTCCACAAAATTCTACAGCAAAAAAAGTTACTCATAAAGTTTTTAAAGTTGATAAAGGACAAAAAACCACCTTATTAATTAAACTGATAAAAGATGGAGCTTGGACTCAAGTTTTAGTTTTTACAAGAACAAAACATGGCGCTAATAAACTTACCGAGAAATTAATTAAAGCCGGGATTTCTGCGGCTGCAATTCATGGAAATAAAAGTCAAGGAGCAAGAACAAAAGCTTTAAAAAACTTTAAAGATAATAGTATTAGAATATTAGTTGCAACAGATATTGCAGCTCGTGGTTTAGATATTCCTTTATTACCGCATGTTATTAATTACGAATTACCAAATGTACCAGAAGATTATGTACATAGAATTGGTAGAACAGGTAGAGCTGGTGCAGCAGGAGAAGCAATTTCTTTGGTTTGCAGTGAAGAAACAGAATATCAAAATGAAATTGAAAAATTACTGAAAGAAAAATTAAAAACAACTATTTTAGAAGGTTTTGAACCTACAGATACAGCACCTGCAAAAAGAGCTTCAACTCAAAGTAAAAGTTCTTTTGGAAAGAAAAAAAAGAAAACAAATTCTCAAGGAAGCAAACCTAAAAACAAACCTCATTTTAAAGGCAATAAACCTGCAGGATCTACTTCTAGAAGAGGAAGAACTGGTGCTCCAAAAAAGAAACGTAATTAAAGTAAAATAAATATAAAATAAAACTCCTATTAGCAAATTGCTAATAGGAGTTTTTTAATTTTTAGAAACTCTCGAAATCTTCATCAGATGGCGCTTCGGGCAAAGAAACGCTTGATGCTTGAGCGGATTTTGGATGAAGTATTATATATGTACTTAAAGCTGTTAATGCTGCATATTTACTGTAATTTCCAATCTTTTTTATTGCTTCTTTTCTGGTAATATTTTTTTTATTTTTCATCTTAGATATGTCTAAATAATTTATTTTAATACAATTTTTTTCGAAATACTTGTTCTGTTAGACTGAAGTCTTACAAAATAAACTCCTTTTGGAAGATTATTTAAATTGAATGTATTCTGAATTTCAGCTTCGTTAATTTTAAATACACCAACTTGTTTCCCTAAAGTGTTAAACAGATTAATTGTTGCTTTATCGCCTAATGGAATACCACTAATTTTTAAAGCATTTCTATCTGTAGTGTAAACTGTTATGTTTTTATTAAATGAATACTCATCAGTATTTAATGCTTTAGATGATGTTATTAAATAAAATCTACCCACACCACTAATATCTTCAGAAACAGAGATTTTATAATCTTCATCTTTTTTAGATAAAGAAGTAAAAGTGTTTAATAACTTATCTTCTAAATAAATATTTAAACCATCTTTTATATCTATTTTACTTAAAGAAAACACAACCTCTTTACCTGCTTTTACAGAAACACCAATTGGTATTGAAATATTATCTACATCAGTTAATGGTAAAGATTGAATAGTATAATCTACACCTTCATTACCCTCTAAAAGATGAGTAAATATATCTAATTGAGAAGATCCAAAATTTCCAAAATCGTAACCTGCATCAAAAGCTCTAGTAGCATTTTCAAAATATTTAATGTTTGTTTTTACTGTTGATATTCCATCAGAAATATTTAAAACAAGTTCTGGGTTAGAAGATTTATTAAAAGTTGTGTTACCTTCTACTGGCTTTAATTGTCTTTTATTTTGATTAAAACTCACATTTGTTGATGTTTTTGTTCTAATGAAAAAACCTTGTCCTGGTGGAATTGACCTATTATCAGTATCAATCTGGGTAACAGCAACATATTTATTTTGGGTATTATCCCAAATATATAATCCTTTAAAAACATCATCTAGCAAATCAAAGTTATCTTCTAAAAAACTAGAACTTTCATTTTTGTTCGCTGCTAAATAAGTTGTATAAGGGTTTCCTATAGCTTGCCATTCGCCAACATTTACATTTTGATTTACATTACCCACTTCTAAAGTTCCAGTAAATGTTACTTCACCATCTGTAGCTCTAGACATACTATAACTTCTACCAATTTCAAATGTATCTGCTACTGGTGTGTCTGCATTATAATATTGCCATTTATTAGCCATACTATCATCATAATACCCTATTGCATAACGCACTGGAGAAACAGAATTATTTATACGAATATCATTATCTGTATTTTGAGCAAATTCTATTACTCTTTGTCCAGAAACTGGAGCTGAAATAATACTCCACTTGTTAGCTAAAAGACCTCCTCTTTTATAAGTTACTGTTCCTGTTGTTATTCCTTTAAGAAAAAGTACACCACTACTTTCTGCAGAAGACTCTAAAGATAAACTACCATCTGTGTTAAACTCGCTATTTACGATAACTTCTTTGTCATTTGGTATATTTAATTCTGCGCCACTATTTAAGAAGAAATCATCTAATTCTACATCATTTTGATCTACAGTAAGTGTAACTCCATTTGCAACTGCAATAGACTCGTTTTTACTTGGTTTTCCCTTACTCCAGTTTGCTGGGTTAGAGAAATCATTAGAGCTACCTGCAGTAAAGGTAGTAATACCATCTACAGACTGTCTTAGAGGTCCAACTTCTATACCGAAAATACTCGTTTCTGTAGTACTTTCTGTTAAAGGTGTTCCATTTGAAATAAATCCGCCAGGTGTATAATGAGATCTATCTGTTACAAAACTATAAATTGCATAATCACTTATTATTACTTTATTGCCAGCTGCTGATTTTTCTATTTCAAATTTATAGTAATATCTTTTTCCTCTAATAAGGCTAATTCCAGCAGAACTCATATCAATTTTAGACCTCTGATTTACATCCATATGCCCTGCTTGAGTTTCAAATGATTTAATCTTACCTAATTCTATATTACTACCATCTGAATTACTTTCATAAACTGAAATATTAATTCGACCAAGATAACTTCCTTTTGTTGCATAGTGAGTTCTCAAAGAGATTGAGAGTAATACTCCATCTGCTGGCGCAACAAAATATTGACCTTGCACAAATTTTAGTCTTTGATTTGCTGTTGAGAAATCTGGTGCTATGTCTGCATTAACTTCAATGGTGGAAAATTCTTCAACATTTCCATACACAGTTCCACTACTATTTTTTGCATAAGTTTTGTATGCGTATGTTGTGCTTTCTTCAAAACCAGAAACTTTAGCCCCAAAAAATCCTTTACCTTCTCCAATTTGTGATTTAGTTACTCCTGTACCTCCAATTTCAGGATTTGCATTTATTGCTTTTTCAGCAACTACAATTCCTCTGTCTGTAATAGTATCTCCTCCATCATTTAAAACATTACCTCCAAAAACTGCTGAGTTTGTACCAATAGAATGTACTGGTGTTGTTACTACTTCTGTTGTATTAACAGAATTTTTATACAAGGTCATTATTTCAGCATCAGACAATGGTCTATTAAAAATCATTGCTTCATCTACTAAAGCGTCTATATTACCTCTCATTGCAGGTAACGTATGTCTTGCTCCAAATAATACTTCTGCATTATTAGGTAACCATTGTGCAATGTTTCCTTTTATGTAACTAGCTATTTCAACTGCATTTCTATATATTCTTATTGATACAGTTCCGTTTGATTTTTCTGTATAAGTAATTGCCATCATTATTGGCTCTCCAACTGTAGTTTCTTCAAAACCTGGTGTTGGATTTACAGTTCTTCTAAACCAAGAACTACCTGCCATCCATCTATTAACTTGTCTTTCAGAGAAAACAATACCATCAAAATTATCGGTTGTATTTTTACCATCAATTGTAAGTACAGATCCTGCTCTAGCAGAAAGATCTTGTAACTCTACAAAAGAAACCAATGTTTTTTGTTTGATAGTTTCTCCAGCATAAGTTGATGTACTAGCTAAACTACCTGGATTTAAATCTAATTTACCATCAACAATAGAGGTACTACTATTTAGTGTTAAAGCTGCCCAATTTCCTGTTTTATCTTCTAAACTTCCGTTCTCAAAATCCCAATGACCAATTAAACCAGATGGAATTGCTGATGGAATTGCTGTAGTTGTAAATTCATTTACATCTCCATAAACAGTACCTACACTGTTAATTGCATAAGCTCTATACGTATATGATGTACTTGGAGTAAGACCAATTGCTTTAAAATTAAATGCTCCAATTCCATTTCCTAATTCTACATCAAATAAGTCTGTACCTCCAGTAGTTGGCAGTGTGTTTACTGATGTTTTAGCATAAACAATACCTCTTTTTGTAACTGCAGCTCCATTATTTGCAGAAACATTACCCGCTAAAATTGCAGCATTTTCTGTTATAACTTGAGGAGCAACAGTAGTTATAGACGCCACACCTGCAGGTGGAGGACATTGAGTAGTAAAAGTTTTTAAAGACCCATAAGTAGTACCTGCTGCGTTAATAGCATATCCTTTATACGCGTATTTAATACAACTAGATAATCCTGTTAGTACTAAACGATGAAGCCCAGAAGTAGGACTATCTATACCATCTATTGTTATTTTATTAACATTACTACCACCAACAAATGGGTCTGTATTTAAAGTAACATCCGATAAAACAATACCATATTCAGTAAATAAAGACCCTCCATTACTATTTACACCTATTCCGCTAACTGCGGCTGTTTCTCTAATTTCATATGCAGTAGTTGTTGTAATAATACCTAAAACTACGTTTGTTGTAAATGTTTTTGTAACTCCATAACCAAATTCTGAATCGTTATTTGCATATCCTCTGTAACTATAAGCTGTATTTGGTTTTAAGTTTTTTATATCACTTATAAACGATTCTGCATCTTCTACACCAATTTTTAAAACATCTGTTGTTGTTACTTCTGGATTACTATTTAATGCCGTTTCTATTAATAATACTCCAATATCTTCTATATCTGCACCACCGTTATTTGTTACTGCACTACCAAATGTCGCTTTAAAAGCTTCAATATTTGTTACATCTGTTGTTGTAACTGAAGGTGCTAAAGGTGCGAGAGTGCTAAATGTAAGTACATCTCCATAAGCTGTACCTTGATTATTAATAGCATAAGATCTATATGAATATTCAGTTCCTCCAGATAAACCTGTTATATTTTCTGTAAATATTCCAATTCCGGTACCACCTACTACTTTAGTAACTTCGTTTCCATCAATCTCAGGAGATTCATTTGCAAAAGTTCTTGCATAAACAATACCTCTTTCTGTAACATTTGCTTTACCGTCTGAAGTGATATTACCCCCTAAAGTTACAGTTGTAACGTCTATTAAAGTTGCAGGAGTTGAAGTTATTGTTGCTTTTTCTATACTACCTTTATAAAGAGATCTTATTTCTGTTGGAGATAAAGCTCTATTGAAAAGCATTGCCTCATCTATAAGTGCATCAATATTTCCTCTTCTTATCGTAGACGTTGGAGAATGTCTTGGACCAAATAATATTTCTGTATTATTTGCTGGCCAACCTACAAAAACACCCTTATAATAAGCACCAATTTCTTCGCCATTTCTGTAAATTTTTACATTTGCAATTCCAGCTGGTGTTCTTACATAAGTAATTGCCATCATTACAGGTATATTAGTAACCGTTTCTTCGAAACCAGGTGTAGCATCTTCTGTTCTTGAGAAACTTGTACTACCAGCAAGCCATCTACCTGACTCTCTCTCCGCAAACCCAATGGCATCAAAATTATCATTTGTAATACCATCTATAGCTATTACAGCTCCTGCAGTAACAGAAAGATCTCGCATTTCTACAAACGATACTAATGTTTTTTCTTCGATAGTTGATCCTACATATGAAGATGTGCGTGCCCATCCATTAGATTTTACATCTAATTTTCCGTTTACGATACTTACATCAGCATTTTCAAATACTAAATCGCCAAAATTACCTTCACTATCTGAAACACTGCCACCTTCAAAAGTCCAGTATCCAATTCTTTTATCAAGAAAAGTAGATTCTGTAGTAAATGTTTTTACAGCACCATACGAAGTTCCAAAAGCATTGATTGCATACGTTCTAAAAGAATATTCAGTACTTACATCTAAACCATTTATTGTTTCTACAAAATAACCTCCTACTTCATCAGAAATTGGTTCTTTTGTAACACCTGTACCATTTATTAATGGTTTATTATTTATTGAAGCTATAGAATAAACCACCCCTTTTTCTGTAATAGATGAACCATAATTATCATTAACAATACCACTTAACATTGCTGATGTGGTTGTAAAATTGATTGCATCTTCTGTAGAAACATCAGAACTTTGAGGGTAAAAGGTAAAAACTTGACTATATGCAGTTCCTGCGGCATTGGTAGTATACATTCTATATGAATATTGAACACCACTACTAAATGATCCTGCTCTTAAAGTAAATTCACCAACACCTACAGGTGTTTTAGAACGATGTTGAACATCAGTACCATTCAATTGAGGATTAGAGTTTGAAGCTGTAGGAGAAAATAAAATACCCATAGCTGTAATAGAAGATCCATTATTTGTGAGCACATTACCACCGAAAGTAGCAAAGTTTTTTTCCACATCATAAACAGGCGTCGTAGTTACTGTTGGCAACCCAATATTAGGCGTAGTAAACGTTTTTACAGCACCATAATATTCTGTATTATCTTCATCAATTAAATAAGCTTTAAAACTATACTGAACATTAGAACTTAAACCTGTAGCAAAAGAAATAAATTCATCAGATATAGAACCTGATTCTAACTTTGTTGTATCTGTCCCTGAAATAGTTGGATCAGCATTTTCTGAAGAAATAGCAATAACAAAACCTGTTTCAATAATTGATTTTGTTCCATTAACAGTTATAGTACCAGAAAGTGTTGCACTATTTAAAGTTATATCTGTAGCAGTTGAAGTTGAAATTTCTGGTGCAGTATGCCCAGAGGTATTAAATGTAAAAACATCTCCATAAAAAGTTTTACCATCAGCATCAATTGCATAAGTTCTAAAGTAGTATTGTGTAGCTATATTTAAATCTGTTCTTGTTATACTAATGTCATTTCCTGCGGATGTATCTATATATTTAACAGTTGCTGCTCCAGGAATTGTTGGATTAGTATTTACATCAGAAATCATTATTCCTTTTTCTGATATTGATTTTGAACCCACAGTAATAACTAATCCACTTAAAGTGGCATTTGCAGTTGTAATATCTGTTGCAGCTTGAGTACTTAAAATTAGTGATCCACTTACCACATCATTTGCTAATCCATCTATCCAATTAGAAGTACTTCCTGTTAATGTAAAATCTGTTAAAGTTCCATTATATACTGTTCCATTGGTTTGCCTATCTAATAAGGTAGTAACTCCTGAATTATTAGCATTTACATTTCCTTGATTAAAATTGTAGTACGCTACTAAACCAGACTCATTTCCAGTTAATTCTACATCTTTATAAGCAACAATCTCAGCACTTGATCTTGCTGTATTCCAAATACGAACTTCATCTAGGTTTCCATCCAACATACTAATAGGATTACCTACAACCATAGCTCCCAAGTTTATTGCTTCTCTTGTATAATTTCCTACATTAGTTCTTGAATCAACTTCTACACCATTTTCGTATAACCTCATTGTAGTTCCATCCCAAGAAACTGCAACGTGTACCCAAGTATTTAATGGTAATGTATTTGGTGATTGTACTGATCCTGAATATCTAAATAAATTTGTAGCCTCTAGCTTTAAATTATTCAACCAAAATGGAGCTTTTAATGAAGAAATAATGTTTTGAGCCTCCTTATTTTGCTCTGTAAAAATCCACGCTTCTTTGGTATAAGATGTATTAGATGGTAAAACATTACCTATAATTACATAATCATCAACACCATCAAAGTTTAACGCGGTAGCTGGAAGATCTGAATATTCTATGCTAAATTGATTTGCAATTGTATTATTATTTCCAGCTGCATCTTGTGCAACATCTGCTGCTATATCTACTGTTAATGTTCCACCTCCAGAAGGAACTAAATCGAAACTATAATCAGCATCTGTACCTGTAAAACTCTGGATAGTTCCTCCACTTACTGAAATATCTCCTGCATCAAAACCAGTTATTGTTTCACTAAACGTTACTGTTACTGGAATTGGAGTTGTACTTGTAGGACCCATTAAACTTGAGGTAATAACTACTGTTGGCGGTACTTCATCCAAATCAATAATCGTAATAATTACATCTTGATTTGCAGCATTACCTAAGTCATCAGTAGCAATTACATTAATTGTATAAGATACTTTTGTTTCAAAATCTGGTGATGCTACAAAACTAACTTCTGCTCCATCAATTGTAAAAGATGCTTCATCATTTCCTGATCCTAAATTATATGTTATTACTCCATTATCTGTTGCTGTAATGGTGTATGCTACTCCTGCTTCGTTTTCTGTGAAATCTACAGCTGTTGCTGATGTGAATGTTGGCGGTACTTCATCCAAATCAATAATTGTAATAATAACATCTTTATTTGCTGCATTACCTAAGGCATCTGTAGCAATTACATTAATTGTATAAGATGCTTTTGTTTCAAAATCTGGTGATGTTACAAAACTAACTTCTCCTGTAGAACCAACTATTGTAAATAATGACTCGTCTGCATTTACACCTAAACTATAAGTTATAGAATCACTATCTGTTGCTTCTGCTGTATAAACAATGCCATCTGTATTCTCTGTAAAATTAACTGAACTTACTGACGTAAATACTGGTGGTGTATTACCTAAAGTTGTAAATGTTAACACATTTCCATAAATAATACCAGAAGCTGTTATTGCATAAGCTTTATAAGAGTATTCTGTATTACTAGTTAACCCTGTAATTGTTTCACTAAACGTACCAGAACCAGCATCATTATTCTCTTTCACTACTCCTGTTCCATTTATTTCAGGATTTGAGTTTGTTGATGTTACCGCAAAAACAAAACCTCTTTCAATTACTGTAACATTTGATGTTATATAACCTTCTAATACAACAGAATTTAATGTAATAGATGTCGCAACTTTTGTATCTACAGAAGTATTTGCAGTACAAGTTCCCCAACTAGGCTTATTTGTATTCAATAATGCAGAGTTGTCAGCAAACCCAATAGGTTCACTCGCTATATTTGTTGCACACCAGTTGGTAAGGTCTTGATTAAAATTCGTGGCTCCAGAAAACATAAAATACATAGCAGTTATGTTTGTTACGTTCCAATTATTTAAAGGTTGGTTAAAACTTGTAGCTCCTCTAAACATACTTTGCATATTATTAGTATCAGTTACATCCCAATTATTTAAAGGTTGGTTGAAGTTTATAGCATCTTTAAACATCTCTTTAAAGTTATTACTAGCAGCTACATTCCATGAACTAATATCTTGATTAAAACTTGTAGCTCCTGAGAAAACTTGATCGAAACCTGTAACATTAGATACATCCCAGCCAGCAATATTTTGGTTAAAACTACTAGCATTATTAAACATCGCTCTTATTGAAACAACATTAGAGGTGTCCCAGCCAGAAATATCATCATTAAATGTTGTTTTATTTAAAAATAAGCTTGACATACTAGTAATATTGGATGTATCCCAATTGCTAATATGACCATAAGTAGCTGTAGCTGTTGTTGGGTTTGCTATCCAATCATCTACTGCAGTTTGTATGTTGGCTTGGGTAATTGGAGTAAGTATTGCGTTTGGTGCACTTAACTCAACTTTAGAAACTGAAGATGTAATTAGATTTTTTTCATTTTCTAAGTTTACAATAGCTTCATCATTAACTACAAAACTTTCAATACTATAATCGTTTAATGTATTTGAAAATTTTTCTGAATTTTCAAATACATTATCATCTAATAATGGTACGACATTAATTAGATTATTGTTCTGAGAAAATGTTTGCCCAATTATTTTTTGGCTATTTAGCAATAGCATAAAAAAAGCAAACAGATAAGTAATAGTTTTTTTCATTTTCATATGGATTTAAATTTTCCATACAATAAATAACTTTTACCTATTAACTTCACAAAAATGTTCTAAAACGCCTTTTTTTGTTCTGAAATACCTTTTTTTTAATATAAAAATTATATTTTATTTAAATTTTACAATCTAAAATTGTGTTTTTACCCTAATAAAACATCAAATATTATTAATTATTAAAAAAATAAAATGTAACAATTTTGTAATTATTTTTATTGATGATATAATTGCTACCTTTGTATTTCAACATAAATTTTTAAGAATGAAATACGATAAAATAGACTCAAAATTATTTATCAAAAATCGTAAAAATTTTGCTTCTGCCATGAAGCCAAATAGTTTGGCGATTTTTAATTCTAACGATATTTATCCAATTAGCGCAGATAGCACAATGCCTTTTGAGCAGCACAGAGATATTTTTTATTTAAGTGGTGTAGATCAAGAAGAAAGTGTTTTAATGTTATTTCCAGATTGCCCAAACCCAGATTTAAGAGAAGTTTTATTTGTTAGAGAAACAAATGATCATATTGCCGTTTGGGAAGGCGAAAAATTAACCAAAGATGCTGCTTTTAAAACAAGCGGAATTACCTCTGTTTATTGGTTACAAGACTTAGACAAAATTTTATTCGAGCTTTCTACGTATTGCGATACTTTTTACATTAACACAAACGAACATTATAGAGCAAATGTAGTTACAGAAACTCGTGAAGACCGTTTTACAAAAAAACTACTAGCAAAATATCCAGCACATTCTGTTGCAAAAAGTAGTCCTATTATGCATCGTTTACGTTCTGTAAAAGATCAAATAGAATTAGATTTAATGCAACATGCTTGTAATATTACCGAAAAAGGTTTTAGAAGAATCTTAAATTTTGTAAAACCAAATGTATGGGAATATGAAATTGAAGCAGAATTATTACACGAATTTATTAGAAATCGCTCTAAAGGATTTGCATATACACCAATTATTGCAAGCGGAAATAACGCAAATGTTTTACATTATATAGAAAATAATCAGCAATGTAAAGCAGGCGATTTAATTTTGTTTGATATTGCTGCAGAATATGCCAATTATAAAAGCGATTTATCGAGAACGATTCCTGTTTCTGGGCGTTTTACAGATAGACAAAAAGCAGTTTATAATGCTGTAAATCATGTAAAAAAAGAAGCTACAAATATGTTACTTCCAGGAACTTTATGGAAAGAATATCATGTAGAAGTTGGTAAAGTAATGACATCAGAATTGTTAAAATTAAGCTTAATAGACAAAGCTGATGTGCAAAATGAAGACCCAAATTGGCCTGCTTATAAAAAATATTTTATGCACGGAACCAGTCATCATATTGGTTTAGACACACACGATTATGGTTTATTACACGAGCCAATACAAGCTAACATGGTTTTTACAGTAGAACCCGGAATTTATATACCAAAAGAAGGTTTTGGAATTCGCTTAGAAGATGATGTTGTTGTTCAAGAAAAAGGAACTCCTTTTAATTTAATGCAAAATATACCTATAGAAGCTGATGAAATTGAAGATTTAATGAATTAGTATTCAATTGATTTCATAAAAAAAGCGAGTTTTAAAACTCGCTTTTTTTATGTATTTTACAAATTACAATCAAAATTATCGATTAAATCTACCTGTAGTATTTCCTCCTAAAATAGCTATTACATCTTTTTCATTTGCATAATTAACATCACCAGAATAGGTGTGTTTTATAGCACAAGCTGCGTTCCCAAATTCCATTGCTTTATAGTCATCAAAATTTAGTAAACCATGAATAATTCCTGCAGCAAAAGCATCTCCTGTCCCAATTCTATCCACAATATGTGTAATATCTAATTCGCTAGTTTCTTTAAATTCTTTGCCATTCCACATTCTTGCTTTTATTTTATGCCAAGAAGAATTAATAGAAGTCCTAATTTTATCAAAAACCTTTTCTATGGATGGAAATTTAAGCATCAACTCTTTACTAGCCTCCATAAAATCTTCGTTAGAATACGAATAATCTGTACCTAAAAGTTCATTCATTTCATTAATTCCGCCAATAAAAATGGTCGAATAATTAATCAATTCTGATAAAACTTCCTTTGCATCTTCTCCATATTTCCACAAACCACTTCTATACGTAGGATCTGCAGAAACCGTCATTCCTTTATTTCTTGCTAATTTTAAACCTTCTAAAAGCGTTTCTTGGCTTCCTTTATTTAATGCAGGCGTAATCCCTGTCCAATGAAACCATTTACCATCTTCAAGAGCTTTTTCCCAATCTACTTTTGATGGAGTAATTTCTGAAAATGAAGAATGAGATCTATTATATGAAATAGAACTTGGTCTCATAACTGCACCAACTTCTAAAAAATAAACTCCTAAAGGTCTTGAAGAACGAATAATTGATGACGTATCTAAATCAAATTTATTTAAGTAAGAAAATGCTGTATCGCCAATAAAATCATCAGAAATACTAGAAATGTGTTTTACTTTTCCACCAAAATTTGCTAATGAAATTCCTACATTTAATTCTGTACCTCCAAAGTAAAATTCAGCTGCATTAGATTGTATAAATTTCTTATTTCCTAACGGAGAAATTCTCATTAATACTTCTCCAAACGTAATAATTTGATTCATTTTAGTATATTTTAAAAAGTAAATATAAAAAAATAAAACTGGTTAACCAATTAGGATGTTCTAATAGTTTTAGGGTAACGAAGAAATATACTGAATAGTTTGATTGTTGAAAACCTCTGGTTTATCAACATTTACAACATGACCACAATTTTCTACCACAAACAACGAAGAAGTAAGATGCTTAGAGACAATATTTTTTATAGAAGGTAAAAACAAATGATCTTCTGCACCCATGATATAAAACGTAGGAATATTAATATCTTTTGTTCTAAAAAAACGTAATAAAGGATTAATTTCTGATGTTAATTTAAACCAACGTAGAAACTCTTTTTGATATAATTTCTTTGCTTCGTTTACAAATAATAATCTCGATTTTTTATGGTTCTTCTTTGGCATAATAATAAATGCAAAAAGCTTATAAAGCAACATATAAGGCACTACAGATTTAAAGATATTACCAACTTTCATTAATACTTGTGAGCGAAAATTAAGTTTGATAATTGCACCACCCATAATCATACTTTTAACCAATTCTGGTCTTTTTTCAGCTAAGTTTCTAATCAAGATTGTACCTAACGAAATACCAATAAAGTGAGATTTCTTAATTTTTAAATGTTCAATAACCTCAACAATATCATTCGTAATAGCATCAAAAGTATATTTAGAGTTAAATGTGTCTTTTAATTTTGGCTTGCTATCTCCATGACCTCTTAAATCTAAAATTAAAACATTAAATTGTTTTTTAAAATCACGAATTTGTTTGTACCAAATAGAACTACTTCCTCCTGCACCATGTACAAAAGTTACCCATTCTTTAGAGGTTGTATGTGGATATGAATAGTAGTTTAACAAATAATTATTTTTTAAAATTATAAAATACGAAAAACAAAAATAGGACTTTTAATTTGATTATTCGTTTATGCTAAAAATTGGTGTTTTATTATTTATAATTGATATAAAATACTGAAGTTACAATTTTTAAACGCTTTAACAAAAAATCTTTTTCTTAAATTGCATCAGTAATAAAGCATCTAAGAAAACAGGCGAAGAATGAAATTTAACTACGATAGAGAACTTGCAAAACTACATACAGAATTAGTACACATGCAAGAATGGGTAAAAAGTAAAGGTTTAAAAGTGGTCATTGTTTTTGAAGGAAGAGACGCTTCTGGAAAAGGCGGTACAATTAAACGTTTTACAGAACCATTAAACCCAAGAATTTGTAAAGTAGTTGCTTTAGGTGTACCAACAGAAAGAGAAAAAACACAATGGTATTTTCAAAGATATACACAATATTTACCTGCAGCAGGAGAAATTGTTCTGTTTGATAGAAGCTGGTATAATAGAGCTGGTGTAGAAAAAGTGATGGGTTTTTGTACAGATAATGAATATGATGAGTTTTTACGTTCTTGCCCAGAATTTGAACGTATGTTAGTAAGATCTGGCATTATTGTTTTAAAATATTGGTTTTCTGTTAGTGATGAAGAACAAGAAAGACGTTTTAAAAACCGAATTTCTAACCCTTTAAAACGCTGGAAATTTAGTCCTATGGATTTAGAATCTCGCTCTAGATGGATCGATTACTCTAAGGCAAAAGACCAAATGTTTGCGCATACAGATACGAAACAAGTTCCTTGGTTTGTTGTAAATTCTGATAATAAAAAGAAAGCAAGATTAAATTGTATCAGTCATGTTTTAAGTAAAATTCCGTACAAACAAATGGATATAAAAACGATTGAACTTCCTCCTTTACCAGACAACAAATCTTATGTTAGACCACCAATGGATTATCAAACTTTTATCCCAGAAAAATTTTAAATCAAAAATAAATTATTAAAAAAACAATAAAGGATGTAATTGTCTTTTATTTTTTTGTAATTTTGCGCCATAAAATTAATATATGTTTTCTAAAACGTGTGAATATGGTTTAAGAGCGGTAATTTTTATAGCTCAAGAATCTAAAATAGATAATAAATTAAGCATTACTGCTATTTCTGAAGCTATAGATTCTCCGCATGCTTTTACAGCAAAAATTTTGCAACAACTTACCAAAAATAAAATAGTACAATCTATTAAAGGTCCTCATGGAGGTTTTTTTATTGACGAAAAAAACTTAAAAACAGTTACATTAAGTAATATTGTAGAGGTTTTAGATGGCGATACTATTTATACTGGTTGTGGTTTAGGTTTACACGAATGCAATGAAAACAAACCATGTCCGTTACATTTTAAATTTATCGAAATTAGAGAAGAACTTAGAAAAATGCTAGAAAACACAACACTCCTAGAACTTTCTGAAGATAAAAACTTAAGAGATTCCTTTCTAAAAAATTAAAAAAATTTTACACAAAAAAGGATAAAAAGACCTTTTATTCTTAAATAATAAATAAACCAACTAAATTAAATATTGTGATTACAGCTTCAATAACAAAAAACATAACCTATAAAGAAGATAAGCCAACAATAACGCTGCTTATGGAAACTGACACCACTAAAGAAATAAGAATAGTGATGCGTAAAAACCAAGAAATGAAAGAACATTCTGCTCCAAAACCAATTGTTGTAGAAATTTTTGAAGGTGAAATTAATTTTGGTGTCAATAAAAAAGTATTAAACCTTAAAAGAGGTGATTTAATAGCATTAGATGCAAATGTACCTCACGATTTAGTATGTACAGAAGATGCGATTGTAAGATTAACCATCGCAAAAACAGATTCAATAAAAAGAGTAAACGACGTAGTCTCTTAAATTTATAAAAATAGATTAAATCAATAAAATGAAGAAAATTTGGATTGCTTTTATAAGCGTAGTTGTACTCTCTTTTGCAGTACTAATTTGGGTAGGAACAGAAGTCTATCAAAAACAACCACCAATTCCAGAAAAGGTAGTAGTTAAAGATACAAACGAAGTTTTTTATACAATTGAAGACATACAAATAGGTCAAAATGTTTGGGAATCTATTGGTGGCATGGAAGTGGGCTCAATTTGGGGACATGGAAGTTATGTAGCACCAGATTGGTCTGCAGATTGGATTCATAGAGAAGCTGTTTTTATGCTTGATTTATGGGCAAAAAAAGATTTCAATAAGAAATACGACGATTTAGATGTTGAGAATAAAGCAGCAATAAAGGCTCGTTTAATAAAAGATATTAAAACGAATACGTATAATTCTGCTACTAAAACAATTATAATTTCTCAAGAAAGAGTTGCTGCAATAAATAATAATATTCAGCATTTTAGCGACATCTTTTCTAAAGGAAATGAAAGATATGCAATTCCTGAAGGTGCTTTAAAAGATAAAGTAAAGCTAAAACAATTAAACGCTTTTTTCTTTTGGACTTCTTGGGCTGCAAGTACTAACAGATTAGGAAAAGACTATACATATACTTCTAACTGGCCACACGAACCTTTAATTGATAATAATATTACAGATGGTTCTATAATTTGGTCTGGTTTATCAATTGTATTGTTACTTGTATTTATCGGAATTTTATCCTTCTATTACTTAAGAAATCATGAAAAAGGAGAATCTCTTACAAAACCAGATTCAGATCCTTTACTTAACATGAAATTAGCAAAATCACAAAAAGCAGTATTAAAATACTTCTTTGTAATTTCATTATTAATTGCTTTACAAGTAATTTTAGGAATTATAACGGTTCATTATACGGTAGAAGGACAAAGTTTCTTCGGATTTGATTTAGCTAAATTTTTACCATATTCAGTAAGTAGAACGTGGCATACACAATTAGCTGTTTTTTGGATTGCTGCTACTTGGTTGGCAACAGGATTGTTTTTAGCGCCAATGATTTCTAAAAAAGAAATGAAATATCAACTTTTTGGAATCAACTTTCTTTTTGTCGCTTTAATCGTTATTGTGCTTGGTTCTATGTTAGGAGAATGGTTAGGTATTCATCAATTTTTAGATTTAACAACCAACTTTTTCTTTGGTCATCAAGGATATGAATACATGGACTTAGGTAGATTCTGGCAAATATTTTTAGGAATCGGTCTTGTTTTATGGGTTGTTATGGTTAGTAGACATATTTTATATGCAATTAGAAAAAACGACGAATCTAAACACTTATTAATTATTCTATTAATATCTGTAATGGCAATTGGTATGTTTTTCTTCTCTGGATTAATGTATGGAGAAAACAGTAGTTTACCAGTAATTAACTATTGGAGATGGTGGTTGGTACATTTATGGGTAGAAGGCTTTTTCGAAGTTTTTGCAACAGTAGTAATTGCGTTTATTTTCTCAAGAATGGAAATAATTTCTGCTAAAACTGCTGGTAGAGTTTCTATCGCTTCTGCATCTATATTTTTAGCGGGTGGAATTATCGGAACTTTACATCACTTATATTATTCTGGTACGCCAGTACAAGCAATCGCTTTAGGAGCAACATTTAGTGCTTTAGAAGTTGTGCCGTTAACTTTAATGGGTTTTGAAATTAGAGAAAACTGGAACCTTTTAAAAAGTAAAAAATGGATTCAGAATTATAAATGGCCAATATTCTACTTTATCTCTGTTTCTTTTTGGAACTTTTTAGGAGCCGGAGTTTTTGGCTTCTTAATTAATCCACCAATTGCTTTATATTATATTCAAGGTTTAAATACCACTGCAGTTCATGCGCATACAGCTTTATTTGGTGTGTACGGAATGTTAGGAATGGGCTTTATTATAATCTGTTTACGTTTTTATTCTGATAGAGCTTGGAGCAATACAAAACTAAAAAGAGCTTTTTGGTTTTTAAATATCGGTTTAATAGCAATGATGGTATTTAGTATGTTACCAATAGGAATTATACAAGCATATACTTCTATCACAGAAGGATATTCTTTTGCAAGAGAATCAGATCTTTTATATTCACCAACAATACAAACATTAAAATGGATGAGAATGATTGGAGATATTCTCTTTTCTATAGGAATCTATTATTTCTGTTGGTTTACTATTGATGAAGTAATTTACAATTACAAAAGGAAAAAATAGTTTTTAGTAAAAAAGGCGAGCAGAAATGTTCGTCTTTTTTATTTTATCTATGGCAAATACAAATTAACCATACTATATTTGCGAAAAAATATTTTTTCTGAAAAAATTAATTTTCATAGTATTATTTACAGCATTTGCTTTTAGACCCATATATCACTTAGGATATATTGGGTATTTTGAGTTAAATATTGATTATATTATAGAAACATATTGTGTAAATAAAGATAAACCAGAACTACAATGTAATGGTAAATGTCATTTAGCAAAACAGATTTCGACAAATATTGATACTTCTAGCAAAGATGTAAAAGGCACAAATTCACTTTCTGAATCATTTTTTCCTGTTTTTCATCAGATAAATGAAGATTACGTTGCAAAAAACATATTACTTCTTAACAATAAACTTATCAGGAATAAAAATTCTTTACGTTCCTTTTCTTGTCAAAATAAATTAGAACAACCACCAGATTTTCTTTCTTAAATAACCCGTTTTATTAAACCTTTTTGGTACACTTTTATAGAAACACTTTATGTGCTTTCTGTAAATATGTTTTGTGCTAAAAAAAATTACACCCTATTTATAACCAACCAAAATACGAAACACGTATTTTAAAAAGAAAATTATGAAAATCACAAAATATATCGTTGCATGTTTTATTGCAATGTCAATTACAGCATGTTCATCTAACGAAGATGAAGAGATGATAACAGGAGAAGGATCAGTTTCTGTAGAGTTTGATAACTCATACCTTACATCAGATTTATTATTAAGTACAGCCACTTATTTAGCAAACGACACAGAAGAAATTAAAATTTCTGATGTAAAATACATTGTAAGTAACATTCGTTTAGAAAATGAAGAGGGCGTTATTTTTACATATCCAAAAGAAGAATCTTATTTTATTGTATCAGAAGCAGATACAGATTCTCAATTTATAACACTTTCTAATATTCCTGCTGCAAACTACACTAAAATTACATTTGGAATTGGTGTAGATCAAGAAAAATATTTAGAAGGCGCAACTGATCAAGGAGACTTTTTAACTTTAGCACAAGATGCTGGAATGATGTGGTCTTGGCAAGCTGGTTATAAGTTTTTTGTATATGAAGGTCTTTATACTTCTGATGCAACAACTACAGAAACTGCTTTTGCTTTTCATATGGGAAGCCATGGTAGTTCTTTAGATAACTATAAAGAAATTACGTTAGATTTAACAAACTCTGCAAGAGTAAGAACAGATTTAACACCAGAAATTCATGTAGTTGCAGATCTTTCTAATGTTTTGTCTGGTACAACAACTTTTTTGTTAGACGATGCTGCTCAAATTCATGTAGATGCTGTAAAATCGCCACAAATTGCTACAAATGTAAACAGCATGTTTACAATAGATCACGTACATAATTAATCTTTTAAAAAACGTAACCAGTGCTTTTGCTGGTTACGTTTTCACTTTAATTATGAGAAAAATAATTATACTATTTTTAGGAATTTGCACACTCATTTCTTGTGATAAAGAAGATGTGTATACTGCAATCCCTACTTATATAGATTTAGAAATTCCAAGTAATTTTCCGCAATTAGAATACAATTTATCTAAAAATCCTTTAACAGAAGAAGGTGTTGCTTTGGGTAAAAAATTATTTTATGAAGGACGATTAGCTTCTGATGGAATTATTGCTTGCGGATTTTGCCATGAACAAGCTTCTGCTTTTACACATCATGGCCATACAGTTAGTCATGGAGTTGATGGTGCAATTGGTTTTAGAAATGCACAACCAATTCAGAATTTAGCTTTTTTTACAGAATTTACTTGGGATGGAGCAGCAATTCATTTAGACTTGCAACCAATAATTCCTATTACAAGTGAGGTAGAAATGAATGAAACTATTCCTTCAATTTTAGCAAAATTAAGCTCTTATTCTGAATATGAACCGTTATTTACCAAGGCGTATGGAGATGCAGAAGTTACATCAGAAAGAATGTTAAAAGCACTTTCTCAATTTATGGTAACTATGATTTCTGGCAATTCTAAATATGATAAAGTAGTTAGAAACGAAGATAATACAGCTTTTACATCAGAAGAAAATAAGGGTTTAGAAATCTTTACTAATAAATGTGCTACTTGTCATTCTGGTGCATTATTTACTGATAAAACCTATAGAAATAACGGCGTTCCTTACAATTCTAAATTTCCAGAGGAAGAAGGCAGAAAACGTGTTTCTGGTTACGAAGCCGATTTTTATAAATTTAGAGTACCAAGTTTACGAAATGTAGCATTATCATTTCCTTATATGCACGATGGTAGATTCGGAACTTTAGAAGATGTTCTTAATTTTTATACGGATGGAATGACAGAAAATGGTGGAATCGTAGATCCATTATTAATAAAAGAAGATGGTAGCTTAGGTATTGATTTAACTACGGATGAAAAAACTGCTTTAATTGCTTTTTTAAACACATTAACAGATAATACATTTTTAAATGATGAGCGTTTTGCTGAATATTAAAATAAAAAAATCAATAGTATTTTTAGGATTTGTATTGCTTGCTTTTCAAAATTTTGCAAATCATAATTTTAAAATTTGCTCTAATCACGAGCCAGATTCTTTTGAGTTTTTCTTTTGCGATTTATGCGGATGCTCAACAAGCAGTGGTTCTTTTGGTTTAGGAACTTTAAACAACGCCAGCTTTGTTGGTATTCGTTATATTTATCAAACATTTGAATCTAAAGACGGAATTTTCTCAAATTCGCCAACAAGTACAGAAAACTTTCATACTTATCAACTTTGGGGAAGAGTTCCTGTAACCGACAATTTTTATGTGAGTGCCATTTTACCTTATCAAGATTTAAAGAGAAAATATACAGATAGAGAAGAAAATATTAATGGTTTTGGTGATGCAACTATTATGGGTTGGTACAAAATTAAATTCTTTAAAAAAGTTGATAAAGAAAAAGCCAAATTATATACAAATGTGCAAAAAGAAGCTTCTGGTCATTCTTTAGAAATTGGTTTAGGAACAAAATTACCAACAGGTAAATTCGAACAAATTTTAACTGATAGAGTAAACCCAGGTTTTCAATTAGGAACAGGAAGTTTTGATGGTATTTTTGCACTTGCTCATAGTTACGGTGCAGATAAATTTGGTGTAAATACAAGTGTAACGTATTATTTAAAAGGAGAAAACAAAAACGATTATAAGTTTGGAAATCAGTTTAGTTATGCTTCTAATTTCTTTTATGCTATTTCAAAAGAAAAATATTTATTATTACCTTTTATAGGTCTATCTGGCAATATTTATGATAAAATAGAACAGTATGAAGAAGAAATTCCTAAAACGGATGGAAACGTTTTTAACGGAACTTTTGGCGCAGAAATAACGACCAAAGATTTTATTATTGGGGCAAATTATACGCTACCTATTTCACATAATTTATTTGGTGGAAATGTTACTCCTAAACAATCTTTATCTATTTATATAAACTTTAATTTAAATAATTAAAAACTAAAAGGCGAACAAAAATGTTCGTCTTTTTTATTTTATTTCCAATTTATAACCAACTCCATGAACATTGGTAAGTTTAATATTTTTATCTTCTTGTAATTTTTTTCTTAGTTTAGAAATATACGTATCTAAACTTCTACCTACAAAAACACCATTATCTTCCCAAACTTTTTTAGTAAGTTCTTCTCTTTTTATAACTTGATTTGGATTTGCAACAAAAATGGCTAACAACTCACATTCTTTCTTAGACAAATTAATTTCTGATGCTTTTTTAACCAACTTATTTTGGGCCGGATAAAAAATAAAACTACCTAAAACAGTACAATTATTATCAACTTTTTCTATAACCATTTTTTGCTTTTCTACTTTAAAAAAACGCTTGTAAAAAACACCAAAAATTATAGGAATAAATATGTAAAAAATCCAAAGAAAATTAGACGATTTAATTTCTAAAAAAGTAACTTTAATCGTATATCTATTTTTGGGTAAATTTCTACCAGAACAAGGAATAATAGTTTTTTCTTTGTCTGCATTTATTTCATAACTATAAGCAACTTCGCTATCAAAACTACTAATTACGGAAACTCTATAATTTTTGGAAAAAGTTGTTTTTTTAAATACTTTTTTCACAATTAAAACCAAATCGTTTGGCATAAATTTTAATTGATTTTCAAAGGAAATTTCAAATTCATTTTTATCATGTTCTTTAACTGGTAAAACTAAAGAAATACTATCTCCATTAGATAACAATAATTGATTACCAACTTCTCTTAATGCAACTTTTACCCTTTCAGAAAAATCTTTATTTTCATCTGATGAATCAGTAAAATTGAAAAAAACAAAAACGGTAATTGCTAAAAGTAAAATTAAAAAAAGATTCTTTTTTTGCTTCATAATTACAAATAACCAACAAATCCATCAATTTTTACAATTATTGACACTTCTTTTACATTTTTTTGACACTTTTTATCTAATGTAGAGATAGTTTTACATCAAACTTTAAAATACTATTATGATTAAAAAAATGTTTACACTAATTATTATCTGTTTTTTCACGTTAATAATAAATGCACAAGAAAAGATAAAACTAAACACTAAAAAAAGCACTATTACTTGGGAAGGAAGCAAACTTTTTGGCTTTGGTAGCCATGATGGAACTGTATATTTTAAAGAAGGCGAAGTTGTAGTAAAAGACAGTAAAATTATAAATGGTTCTTTTATTATTGATATGAATTCTATAAAATCTAACGAAAAAGAAACCTGGGTTTATGATCTTATAGAACATTTAAAAAGTAAAGATTTTTTTGATGTAAAAAACAACTCAACATCAATAATTGTATTTACTAACATAAAATATGTTGGTGATGGTTTTGTGCAAATTACTGCAGATTTAACCATAAATAAAATAACAAAATCTGTCTTTTTTGTAGCAAAACAAAATGATACTAAAAAGCAATTAGAAACCCGTTTAAAAATTGATAGAACAGATTTTAAAATTACTTATAAATCTCAAGGAGAAACAAGTATAAAAGATCAAATTATTTCTGATGCAATTTCTTTCAAAGTACTTTTAAACTTTTAATCTGATGAAAAAATTACTAATCATTATTTTATTCTTTTGTTCAATTTTTACTTTCGGACAAAAAAGCGATTTCAATTTAATACAACTAGATTCAACTTGGGGACAAGAAGTATTGCGTTTCCCTGCAAGAAATATGAATTATATTGGAGTTGGAGATATAAGATTTCCGCCAAAAGGTTGGATAAATCCAGAACACACTTTTTTTTGGTCTTATGCGTATGCTTGGAGCATTGATGTAAACAGAAAAATCCCTGCAAGTGAATTAGAACTAGATTTAGAAAAATACTTTAATAGTTTAAATAAAGTTGATGTAAATGATAAAACAAATTCACGAAAAGCTTCAGCAACAATCAAAAAGGTAAAAAGTAAAAAAAATGTTACTTTTTTTGAAGGAAAAGTACATACTTTCGATCGTTTTGCAACCAACAAAAGATTTGTTTTAAACGTTAAAATTAAAAGTCATTTTTGTAAAAAGGCTAAAAAAACAGTGCTGTTATTTACTTTTTCTCCAAAAGAATTTACAAACGAAGTTTGGGAAACTTTAAATAATATTGACTTAGAAAAAGGGGGTTGTAAAAACTAAAAAAGGCGAGCATTTCTGCTCGCCAATCACTATTTGAATTAAAAAAATTATTCTACAATCAAAGTATATTGTGGTGTTGGATTTAAAGGACAGAAATACACATATTCTCCCTTTTTAAGTGTTACTTTTTTAGAAGTTTCCTTCGTGTTGTTTTTAACTTGTGCAGTAACATACGCATTTTTAATATGAGCTTTTACATCAGATTTTGGAGCTAAAACAAAACCTACATTATGACCAACATTGTTGTTTGCTACTTCAAAAATGTATGTTCCTTCTGATAAAGTAAGTTGTTTCTGAGTGAACTCACCTTTTGTTTGTTCTAAAGAAACTGTTTTTACTTCTTGAGCACTTGTGTTAAATGCAAAACCTAATACGATTACTACTACTGCTATTAATTTTTTCATGTTTTCTATTGTTTTATTTATTTAAATTATTGATTATATAGTTGCTACTTCTAATGTTTGAGCTACAGGAAAATCTACTGCAACATCTGTTGTTTTATGAAAGTAATTAGTGATTGTAATTTCTCCTATTAAGATAATTGAATCTGCTAAGTTTCCTTTTGTATAACCTGCTGCATATAAGTTCTCTATTGCTTCTGTCGTTGCAGAACCTCTGTTAATTGCTACACTTCTTGCAAACTTTGCTAAAGCATCTAATTTTGCATCAAAAGAAGCTTCACCAGCTCTTAATTCTAAGATTTGCGCTTCTGTAAAACCATTCATTTTACCAATTGCAGTGTGTGCAGATAAACAATAAACACATTCGTTTACTTGACTTACTGCTAAATTAATTACTTCTTTTTCTTTCGCTGAAAAACTTGTTTTTCCTTGTCCGATTGCTAAAAAGTTACCCAATGCAGTTTCACTGTGTGCAAATGCTGCGTATAAATTTGGTACAAAACCTAATCCTTTTTCTAATTGATTAAAAATTGCTTGGTTGTTTTCTGATACTTCGTTTTTTGTTGGTACGTTAAATGTGCTCATAATTATATTTTGTATTTGTTTTATTATTAATTTTTACTCTTATTTTTACTTGTGCTGAACTTGTTTCAGTGTCTTATTTGCATTCGCAAAGTTGTTGATCTGGGTTTTGCTCATCGTATGTTTGATAACCCCAACAGTTTGGACATTGTGTGTTTTCTATTGTTTTCATATTGTTGTTTTTAACTGTTATTATTTGATACTCCAAAGATGCAACCGATAGTAACCTCAAAAATTGGACAAAAGTTCCTACTGTTTGGACGCTGTAAAAAAGTTGTCTTTTTTTTTTGATGGTTGCAGCCTTTATTTTAACCTGTTTATTTTACTTCTTAAATTTCTTTCTGTAATTAAACCTGTATGTCTGTCTGCCGGTTCTCCGTTTTTAAAGAAAAGTAACGTTGGTATATTTCTAACATTAAACTTTGCTGCTAACTTTGGGTATTCATCAACATTTACTTTTTTGATGAGTACATCGTCTTTTAATTCGTCTGCTAATTTGTGTATTGTTGGCAATAAAGTCTGACAAGGTCCACACCATTCCGCATAAAAATCTAATAATACATTGTCGTTATTTTCTATAACATTGATAAAGTCTGTTTGTTCTAATTGGATTTCCATTTTTTCTTATTTTTAATTGTTGCTAAAGCAGGATGATTATCTTATTGTTGTGTTGTTATTGTTTCACACTGCAAAGATGCAACCGAGATGAAGCTTTAAAAATGGACAGAAGTTCCTACTGTTTGGACAAGGTTTTTTTATAGTAAAAATGCCCGCGTGAAGGATTGAACAATTTGTTTGAGCTCTTTTAAAGTTTTATAAAACTTTAAAAAGCGAGTTGTGAAAGCCTGACCTGAAAGGACACGCCCAAATACGTATTATTAATTATAAAAAAAGAAAGAGACTAATATTCCTTTTTAAACTGAAGTGGAGATTTTGAAATGGCTTTGGTAAAGAAACGCGTAAAGTAGGCAGGATCGTTAAAACCAAGTTCGAAAGCGATTTCTTTTACCGTTTTGTCGGTATAAATCAATTGACGTTTAGCTTCTAATAAAATACGGCTTTTAATAAAGTCTGAAGGTGTTTTTGCACCCAATTTCTGAAAGTGTTTGGTAATAGATTTTGGCGAAAGTCCTAATCTGTTCGCATAATCTGTTACAGAATGCATTGTTTTAAAATTCTGCTCTACCAACAAACTAAAATCTTTAAAAAGACGCGTTTCTACATCTTCTTTAATAACATGGTTTTCTTTCTTTACACGAACTGCGCAAATAATAAATTGTTTCAAATAGGACTGTAACATATCGTATTGTGCCGTTTCATCTTGCTGAAATTCTTCTATTAAACTTTCTAGAATAAAGTTGAGTTTGGCCGTGTCTTTTTCGCAAGGTTTTACAAACGGAGTTTCATAAATATTGTTGAAAAGAATTCCGTTACACGCCACTTCTGCATCGTGGGTTTGTATGCAGTAAAAATCACGCACAAAAGTTAGTTTGTAAGCGGTTTTTATTTGTTCGGAATCTACTGTAAATACTTGTCCGGGTGATAAAAAGAACAACACATTGTCATTAAAAGTATAACTTTCAAAATCGATGTTATAAGATCCACTTCCTTCTTGAATCCAATAAATAGAATAGGCGTTTTGTTGCACTGAGTGATCTATTGTACAAGCTTTTTCGAACTGAACTGTGCTTACTGAAAATGTATCTTTATAAGAGTGTTTTGTAATGTTTTGGATTGCCAAATTTAAGTTTGTTTTGTTGGTTGGTCGTAAAAGTTAGTTGAAACTTTACGATTAATTTAGTTTGTTTCTAAAATTAATTTCAGGTACCTTTAACTAACGTTGAATTTCTAGTACATATACATAAAGTCAAACAAGATAATGAAAAAGAAAAAAAAGAAAAAAGTTATAGAACTTCGTACACTAATAATAATTATACTTTTTTTATGGATAATTTCAGCTTTTATAAGTTGGTTTATTTTTAAAGACTGGAAAGAAAGTGCATCTTTTGGGGATACTTTTGGAGGAATTAATTCTCTCTTTTCAGGTTTAGCATTAGCAGGCATTATTTATACTATTTTTCTTCAAAAAACGGAGCTTAGTCTGCAAAGAAAAGAATTAAAATATACTCGAGAAGAATTAAAAAGAACAGCAATTGCACAAGAAGATTCGGCGAAATCGATGACTATGCAAATACGATTAACAAATTTCCCATATTTAGAATTTGATTCAGAAATTAATAATGATGAGAAATGTATAACTATTAAAAATAGAACTAATAACGTAGCTTTTGATATTGCTATTTCCATTTTCTGTTTTATTCCTGAAGATGAATATCCATTTTCAAAATACATTGAAAAAAATATTTCTGAATCTTACAAGAAAAGGGCATTAGGTATATCCTTGTTAGATGATCATTTATGGAGTATTTCTGATGTTGGATATTATCCTAGTATTTCAAAAAATAAAAAGATAATTATACCTCTTAAATTTCCGATTGATTTTGGCGTCTATTCAATGTTTGTTCAATACAAAGATGTTCTTGGAAATAATTATTCAAATTTAATTAATTTTAATTCCTTTCAAGATTATGAAACAATAGATGATAAACCATTTTCAGGGATAAGGATACGTCCAGAATTTCCCGTTATAACTGATAGAATTAATCCTAATGACAAAAAAAAGACTGGAGATAATGTTCCTAAATTCATAAATGAATTTATTAAAATAGATAAATCCTCTATTGGTTTAGGACTTTTAAAAAATGCTAAATTTATCTCTAATGATTTTAAATGGAAAGTAGAATTACATAGTTCTTAAATATCAAGGAAGTTATCTAAATTTTCTTCAAATTTAACCCAACAAAAACCACTAAAGCAGGCAATACCCAACCTAAACTATGTTCTGCAAAAGGAATCATACTTTTAATTCCTACTAAGTTTTCTCTCGGAATTATAAATCCTAAAAAATCTGGAATACTAAAAATAAAAGTTACGATAACTACAGCTCTAAAAACCAATTTAGAAGCATACTTTTCTGGTACAATATTTAGTAGAATTAACACAATTGTTATTGGGTACACAAACATTAATGCTGGCACAGCAATATCAATAATAAAACCAACATCATTGCTACCAACAACGATTCCTATAACAGCACAAACTGCAGCGGTAATTGTATAAGCAATATTAGAATTATTACAGAGTCCTCTTACGTAATCTGCGGTTCCTGTAACAATACCAATTGCTGTTGTAAAACATGCTAAAGCAACTAAAACACTTAAAAAAGTGCTTCCTAAATTACCCAAAGTTTGTGAACTTAAACTAGATAAAATTTCAATTCTTGATGCGTTTTCTGCAAAGGTTGATGAGAATAAAGATCCGCTAAAAATTAAACCTCCATAAATTAATAATAAACCTCCTCCTGCAATGACTCCTGCTTTGGTAATGAGTTCCTTTTTTGCATCAAAAGTTGTGTGACCTCGCAAGTTTAAAGAGATAATAATTACTGCACCAAGAATTACACCTGCAATGGCATCAAAAGTTTGATAACCTTCTAAAAGACCATCTACAAAAGGGTGTTTAAATTCTGATGGAGTTACGCTACCTGGAGAAGTAAAAAAGGCAATTCCTATAATTACCAATAAAATAGTGACAATTATTGGCGTTAAAAATTCACCTATTAAACTAATTACCTTTGATCGATTTACTGCAAATACAAACACCAAAACAAAATAAATAACACTTGTTAAAAGTGCTGACGAATTAAAAAATGGCTGAATTGCTATTTCGTGCGTTACCGCAGCTGTTCTTGGAGACGGAATTGCAACAGCAATTATGTAAATTAAAAAACAATAAATGGTACTAAATAGTGGCGAAACTTTTTTTCCGAAATCATACAAAGTTCCTTGTAATCTTGCATGAGCAAAAATTGCCAAAATAGGAATAACAATTGCCGTTAAAATGAATCCTAAAACTACAATCCACCAATCTGGACCTGCTTTTACGCCTAAAGAAGTTGGTAAAATTAAATTTCCTGCTCCGAAAAAGAGTGAAAATAAAGCAAAACCCGCAATCCAAATTTCTTTTGTTTTATTCAAAATTAATTTACTTTTTTAAGGTTTAAATCATGAAAATCGAAACTAAAATCTGTAATTGGCGCAATAAATTTCATAGTTGCTCCTGTTGCATTTCCTTTTTCATTAAACCTAAATTGAACAAAAACATCTGCATCATAACTTCTATTATTCCATTTTGCAACATAGGTTGTTTGGTTATAAGGCAATAATTCGCCAACTAAAGTAGATGAACGTTCGCATTCTATTATATAAGTAGTTCCGTTATGAGAAATAATAATATTTCCAAACCAATCATCTTTGTAAGTTCCTATAATTTGAGTTGGTTTTGGCAAACTTTTATCAGCTTTAGCTAATGTAATTTTATCAAAAATAGTTGCTTTTAAACTATCATTATATTCTAAATATTTAGCATTTCTTGATCCATAATTTTTTAGCCAATTTCTATCCTCATATCCTAAATAAGCATCTTTAATAGTATTTGTAATTGTATTAAATGCGTTTCCATTCATTTGATTTGTAAGTACAATAATTCCTAAATCTAAATCAGGAATCATGGTAAACTGAGTTACTGTACCAATTAATCCGCCAGTATGATATACTTGTTTGTGACCACCTTTTACATCCGTTAAAAACCAACCCAAACCATAACCTCTAAAATTGGAATTGTAAGCATCTTTTTTACTAACTTTTAAAGGTGTTTGTAATTGCCAAAGTTCATGAAATTGCTGTTCACTTAATAATCGTTTTCCATCTTTTGTAACAGCATTATTCATTAAAAAATTAGCCCATGTAAGCATGTCGTTTACGTTACTCATAATTCCACCAGCTGCATTTGCAGTTTCACTCCAATCGTGCGGAATCTGAATAACCTTTCCGTCTGCTCTTGTATGCGCATCAATTATATTTGTTCTATTTGTAACTCTGTTGTAAGACGCTTTACTACTAGTCATTCCAACAGGTTTCATAATTTTAGTTTCAATAAATTCTTCCCAAGTTAAACCAGAAACACGTTTTAAAACTTCGCCAGCAATAATAAACATGTTATTATTATATTTAAAATCGGTTCTAAAAATACTTTGTGGTTTTAAGTATTTTACATTATTGATAATATCTTGTGTTGTAAAACTCTTATTTTCTGGTAAAAACATTAAATCTCCTGCACCTAAACCTAAACCACTTCTGTGTGTAACTAAATCTCTAACGGTAAAATTTTCTGTAATCCAAGCGTCATGCATTTGAAATTCTGGAATGTATTTTCGTACTTTATCATCCCAATTAAGTTTGCCTTCATCAATCATCATTGCCAATGCAAAACATGTAAAACCCTTACTGTTAGAAGCTACACCAACTAACGTATTTTCGTTCATGTCTTTTTTATTGGTTAAAGAACGAACTCCAAAACCTTTTGCATATACTATTTTATTATCCTTTAAAATACCTACAGAAATACCAGGAACATCGAAAGTTTTTAAGGTTTGCTCTATTAAATTGTCTAGTTTTTTATCATCAATTTGTGCATTTATTGATGCTGAAAAAACGAAAAGGACTAAAAGTGTTATTTTTTTAAAAAACATACGTTTTATTTGAATTAAATACACATCAAATATAGTAAATAGTTTATGATGTTTTAAGTTCTTAAAATAGAATCAAATCTTATATTTGTTTCTATGATTTTAAATTTTAAAAACGCCAATATTTTTTATACTGATGAAGGAAAAGGATCTGCTGTTGTATTGATTCATGGGTTTTTAGAAAATGCCACAATGTGGGATGAAATTAAACCAGAACTCATCAAAAAAAACAGAATTATTACCATTGATTTATTAGGTCATGGAAAATCTGATTGTTTAGGATATGTGCATACTATGCAGATGTTTTCAGAAAGTATTGAAGCAGTTTTAAAACACTTAAAAATTAGAAAATGCATTTTGGTTGGTCATTCTTTAGGAGGTTATATTTCTTTAGCTTATACCAAAATGAATATCACTAAAATAAAGGGTTTATGTCTATTAAATTCAACATCTTACGAAGATTCTAAAGAACGGAAAGATTTAAGAACAAGAGCAAATAAAATGGTTCAAAATAATTTTGAAAACATGGTTAAATTATCTATTTCAAATTTGTTTCATCAAGAAAATTTAGCTGCTTTTAAAAACGAAATTTCCAAAATAAAAAAGGAGGCTTTACAAACTTCTTTACAAGGTTATATTGCTGCTAATGAAGGTATGAAATTACGCACAAACACAAATGCTGTTTTATCAGAAAATAATTTTAAAAAATTAATTGTAATTGGCGAAAAAGATCCTGTTTTAGATTATAAAACCTCTTTAGATGAAGCTAAAAAAACGAACTCAGAATTTGTTGTTTTTCCTGATGGACATATGAGTCATATTGAAAATAAAAATGAGCTGATTACAGTTTTAAAAGAATTCGTGAAAAAATGTTAAAGTAATTTTTAACTATATTAGAAGCCATGAATTACATATCTATACTTAGTGTTTTAAGTATTCTAATTGTTACGCTTTTTTTGTTTTTTTCTGGGTTTCTACTTACGGTTAAAACAGATAAAAAACTTAGCAATAGACTTTTAGCTGCATTTCTTATAATTACTGCAATAGATATTAGTGCTTTTTTTTATCATAATTTTATTCAATTACCACTAGGTTTAGAAATGCTTCGTGTTCGAATTTCTAGTTTTAAAGATCCGTTGCTTTTTCTTTATATTTTATCGGTAATTTACACCAATTTTAACCTCAAAAAGAAACATTTAGTTCATATTTTACCTTGGCTTGTTCATATTATTGTTTTAATTCCTAACTTTTTTTTAGTTGATGAAAACTCAAAACTGACTTTTTTTAATAACTATGAGCAAACTTCTGAAGGAAAATTCTTAACTATTTTTGGAAGGTTTATTTCTGCATCTTATTTTATTGCAGAAATTTATTATGTACTTAGATATCGTAAATTATTATTAGAAAATTATACTGATAAAAATGCATTCAAGAACTATAATTGGCTAAAACAATTGTTAATTCTTCTTACTATAGGACAAATTATAACGATTGTTAAAAATAATTTTCGCTCTTATTATTCTTTAGAAGCAACAGATGTTTTAAGAACAATTACTTTACTTTTTGGAATTTTCTTTATTTTCTGGTTGGTTTTAAAAGCCTTAAACTCTCCAAAATTATTTAGAGGTATTGATGTAAATCTACTAACATCAAAAGAAATTAGTAAGGTTTCTGTTGTTGATCAAAAAGTAAATGAACAACTAAAATCGCTTAAAAAATATATGGAAACAGAAAAACCATATTTAAATCCGTCGTTAACAATTAGAAATTTATCCGAAGAAATTAAAATGAATTCTAGAGATTTATCTGTTTTGATAAACCAAAATTTAAATCAGCATTTTTTCGATTTTGTAAACGAATATAGAATTAAAGATGCAATGGAAATTTTGAAAAATCCATCTAAAAAAGAGTTTACAGTATTAGAAATTTTATACGAAGTTGGTTTTAATTCTAAATCTTCTTTTAATACTGCTTTTAAAAAACACACCAATTTAACGCCAACACAATTTAGAAAATCACCTTAAAATCAATCGATTAACATAAAGTCGAACGTTTAAAAAATAAAGTCGAACTAATTTTTCATGCAGAAAATGGTTCGACTTTATGTTTTCGGTCGCACAAATTTCTTTTCTATTGCAATTTTGTTTCATCAAAATAAAAACATACAAGATGAACACAAAAACCTTAAATCTACTTTTTACAATTCTATGTCCAGCCATTTTATTTGCACAAACAATTACAGGAAAAATATCAGACAAAACTAATGTCATTCCGTTTGCAAATGTAATTTTAAAAGACACAAATAATAACATAATTTCTGGCACAACTACAAATAATGAAGGTTCTTTTGAAGTAAAAATGAATGCAGGAAATTATAAAATCGAAATTAGTTATTTAGGATACAGAACTTGGGAAAAACAAATTAAAGTTGATGCAAACTTAAATTTAGGAACTATTATTTTAGAAGAAAACGCACAAGCTTTAAACGAAATTATTGTAAAAACAGAAAAAAGGATTTTAGAAAGAAAAATTGATAGATTGGTTTTTAATGTCGAAAAAAGCATTGCGGCTGTTGGCGGAAATGGTTTAGATGTTTTAAAAATTACTCCAGGAATTCAACTACAAAATGGAAATTTATCCATCCTTGGAAAAGGCAAAACTCAAATTATGATTAATGGAAGAATTTCTCCTTTAAAAGGTGATGAATTAATGAGTTTTTTAAGCGGATTTTCTGCCAATGATATTGTAAAAATTGAAGTAATTACAAATCCGCCAGCAAAATATGAAGCATCAGGAAATGGAGGATTAATCAACATCGTTTTAAAGAAAGGAATTAAAGATTCTTGGAAAAATGCAACCACAATATCATACAATCAAAATCGATATAATTTTACTACAATCACCAATAACTTATTCTATAATAAAAACAAAATTTCTTTTTCTGGAAGTATAAATGCAACTAAAGGAGGTTTTGAAAATTCAGAAGGCTTATTAATTGATTATCCAGCTAATAATTGGGAAATAGATGTAAATTCTAAGACCTATAAGAATCAATTTTCTGGACGTTTTTTAATTGATTATGCACTTTCTGATAAAACAACTTTTGGGCTTCAATATTTAGGAAATAACACAAAACCAGATATTATTGGAACAACAGTTTCATCAATTTTCGATAACAATAATACATTAGAATATAGCTTAGTAAACAAAGGCGATAATATTGTTGATACTAAAAATCACACTGTAAATTTTCATTTAATTACACAACTAGATTCACTTGGAAAAAATATTTCTTTTGATGCCGATTATTTTACGTTTAATTCAGAAAATAGTCGTGATTTTTTTACTGAAAAGTTTAATAATAAAGGGAATTCTGAAGGTATAAATTCTGCTGCTTTAAACATTTCAAATCAAGAAATAAAAAACTTTAGCTCTAAAATTGATGTTGATTTTCCCATGAAAAAAATAAACTTATCTTATGGAATAAAAGCAAGTTTTACAAACACAAAAAGCAATGTTTTATATTATAATACTCTTTCTGGTTCTACAATTTTAGATTCTAATAGATCTAATAAATTTAATTACAAAGAAAATGTTTTGGCTGCCTATTTTTCTGGAAATACAACTATAACAAATCAACTAAAAATGCAATTTGGTTTGCGTTTAGAAGATTCTAAAACCAAAGGTGTAAACACAGAAATTAACAAAGAAACTGTAAATAAATACACAAAATTATTTCCATCAATTTACTTTTCTTATAAAAAAAATGAACACAATAATTTTGGATTTTCTTACGGAAGAAGAATTAACAGACCTAATTTTAATCATTTAAATCCGTTTCGATTTTACATAAACGAAAATAGTTACAGTGTTGGAAATCCGTTTTTAAAGCCTTCTTTTTCTGATAATTTTGAAATTTCACATTTGTATAAAAAGAATTTAAATACAAGTATTTATTTAAATATAACTACAGATGGTTTTGGCACTGTATTTACCTCAGTAGCAGAAAATCAGGCTCAAATTATAACAAAAGAAAATTACTTTAAGCAATACAATTATGGAATTACTGAGAATTTTTCTTTCAATAAAAATAGCTGGTTTAAAAGCATTAATAGTATAAATTTATTAGGATATTATACAAAGTTTATGAAAGATTTTGGCGCTAAACCTAAAAACGGAGTTCAACTTTATGTAACATCAAACAACACATTTTCTTTAAGTAAAAAGACAAAATTACAAGTAAATTCTTGGTACAGTTCTCAGCATAATAGAGGTTTGTATAGTTTAGGTAAAATGTTTGATATTTCTTTAGGATTACAACATCAATTTAAAAATAACATAAAATTATCTTTACTTTTTAGTGATGTGTTAAACACTGCAAGTTTAAATAATTACACCTCAACAGTAAATGATATTAAACAAATTTACAGGCAAAATGAAAGCTCTAGAAACTTTAGAGTATCACTTTCTTACGATTTTGGAAACAAAAAAATAAACGTAAAAAAGAGAGATTTTGGAAATGATGATGAACGTAGAAGAAGTAATTAATAAGTTTATTTTCTAAAATCTCTTTAGGTGAAGTTAAAAAAAATCAAAAATTTATTGTTTTTTTAGATAGAAATTTGAGTTATACTAAAATAAAAACGAGTTATTAAAAAATTATTTAAACTTAAGAAATAATTTTAATTTACAAATCATTTTTTTACATCAGTAAATAATCTTTAATACTTTTAAAAAATATGAAGAAAAAAAGATTTAGAATTATTTTGACAATTACGGTAATAATTTTACTGATTCCATTAATTGCTATGCAGTTTACCAATGAAGTAAATTGGAAATTTCTAGATTTTATTGTGGCAGGAATTCTCCTATTAGTAAACGGATTGGTGTGGGATATTGCAATTAGGAAAATAAAAAAAACAAAACACCTAATTCTTGTAATTATTGGAATTCTCGTTATTATAGCACTTATTTGGACAGAACTTGCAGTTGGAATTTTTGGATCTCCTTTTGCAGGAAGTTAGGTTTTATATTCTTGCCACAAAAAATCTAAACCTTTCTCTTTAACCCAAATAAAGCCAAACAAAAAGCAATAATTATCAATACTGATAAAAACACATAACTCATTACTAAATTACTTGCGTTAGAAATTGCACCTAATAAAACAGGACCTGCTAAAAAGCCAATAAAACCAATTCCTGAAACAATAGAAATTGCTAATGATGTTTCTATCTCCTTATTTTTTCCTGCAATTCTATAAATTTCTGGAATAATTACAGAAAGTCCAAATCCTAATAAACCAAAACCTAAAACACTTAACACCAAGTTAGCTGTTATGATAAATAAATAAGCAACAAAAGCAATTATAGTTGAAAATAATATAATTTTTCTTGAACCAATTTTATGACTAAATCCATCTCCTAAAAAGCGACCAACTGTCATCGTAAAAGAAAAAATTATAAAACCTAAACCTGCTTTACTTTCCGAAACTTTTACAATATCAAACAGAAATAAATTGCTCCAATGTTCTACAGCACCTTCGTTAAACAAAATTATAAAAGCAATAATGGCAAGCACTAAAAGTGGTTTTACATTTTTAAAAAAAGAAGTATTGTCGTTTTGATTTTCTTTTTCTTCGCCAATTATTAATTCGTAATTCTTTGCTAAAAACAAGTTAGAAAGTATAACAAAAACAGATATTAACAACATATGTAGTTGAGGGTTAGAAAACATGCTCATAAATAAACTTCCAATTCCAGCACCAATAAATCCGCCTAAACTAAAAAAACCATGTGCCGCAGACATAAAATTTTGTTGTTCTCTTTTTTCAATATTTGATGTTAATGCGTTTAAAGAAATATCTGTAAAAGCAGAAAAAAGTCCCACACACAATAATGCTGCACAAAGCAGCAAATAACTTGGTGCTAATAAAGGCAAGTTAAACGCAATTGCCAATAAAAAAACACCAATTTTAGTTGATTTACCAACACCAATTAACTTATTAATTTTAGGAATAAACGGAATTGAAATTAACAATCCTAAAGCAGTAAAAAACAATGCAAAACCTAATTCACCATCATTTAAATTAAACTTTAATTTGATAAAAGGAATGTATAAAATCCAAGTTCCTATTAAAATATTAATAGATGAAAAAACCCAAGCAGGAGCAAAAAAAGTGAAATTAGAAAGAATTAAGCGTAAAGATTTCATAAAAATTATCTTGCTTTTTGATAATTATTTTTACTCGTTTAATGCATTCCAACCTTGCGCTTTTAACTCAATTTCTTGACCAGCTCTTGTTATTAATTGTAAACCTTGATTTTCTGCTGTAACATGACCAATAATAGAAAAATTAGGATTTCCTTTTATCTTATCAAAATCTGCAATTGGCACTGTAAAAAGTAACTCATAATCTTCACCACCACTTAAAGCAACCATTGTAGAATCTAACTCAAATTCTTCACAAGTAGAAATTACTTGAGGATCTAATGGCAATTTATCTTCATAAATTTTACATCCAACTTTACTTTGTGTACAAATATGAAAAAGTTCTGACGAAAGTCCATCAGAAATATCTATCATAGAAGTTGGTTTTATTTCTAATTCTTTTAATAAACCAGCAATATCTTTACGAGCTTCTGGTTTTAATTGACGTTCAATTAAATACGTATAATTGTCTAGATCTGGTTGATTATTTGGGTCAACTTTAAAAACTTGTTTCTCTCTTTCTAACACTTGCAAACCTAAATACGCAGCACCTAAATCTCCAGAAACCACAATTAAATCGGTTTCTTTTGCAGTGTTTCTATAAACGGCTTCTCCTTTATCAACCTTACCTATTGCAGTAACAGAAATTAAAATTCCTTTGGTTGATGAAGTCGTATCTCCACCAATTAAATCTACATTATAAGTTTCACAAGCTAACTGAATTCCGGCATACAATTCTTCAATTGCTTCTAAAGGAAAACGATTAGAAACAGCAATAGAAATAGTAATTTGCTCTGCCGTTCCATTCATTGCATATACATCAGATAAATTAACCATTACAGCTTTGTAGCCTAAATGTTTTAACGGCATATAACTTAAATCAAAATGCACACCTTCTATTAACAAATCTGTAGTAACTAAAGTTTGCTTTTCTGATGTGTCTAAAACCGCTGCATCATCTCCAATTGCTTTTATTGTTGATGCATTTTCAATTTTAAAATATTTTGTAATATGATTTATTAAACCAAACTCACCAAGTTCAGCTAAAGATGTTTTTTGTTGATTTTTGTCTTGTAACATAATGTAAAAATAAAAAGAAGTATTTTTAAAGCCTCAAAAGTACTCGTTATGGTTCGATTAATTGCAATATCTTTCTTTATTCTCATAGGAATCTCAAAAATATCAGCTCAAGAAGTAATAAACATTTCTGAATCGGAAGCAAAATCAGCTTCTAAAAAAGTGCTGTTTAAAGCAAATCCTAACACTTCTAATTACGATATTACCTATCATAAATTAGAATTCTCTGTAGATCCTGCAGTTGCATCTATATCTGGTAAAGTTACTACAACTTTTACAGCTTTACAAAACATGAATTCTGTTACTTTTGATTTAGATGATAACATGACTGTAATTGCTGTTACAGAAAACAACAACTCAGTTTCATTTACTCAAAACACTAATGATGAACTAATTATAAATTTACAAAACACATTAAATCAAGGTAATTCAACATCAGTTTCTATAACTTATAGCGGAAACCCAACAAGTAATGGTTTTGGTTCTTTTGAAGTAAATACTCATAATGGAACACCAGTTCTTTGGACACTTTCTGAACCTTATGGCGCTTTAGGTTGGTGGCCTTGCAAACAAGATTTAAATGATAAAATTGATGAAATTGATGTATATATTACAGCTCCAGAACAATATATTGCTGTTACAAACGGATTGGAACAAAGCGTAACAATAAGTGCAGGAAATAAAACAACACATTTTAAACATCAATACCCAATTCCTGCTTATTTAATTGCAATTGCGGTTACTAATTACGAAACCTATTCTCATACAGTTACTAATAACGGAAATCCTTTTCCTATTGTAAATTATGTGTATCCAGAAAGTTTATCTTCTGCACAAAATAGTACAGAAATTACTGCAGATATTATGAATCATTTTATCGATTTATTTGGCAATTATCCTTTTGAAAACGAAAAATATGGTCACGCTCAATTTGGTTGGGGCGGCGGAATGGAACATACAACGGTTTCATTTATGGGAAGTTTTGATAGAAATTTAATTGCACACGAATTAGCGCATCAATGGTTTGGAAATAAAGTTACTTGCGGAAGCTGGAAAGATATTTGGCTAAACGAAGGTTTTGCAACTTATTTAACAGGTTTAACTGTTGAACATTTAGATGGAGATAATTCTTTTAAAAGTTGGAGAAATTCAAATATTAGTTCAATTACTTCATCTACAAATGGCGCTGTTTATCTTTCTGATTCCGATACTACTAGCGTTGGCAGAATTTTTAATGGCAGATTAAGTTACAATAAAGGTGCAATGGTTTTACACATGTTACGCAAAAAATTAGGCGATACTGATTTTTATAAAGGACTAAAAAACTATATAACCGACCCAAATTTAGCTTACAGTTATGCAAAAACTCCCGATTTAATTGCTCATTTAGAAGCTGCAAGTAGTTTAGATTTAGCAGAATTTTTTAATGATTGGATTTACAATCAAGGATATCCAACTTATAATTTAGA
>NZ_LT629752.1:2680000-2852500 GCF_900105145.1 Polaribacter sp. KT25b | reverse complement strand
CATTAGAAAAAGCTGTTTCATCTATGGAAAGATATTCTCCAATATTCTCAGGAAAAAGCATCCATTCTTTAGTGTGTGGCTTTTGATTCCACTCTTTAAAATCACTTAAACAGTCTTTATACTGTCTTTGTAGATTTCTAGATTAACACTGTAAAAGTTCGCTACAACACTTGTGCTAGATGCATTATTACTAACTAATGTCTTTTAAAAAAATCAGCAAATTCACTTGTAATTCTAGTGCCTTTTGCTACTAATTGCCAATCTCTTGTGGTTAATTTTTTTGAGGTTTCCTCAATCCAACGTCGTCTTATGACATGTAGAAAAACGTTTTTACCTCGAATTGGAAAATCTTGTATAGTAGCCTCTGGGAAAAAACCTTTAGAACTCAATTTAAGGTCTTTAAATTCTTCTGGAATGATATTTAATTCTGTGAAATAAAAATGAAGTTCTCCTTGTTTAACTGCATGCTTAGTAAGTTTAAAATTTTCAACAAGAACTTCTGGTAATAATAATTTAGCAATATCTATAAGAGTACTCAAAATCAATGTATTTTATTCGAACAAAGTTCCTATATTTTATTTTACTCCACAACTTTTGGTGTTGATCCCAAATATTTATGCATAATTTAAAATCCCACAACTTTATGACTTGATCCTTCAACAATTGGAATTGATTTCAGAAAATAGTAAACAAAAAAATCCTACTATTTCTAGTAGGATTTACTTTGGTGGGCAATGAGGGATTCGAACCCCCGACCCTCTCGGTGTAAACGAGATGCTCTGAACCAACTGAGCTAATTGCCCTTAGCGGTGGCAAATATACAACACATTTTGACTTTACCAAAATAAAAATCAATTTTTATTTAAATTATTTCAGCAACCACAAATGTACTTCCACCAACATAGATTATATCTCCTTGATTAGCATTTAGTAAGGCTTCTTTATATGCTTTTCTTACTGATAAATATTTTTTTCCAAATAAATTAAATTTAGCAGATTTTTCTTGTAAAATAGCTTCAGAAAGACCTCGGGGAATAGCTGGCTTGCTAAAATAATAGATTGCATCTTGTGGAAAGATTGGTAAAACGTCTTCTAATTTTTTATCAGAAACAACTCCAAGTACAAAATGTAACCTCTTATAGCTTTCTTTTTTCAGTTGATTTAAAACAATTTTTAACCCTTCTGTATTATGAGCAGTATCACAAATTACTTTTGGGTTTTCTTGTAAAATCTGCCATCTTCCTTTTAAACTAGTGTTTTTTACAACATGTAACAATCCATCAGTAATATTTTTTTGAGAAATCGAAAAACCTTTTAATTGTTTAAGTGCTGCAACCACAGTTTTTGTATTTGATTTTTGATAGTCGCCCAACAAATCTGATGTATACTCTTGTAAATCATCCGAAGCAAAAGAAATGGCAGCATTACATTTTTTTGCCTTTTCTAAAAAGACACTTTTAACTTCTGACTGTTCTTCTCCTATTATAACAGGAATATTATTTTTTATGATTCCTGCTTTTTCAAAAGCAATTTCTGGCAATGTTTCTCCTAAAAATTGTGTGTGATCTAACCCTATATTTGTGATGACAGAAACTACTGGAGTAATGATGTTTGTAGAATCTAATCTACCTCCTAAACCTACTTCAATAATCGCTATATCTACCTTTTCATTCGCAAAATAATCAAAAGCCAAACCAACCGTCATTTCAAAAAATGACAGTTTTTGATTTTCTAAAAAAACTTTATGTTTTGCTATAAATGATGTGACTTTGTTTTTAGGTATTTCAATACCATTTATTCTAATTCGTTCTGTGAAGTTTTTTAAATGTGGCGAAGTGTATAAACCTACTTTATAGCCTGCTTCTTGTAAAATAGAAGCTAACATATGAGACGTAGAACCTTTTCCGTTTGTACCAGCTATATGAATGGATTTAAATTTTTTTTCTGGAAAATCTAGTTGTTTTGAAAATGCTAAAATATTGGTTAAATCTTTTTTGAATGCTGTTTTACCTTCTCTTTGAAACATAGGTAATTGCGCAAACATCCAATCTAAAGTTTGTTGATATGTCATTCTAAAGGATCAATTATTTTTTCAAATATAAATCAAATCAGAAAGAAAATTAGAACTTATTATTTTTTAAATGCTACTTTATAATATAAACAATTATTTTGTTAAAGTAAATTTATAAATAATAGTACCTACTTGATTTGCTGGTGCTTTTTCATCTGCATTCCAAGTAGTTTTTAGAGCAGCTTCTTTTGCAGGTTTCAATAAACAAGCAGCTGTATTTGTAGAACCTTTTACACCTGGAACAGCACTAATTACTTTTCCATTTTTATCAACAGTAATTCTTACAACTACAATTCCTTCTTCTTGGCAATCTGGTTGTTCTATTGGTTTTGATAATGCTTTTCTTCCTGCAAGGTTGTAGTTTCCTCCAGATCCTGTTCCTTCATTTCCATAATATTTATTAGAATTAGGATCGCCATTTTCATTTCCTTTTACGCCTTCTTTTTTATCGTCACCTTCTCCTTTTGGATTTCCATCAGATGAATTACCATTTAATAAACTATTTAAAGCTTCTGTTGCTTCTTTGGATGGTTTTGGTTTCGGCTTTTCTTTTGGTTCTTCCTTTTTAACAACTTCTTTTACAGGTTCTTTTTCTACTTCTTTTTTCTCTATAACCGTAATCTCTTCGGATGTTTCATCAGCAATAATTTCTTCCTTAACTACTTCTTTCGGAACCTCTATTACTTCTTCTATAACCTCTTCTTTTTCTACTACTTCTGGGGTTAATGCTTTTTTAGTGTTTTCTACTGGCTCACCACTTCCAAAATCAGAATCTCCAAAATTTATTGCCAAACCATACTCTTCTGGTGGATCTAAATATTTTAAACCATAATTAAAAATAACAAACAACAAAAGCAACAATATACTTGCTGTTATTGCTGTAGATTTTCGTTTAGGGTTTGTATCTAATATTGCCATTTTATTTTGTATAACTACAAGGTTTTAAGAAACTTGTAAGCGTGTTTTTATTTTCCTTTTACAGCTAAAATCATTTTTAATTTATTCTTGTTAGCAATGTCTATAACTTCCATCACTTTTTTATAAGGTACTTCTTTATCTCCTCTAATAACAATGGTTTTCTTTTTATCTGCACCTACACTCTTTAAAATTTCACTTTCTAAGTTAGATGCACTAACGGCTGTTTTATCAATATAGAAAACAGATTCGCTTGTAATAGTTACAGCAACAGATGCACTATTTTCTGTTTTTCCGCCAGCTTTTGGTAAAAAAACATCAATTGCACTTACAGTTACTAAAGTTGATGTAAGCATGAAAAATATTAGCAATAAAAAAACAATATCTGTCATGGACGACATATTGAATGTTGGATCTACTTTATTTCTTCCTCTTAAATTCATGTTTTATGTTCAAGATTTAAAATTTAGAATTCAAGATTTTCGTTAGCCTAAGTTAACTTTAAACTTTGAATTTAAAATTTTGAATTACTATACTGGCTCGTTTAATAAATCTAAAAATTCAACCGATTTGGCTTCCATTTGATATACTATTTTATTGGTTTTAACCACCAAATGATTGTATGTTACATAAGCAATAATACCTACAATTAAACCAGCAACGGTTGTTGTCATTGCGGTGTATAAACCATCAGAAAGCATTTTTATATCAATTTGCCCACCAGCATTTGCTATTTCATGTATGGCAACAATCATACCTATTACAGTTCCTAAAAAACCAATCATTGGTGCAGCTCCTGCAATTGTTGCTAATACACTTACATTTTTTTCTAGTTGATACACTTCTAATTTACCAGCAGTTTCTATTGCTGTATTAATGTCATCTAAAGGTTTGCCAATTCTAGAAATTCCTTTTTCTATTAATCTTGCAGTTGGTGTATTTGTATTTTTACATAAAGCTTTTGCTGCATCTAATTTACCATTAGAAACGAAATCTTTAATTTGATTCATGAAATTTTTATCGACTTTTGATGCAGATTTAATTGCAAAAAAACGTTCAAAATAAATATAAAAAGCCACTGCCAATAGTACAAAAAGAATGGCAATTATAATTTGACCGCCTAAACCACCATCTACAATTAAATTATAAATAGAAAGCGTTTTTTCTTCTGAAACAACTTCTTCTAACAATCCTGTATTTTCTTGATAAAATGATATCATTCAACTATTTTTTAAGTTCTATATTAATAAACGATTAATCTGTTTTTAAATTGTTTTAATAAACAAAGATTTAGCTTTTTTTATATCAAAAAAAATGCCATTCTGCAATAGTACAAAATGACATTTTTATTTTTTAAAATTATTTGTTAAAACATAGTTCTTGTAATCATAAATGTTGCAGAACCAACTATAAAACCGATTAATGCTAACCAAGATATTTTTTTCAAATACCAAAAGAAATCAATTTTTTCCATTCCCATGGCAACTACACCAGCAGCAGAACCAATAATTAACATAGAGCCACCAGTACCAGCAGAAAAAGCTACAAAATGCCATAATTCATTATCCAATCCTTGAGAAAACATTCCTAAACTTGCGGCAACTAAAGGCACATTATCAATAATAGCAGAACCAACACCTAGTAACATAATTACTAAATCGGAAACTCCTTCATGGTGTAATTCTGTACCCATCATTGGTATCGATTCTTGTAATGTTGATGCAAAGTTGAATAAAATCCCTAAAGATTCTAAAGCTGCAACTGCCATTAAAATTCCTAAGAAAAATAAAATACTTGGCATTTCTATTTTAGATAATGATGCATGAACAGGACTGTGATGCGCTCCTGCAGTGTGTTCATCTGCTTCTTCACCATCTACACTTGAAATAGAAAATTTAGATTTACTATAAATTTCTGCAAAAGTAGCAACTACTGCTAAAGATAACATCATACCAACATAAGGAGGTAAATGAGTAATTGTTTTAAATATTGGTACAAATACAATTGCACCTAATCCTAAGTACAACATTCTTGCGCTATGCGGACTTTTAGAAGTTTCTTTTTCTTCTTCAGCATCAATTTCACCTTTAAATGCTGGTAAAAATGAAGCTATTAAAGTAGGAACAGCCATACATAATAAAGATGGTAGTAATAAATATTCAATTAATTTTAAAGTTGTTACTTTTTTACCAATCCAAAGCATTGTTGTTGTAACATCACCAATTGGAGACCAAGCTCCACCTGCATTTGCAGCTATAATTATTAAACCAGCAAACCAAATTCTTTCGTCTCTATTTTTAACAATTTTCTGTAAAATAGAAATCAATACAATTGTTGCTGTAAGATTATCTATAATTGCAGATAAAACAAAAGCTAATATTGCAAATATCCAAAGTATACTTTTCTTCTTTTTAGTTTTTACAAAACTTTTAATTGTAGAGAAACCATCAAAATAATCGATAATTTCTACAATTGTCATGGCTCCTAAAAGGAAAACTAATATTTCTGCAGTTTTACCTAAATGGTGTAGCAACGTTTCTTCTACTAAATGTAATTTGTCTTCATGCACAAGTGAGCCAAAACCTTCTATTAAACTATGTTTACTAGAGTCAAACCATTGTGTAAAATTATCAATTCCTAATGCAACTAAAGCCCAACAAACTGCCATCATAATTAAGGCGGGAATTAATTTGTCTAATTTTAAGTTGTGCTCTAAAGTAATGGCTAAATATCCCATTACAAATACAATAATAATTACTGACTCCATACTACTTTTTTATTATTTAATTTATATCAATTGTTTTAGCGCTATCTCAAACGCTGTTTCACTTATTTTTGTTTTTGATGCACTTTTTGCAAAGGTTGTTTGCAGTGCTTTTTTTATTGTGTTTGATGTATCTTCAAAAATAGCTTTGTCTGTTATTTCTACTTTTCTTTCCATAAAATAGGCAAAAACTCTTGCCATTCCGCAATTGGAAATAAAATCAGGAATTAAACTCACTTTTTTATCTGTATCTTCCATAATAGATCCAAAGAAAATTTCTTTATCTGCAAAAGGAACATTTGCTCCGCAAGATATTACTTCTAAACCAGAATTAATCATTTCATTAATTTGTTCTTGTTTTATTAACCTTGATGCTGCACATGGCGCAAAAATTTCACAAGGTAAATTCCAAATTTGCTCATTAATTTCTTTAAAAGAAATCATATCTTGGGCAACTAAAGTATTACCTTTTTTGTTTAAAAACAACTCTTTTATTTCATCAAAAGAAAAGCCGTTTTCATTAATTACGCCTCCTTCTCTGTCAATAATTCCTACAATTTTAGCACCCATTTGTGCTAAATAATATGCCGCCGCAGAACCAACATTACCAAAACCTTGTACAATTGCTCTTTTACCAACAACTGTACCTCCATAAATATCATAATAATGGTGCGCAGCTTCTGCAACACCAAAACCAGTAATCATATCAGCAATGGTTAATTTCGCCGAAATATCAGGAGAATAATATTTACTTTCTATGACTTTTATCACTCCATGTCTTAATTGACCAATTCTGTTAATTTTATCTGCTTCTGTCGGTTTAAAATGACCGTTAAAGACACCTTCTTGAGGATGCCAAACACCGCTTTCTTCTGTAATCGGAATTACTTCATGAATTTCATCAACATTTAAATCTCCTCCAGTTCCATAATAACTTTTTAATAATGGCGCAACTGCTTTGTACCAACGTTCTAAAACGCCTTTTTTTCGCGGATCTTGCGGATTAAAATTTATTCCAGATTTTGCGCCACCAATTGCTGGGCCAGAAACTGTAAATTTAACTTCCATTGTTTTGGCTAAAGATAAAACTTCGTTCATATCTAAACCTTCTCTCATTCTTGTTCCGCCGCCTGCAGCACCACCTCTTAAAGAGTTTATAACAGTCCAACCTTCTGCTTCCGTTTCTGGATCTTTCCAGTTAAAAACGATTTCTGGTTGTTTATTCTCGTATATTTTTAATAATTCTTTCATGCTTAAATTATAAATAGATTAACTTTTCTTTTTGCTTTTTCAAACAATTTTAATTTGCGTTAAAATCCCCTTCAGGGGAAAAGTTAAAGTTGATTCATTTTTAATTTTTATTGAATTATTATTATAGCTATGGAAACCTTACAAACTTACAGTAAATAAATGATTGCTCAAATTTTATTTATTTACCAAAATAGGATAAAAAAACTCTCCAGAAGAATGATCTATACTCGCGCCAGTAACAGATGATAAACAATTTACTTGGTTATCAGTCTTTAATAAACCTAAAAAGGCGAAAATTAATGCCTCCTTAAAGTTAATTAGTTTAGTATTTGGTAACTTAATTTTAATATTAGAATGATCTGCTATTCTTTCTATTAAGAAGGAATTAAAAACCCCTCCGCCTGTAATTAAAACTGAATTATTACCAATAATTATGTTACTAATTTGAATAGCAACATGCTCTACAAAAGTTCTTAAAATGGATGAAACATCCGTTTCTAGTTCATCAATTAAAGGAAATATATTTTCTTGAACCCATTCTAAACCTAATGATTTTGGTGGTTTTTGCTGATAAAATGTAAGTGCGTTTAATTGTTTTAAAAGTGTTTCGTTTAATTTTCCTTCGGATGCTATTTTTCCTGATGTATCATATTCTAAACCTAATTTATTGGCATAAAAATTTAGCACAATATTTACAGGGCAAATATCAAAAGCGATTCTTTTATCTTCTTTTTTAAAAGAAATATTAGAAAATCCGCCTAAATTTAAACAGAAATCAAAATCAGAAAAAAGTAGCTCATCACCAATAGGAACCAAAGGTGCTCCTTGACCGCCTAATTTTACGTCTTGCGTTCTAAAATCGCAAACTACTTTTTGATTTGTAATAGCAGCAATAGTTTGTCCGTCTCCAATTTGAAGCGTAATTCCCTTTGCAGGCTGATGTAAAATTGTATGTCCGTGAGAAGCTATAAAATCAATTTTTTGAATCTGAAATTTATCTATAAATCTATGAACCACGTTTCCTAAAAGTTTCCCGTAATCATTATTTAAGATCGCTAATTCATCCGAAGAAAAATGAATAGCTTTTTGCAAAGTGTTTTTCCAAACATCAGTATAAGAAATTGTTTCTGCATAGATAATTTCAAAATCTTTGTAATTGTTTGCATCAAATTTTACATAAACTAAATCGATGCCATCTAAAGATGTTCCAGACATTAATCCTATAGAAAAAACTTCCTTTTTATTCATATCTGTAAAAATAACAAAAGTCTACTGATAATAAGTTACGAAATCGATATCTTTACAATCAGTAAATACGAATAAAACAATATAATATGGATTTTAATTTAACAGAAGAGCACATCATGATTCGTGATGCGGCTAGAGATTTTGCACAAACTGAATTATTACCAGGAGTTATAGAAAGAGACAATAAACAAGAATTTCCACAAGAATTGGTCAAGAAAATGGGCGATTTAGGTTTTATGGGAATTATGGTTGATCCAAAATACGGAGGAAGCGGTATGGATGCTATTTCTTATATCTTAATTATGGAAGAATTATCTAAAATTGATGCATCTGCTTCAGTAATGGTTTCTGTAAATAATTCGCTAGTTTGTTATGGTTTAGAGGCGTATGCAAATGAAGAACAAAAACAAAAATATTTAACAAAATTAGCAACAGGTGAGTTTATGGGAGCTTTTTGTTTAAGCGAGCCAGAAGCTGGGTCGGATGCAACTTCGCAAGCAACAACTGCTATTGATAAAGGTGATTATTACTTAATGAACGGAACAAAAAATTGGATTACAAATGGTGGTCGATCAGATGTTTATTTGGTAATTGCACAAACAGACAGAGAAAAAGGACACAGAGGAATCAATGCTTTTATTGTAGAAAAAGGAACGCCTGGTTTTCATATTGGTCCAAAAGAAGATAAATTAGGAATTAGAGGTTCAGATACGCATACCTTACAATTTAACGATGTAAAAGTGCCAAAAGAAAACAGAATTGGCGAAGATGGTTTTGGTTTTAAATTTGCTATGAAAACGCTTTCTGGCGGTAGAATTGGTATTGCAGCACAAGCTTTAGGTATTGCGGCTGGCGCTTATGAGTTGGCTTTAAAGTATGCTAAAGAGCGTAAAGCATTCGGAACAGAAATTTGCAATCATCAAGCAATTGCGTTTAAATTAGCAGATATGCACACAGAAATTGAAGCGGCAAGAATGATGGTTATGAAAGCCGCTTGGGATAAAGATCAAGGTAATAATTATGATATGTCTAGCGCAATGGCAAAATTATATGCAAGTAAAGTTGCAATGGAACACACTGTAGAAGCTGTTCAAATTCATGGAGGAAATGGTTTTGTAAAAGAATATCATGTAGAACGTTTAATGCGTGATGCAAAAATTACACAGATTTACGAAGGAACCTCTGAAATTCAGAAAATTGTAATTTCAAGAGGAATTATCAAAGGATAAAATTTACCTGTTAGTGCGCAGTTTATAACTAAAACTCAGTAAAGCATCATAATTTCGCTCTATAAAGCAGAAGTGTAAAAATCCATCTTTTTTAAGTTGGATTTTTCTTTTGGGCATGTTTTTGCAGAAAAAAGCAAAAAACGCGCTATCCATTATATCTTTTTATGCTGAAAAAAATCAGCAAAAAAGGATGCCATTTCTATCGCTCATGCAAATAGGTCTTCGTAAAATTTATAACGTTAACCCATTAAATTAATGTTCCTATAAAACGGAAGTCTTTATTCTTTATGTAAATATGTAGTTAGCTTTAATGGTTTTAAGTAAACTGTTATGAATCTATGTTTTTTATGTAGCTATGTGGTTAGTTATTTGTAATACAATAGTTTTACTAAAATTCTAATTCAATATCATATAATTGTAAACTAGAAGCAGGAGCAATATTTCTTAAAGATTTTCTGTCATTATCTTCTTTTAAAGAAGATGTAATAAAATCTAAATCTAAATTTCCTTTACCTAATTCAAACAATGTTGCCATCATTAAGCGAATCTGATAACGTAAAAAACCTTTTCCTTTTACCTTTAATATATAAGACTTCTTAGGAAAGAAGTTTGCGGTTAAAATATCATTTTCAACGATTTCGCAAGAATCAATACATCTTTTAAAAATAGTTGTATCAGAAGGTTTTGTGCAGTATTTATGAAAATAATGCTCACCTTCAAATAGTTTTGCACCTTTTGTCATTGTATCAATATGTAGGTTTTTATCAATATTAGTAATAAAAGGAGCTGCAAAAGGATGGTTTTTATCTCCAAAGGAAAAGTAATAATGATATTCTTTTAGTTTAGAAGCTTTAATAATATTAAAATTTGTTGCTACTTTAGTTATAGAAATCGCTTTAAAGTCAGCAGAAAAGTTGGAATTTATAGAATTCATAAAAAAAGGCTCATTTATTAGCGAATCTGTAAACAATTGCACATAGTAAGAGTTGGCCGAAACTTTAGCGTCGGTTCTGCCAATTCCAATGGTCTTATAATTAACATCCTCAAAAACAAAGCTTAATGTCTTGTCTACCATTTGATGTAGTGTTTTAGCGTTTTTTTGCTTTTGCCAGCCCGAAAATCGAAACCCTAGGAACTGTATTTTAACTAAGTAAGAATGTGCGTATTTCATAAGACAAAGGTATAATAATTACATTTTTTTTCAAAAAAAGTGCATTTTTATGAATATCCTAAAATAATATGCTAGTTTTTTACAAACTCGATATTTTGCACCCTTCAAAAACTAAAAAATACACTTATAATAAATTAACCCCTATTTTTTTGAGGGTATGTTGTCTAAATAGGTTCTTTTTGAGAATTCACCCCCTTGCTAGTTTAAATTAAATATATACATTTGACATGTTCAAACAACAAAAACAATAAAAACTAAAAGAACTTTAATTATGAAAAAAATTATTTTAACTTTATTAGTAGCGAGCAGTTTAGTGATAAACGCGCAAGAAAAAGAAGATGCTGGAACTTTTACATTAAGTGGAACTGTAGATGTATACGGAACTACTAATTTTACAAAAGATGCAGGAACTCCTGGTATATTAATTGCAGCTCCAGAAAATGCGAATGCATTTGGTTTAGGTTTTGCAAATACAGTTTTTGCTTACGAAAAAGGGAAAGCTGGTGTTGTTGCAGATATAGCTTTTGGACCAAGAGCAGATGATGCTAATATGGCAGGTGCTATTAATCAATTATATGCTTACTACAATGTAAGTGATAAATTAACGCTTACTGCAGGACAGTTTAATACATTTTTAGGATATGAAGTTATCAACCCTTCAGCTAACTTTAACTATACAGTTTCTTACTTATTTAATGCAGGGCCATTTTCTCATACTGGTATTAAGGCAGATTATGCTGTTTCTGATGATTTATCTTTTATGTTAGCTTTGACAAATGCACATGGTATTGCTAGTGATGATGGTAATTTTACTGATGATACTCAATTTGGAGCTCAAATAGGATATAAAGGTCAATATTTAAACTTTATTACAGGAGCTGTTAGTGCAGGTGGTGCAACAGATTGGATGTTTTTAGATTATACAGGTGGTTTTGATTTATCAGATACTTTCTTTTTAGGAATAAATGCTGCTTACGCAGATTCAAGTGATGAAGATGCTGGTTATTCTGGTGTAGCTTTATACTTACAAAACACTTTTTCTGATAAATTTGCTTTAGGATTAAGACCTGAATTGTTTACAAGTACTACAGCTGGTGTAGATAGTAGTGTAACTGCGTTTACTTTAACATCTAATATGAACTTAACAAGTAACTTAAAGCTTATAACAGATTTAAGATTTGATTCTTCTGACGATTATATTATTGAAGCTTTTCCTGCTGAAAAAAGTACTTCTACTTTAACTATTGCTGCAGTATATTCTTTCTAAGAAAAAGACTAACAAAACAATTACTAACTAAAATTTTATAAATATGAGTTTATTCTTAACACTATTACAAGACACTCCAACAGAAGAAGTAGCGAAAGCTGTTGAACAAATAAACGCAGATATGGGAATGCTTTGGATGCTAATTGCAGGTATCTTAGTATTCTTAATGCAAGCTGGTTTTACATTAGTAGAATCTGGTATGACAAGATCTAAAAATGCGGTAAACATCGCAATGAAAAACTTACTAGACATTTGTGTAGGATCATTAACATTTTGGTTAGTTGGTTACTCTTTAATGTATGGTGATACTTCTAACGGATGGTTCTTCTGGAGTGGTTTATTTCAAGGTGAGGGGGCAGATTTATTCTTCCAAACTATGTTTGCTGCAACAACTGCAACTATCGTATCTGGTGCAATTGCAGGTAGAACAAAATATTCAACATATATAATCTTCTCTATCGTAATGACTGCTGTAATTTATCCAATTTCTGGTGGGTGGCAATGGCAAGGTAGTGGTTGGTTAACAGAAATGGGCTTCATCGATTTTGCAGGTTCTTCAATTGTACACTCTGTTGGTGGATGGGCTGCTTTAGTTGCTGCTTTCATGGTAGGACCAAGAATTGGGAAATTTGTAGATGGAAAAGTATTACCTATTGCAGGTCATAATCAAATATTAGCAACTTTAGGTGTATTTATCTTATGGTTTGGTTGGTTTGGTTTTAATGGTGGATCTCAATTAGCTTGGGGTGGCGCTGATTCTACTGCAGCTTCAAATGTAGTATTAATTACAAACTTATCTGCTGCTGCAGGTGGTTTAGGAGCATTAATTACTACATGGATTTGGTACGGTAAACCAAACTTATCTCAAACATTAAACGGTTGTTTAGCTGGTTTAGTAAGTATTACTGCTGGTTGTGGAAACATGACTGCTGGAGGTGCTGTACTTGCAGGTTTAATTGGTGGTATTCTTGTAGTATTTGCAATTGAATTTATCGAAAAGAAATTAAAAATTGATGATGCTATTGGTGCAGCTTCAGTTCACGGTGTTGCTGGTGCTTGGGGTACTTTAGTTATCGGTCTTTGGGGGGTTGATGGCGATACAGCTATTGGATTATTCAATGGTGGTGGAGCTTCTCAATTAGGTGTACAAGCAACAGGAGTTTTAGCTTATGCTGCTTGGGCAGTTGGGTTATCTTTTATTGTTCTTGGAATCTTAAAAGCTACTATGGGATTACGTGTAACTAAAGAAGTTGAAATAGAAGGATTAGATATTTCAGAGCATGGTTCTATTGCTTATCCAGGTGTAAGACAAAGAGAGCTTGAAGACAAATAATAGTATTAAAGAAATAGTTTAGTTATTATTTATTTTAAATCACACAACTTTTAGTGAGTTGTGTGATTTTCTTGCGTAAAATAAATTTTTATTATTTTACAGAAATTTTAAAACTAACAAACAAATTTTTATCATGAAAAAAATTGAAGCAATTATCAGAAAATCAAAATTTAGAGCTGTAAAAGACGCTTTGCATAGTATAGGTGTTAACTTCTTTTCCTATTGGGATGTTACCGGTATTGGAAATGAAAAAGAAGGGCATGTTTATAGAGGTGTAAGTTACAGTACAAGCGATATTCAAAGAAGGCATCTTGCAATTGTTGTTAATGATGATTACGAAGAAATTACAGTAAAAACTATTATTGATGCAGCTTCTACAGGAGAAGTTGGTGATGGGAAAATCTTTGTAAGTGATGTAAATGAAGCTTATAGAATTAGGACTGGTGAAAAAGGTGGAGCAACTTTAAATTAAACGATTACAAAATTAAATTATGGAATTACTTACAATAAATAATGTATGGATGATGATCTGTACAGCTTTGGTTTTCTTTATGCATTTAGGTTTTGCATTTTTAGAGATAGGATTAACAAGGCAAAAAAACACATTAAACATATTATTTAAAAACATATTTATTATTACTATTGGTTTACTATTGTATTGTTTAGTAGGCTTTAATTTAATGTATCCTGGTTTTGGAGAAGGATCTTCAGGGTTTTTTGGATTTGCTGGTTTTGGGTTGTCTTCTCCGCTTACAGATACTGGTGCTTTAGATTTAGCATACAATGAAGGGTATACATATTGGACAGATTTCTTGTTTCAAGGGATGTTTGCTGCAACTGCTGCAACAATAGTTTCTGGTGCGGTTGCAGAAAGAATGAAAATTTTACCTTTTATGATTTTTGCAATTGTTTATGTTGGATTTGTGTATCCAATAGCAGGATCTTGGAAATGGGGTGGTGGTTTTTTAGATCAATTATCTACACCATTTTACGATTTTGCAGGTTCTACATTGGTGCATTCTGTTGGTGGATGGGCAGCTGTAGTAGCGGTTTGTTTGTTAGGTGCTCGTATTGGTAAATTTAAAGATGGCAAGCCGCAGGCAATTCCTGGTCATAATATTCCGTTAGCAACCGCAGGTGTTTTAATACTTTGGTTAGGTTGGTTTGGTTTTAATGGTGGATCTGTTTTATCTGCAGATCCAACGCTTACTTCTTTAACATTGGTTACTACTTGTTTAGCAGCAGCAGCAGGTGGGGTTTTGGCTGCATTGGTGTCAACAATAATGTATAAAAATCTAGATTTAACCATGTTCTTAAATGGTATACTTGGTGGATTGGTTGGTATTACAGCTGGAGCAGATCAAATGTCGCCAACGGATGCAATTTTAATTGGTGGTATTGCCGGAACTTTAATTGTTTTTGCAATTAGTTTGGTTGATAAATTAAAATTAGACGATCCTGTTGGTGCAATTGCTGTTCATTTAATTTGTGGAATTTGGGGAACTTTAGCAGTTGGTATTTTTGGAAATTTAGCAAGTGTAGATCAATTTATAAGTCAGTTAATTGGTGTTGGTTCTTATGCAATATTTTGTGTAACAACTTCTTTCATTATTATTTTTACTCTTAAGAAAACAATGGGGATAAGAGTTGATGAAAAAGAAGAGCTAGAAGGATTAGATGCTCATGAGCATGGAATGGATGCGTATCCAGACTTTAGATTAAACGAACATTAGTCGTTAAGTTACTATTTTAAACAAAATACACCTTTAAAGTTATTATTTTAAAGGTGTATTTCTTCTTTTTATGAATATCACAATTAAATCTCAATAAATTGTCATAAATAAGTTTTTAGTACAATAATTTTATTTTCATCGTAAAAGTTATATTAAAGAACTGTAAATATTGAATTATATTCAACAAAAAACATAGATTTGTAAATATAATTGAATATCATATGGAGAAACAAGGATTGTATTTACCAGAGTTCGAACACGAGAATTGTGGGGCAGGTTTTATTTGTAATTTGAATGGTGAAAAAACAAATCAAATTATACACGACGCACTAGAAATTTTAGTAAAACTAGAGCATAGAGGTGGTGTTAGTGCCGATGGAAAGACAGGAGATGGAGCTGGTATTTTAATAGATATTCCTCATGATTATTTTAAAAGAGTTTGTGATTTTCCTATTCCAGAACAAAGAGAATATGCGGTAGGAATGGTTTTTCTTCCAAAAGTTTCTAATCAATATGATTATTGTAAAAAAACTTTTGAAAATGAAATAAAAGAACAAGGACTTGCTGTTTTAGGATGGCGAGAAGTGCCTGTTGATTCGTATCAATTAGGTGAAATTGCTTTAGCTTCAGAACCAAATATAGAGCAGTTATTTATTGGTAAAACTTCAGAAATTAGTGAGGCTACTTTTAAAGCGAAACTTTATGCTGCAAGAAAAATAGCAGAACATACCATCAGAAAATCTAAGATTTCTGAATCTATGTATTTTTATGTTCCAAGTTTATCAATAACAACCATTATATATAAAGGTATTATTATGCCTGAAGATATTGGTCCTTATTATAAAGATTTACAAGAAATAGATTTAGTTACACGTTTGGCTTTAGTGCATCAACGTTTTTCTACCAATACAATGCCAACTTGGGAGTTAGCACAACCGTTTAGACACATGTGTCAGAATGGAGAAATTAACACATTAAGAGGTAATGTAAGTAGAATGCGTGTACGTGAAGAAATCATGAAAAGTGATGTTTTTGGTCCGCAAATAGATAAATTATTTCCAATTATTTTACCAGGAAAATCAGATTCAGCTTCCATGGACATGGTTGTTGAATTATTGACGCATACAGGTCGTTCATTACCAGAAATTATGATGATGATGATACCTGAAGCTTGGGAAAAACATAAAACGATGTCTGCATCTCGTAAAGCATTTTACGAATATAATGGTTGTATTATGGAGCCTTGGGATGGTCCTGCTTCTGTACCTTTTACAGATGGAGACTACATTGGTGCTTTATTAGATAGAAATGGTTTAAGACCATCAAGATATACTGTTACCAAGAGTGGGAAGTTAATCATGTCATCAGAAATTGGTGTTGTAGATATTGATCCTGCGGATATAAAAGAGCATGGAAGATTAGAGCCAGGAAAAATGTTCTTGGTTGATATGAATAAAGGAAGAATTATTGAGGATGAAGAAATAAAAAGTAAAATTGTTTCAGAAAGACCTTATCAAGAATGGTTAAGTAAATCTCGTTTACATTTAAAAGATGTTCCTTATACCGGCGAAACTTGTCCTATAGAAACGATTGATGTAAAAACACGTCAACGTTTATTTAATTATACTTTTGAAGATATTCAAGAGGTAATTACACCAATGGCAATAGTGGGTAAAGAAGCTTTAGGTTCTATGGGAATTGATACTCCTTTAGCAGTTTTATCAGACAGACCTCAATTAATCTCAAATTATTTTAAGCAATTATTTGCACAAGTTACCAACCCGCCTTTAGATGGAATTCGTGAAGAAATTGTAACTGACATCAGCTTAAATTTAGGAAAAGATAGAAATATTTTTAGCATTACAGATCGACAATGTAGAAAATTAAGGATTCAGAATCCTGTAATTTCTAATGCAGATTTAGAAAAAATTAGATCGATAGATATTGAAAGTTTTAAAGCAGAAACGATTCAAATTTTATATCCAAAAGCAAAAGGATTAAATGGTCTTGAAGATGCTTTAGACGCTATTGTTTTACAAGTAGAAAAAGCACTAGAACAAAAGAATAACATTATTATTCTTTCGGATAGAGGTGTAAACCAAGAGCTTGCCCCTATCCCTGCTTTACTTGCATGTTCTTTTGTAAATCATCAGTTAAATCGTTTACGTAAGCGTTCTCATTTCGATATTATTATAGAATCTGCAGAACCACGAGAACCACATCATTTTGCAACTTTATTTGGTTATGGCGCAAGTGCTGTTAATCCATATATGGTAAACGAAATTATCAGAATGCAAGTTAAAGAAGGCTTCATTACAGGTATGGATGAGCAAGGAGCGGTTGATAACTTTAACAAAGCAATTGGAAAAGGAATCTTAAAAGTAATGAATAAAATAGGAATCTCTACATTACACTCTTATAGGGGTTCACAAATATTCGAAATTGTTGGATTCAACTCACAATTTGTAGAAAAATATTTTCCATATACAGCTTCTAGAATTGAAGGTATTGGTTTGTATGAAATTGAAAAAGAAATCGATCAACGATACAAGCAAGCATATCCAGATAAACATATAGATCAAAATTTAGCATTAAATATTGGAGGAGATTATAGATGGAGAAGAAATGCAGAGCGTCATTTATTTAATCCAACTACGGTTGCAAAATTACAGCAAGCAGTAAGATTAAGCGATCAAGCTAGTTATGATGTGTATTCGAAAGCAATAAACGAACAGTCAGAAAGTTTAATGACCATTCGTGGGTTGTTTCAGTTTGATAATTTAGATCCAATTCCTATAGAAGAAGTAGAACCTTGGACGGATATTGTAAAACGTTTTAAAACAGGTGCAATGTCTTATGGGTCAATTTCTAGAGAAGCACATGAAAACTTAGCAATTGCCATGAACAGAATTGGTGGTAAATCTAATTCTGGAGAAGGTGGTGAAGATAGAAAACGTTTTCAAAAAGATATCAATGGAGATAGTAGAAACTCTGCTATTAAACAAGTAGCATCTGGTCGTTTTGGGGTAACTTCTCATTATTTAACAAATGCTCAAGAAATTCAAATAAAAATGGCACAAGGTGCTAAGCCTGGAGAAGGTGGTCAATTACCTGGTGCTAAAGTTTTACCTTGGATTGCTTCTGCAAGAAACTCAACGCCTTTTGTAGGATTGATTTCTCCGCCGCCTCATCATGATATTTATTCTATTGAAGATTTAGCACAATTAATTTTCGATTTAAAAAATGCTAACCGAGAAGCAAGAATTAATGTAAAATTAGTTTCAGAAGTTGGTGTAGGTACAATTGCAGCTGGTGTTGCCAAAGCAAAAGCAGATGTTGTTTTAATTGCGGGTTATGATGGTGGAACAGGAGCTTCTCCTTTAACATCATTAAAACATGCAGGTTTACCTTGGGAACTTGGTTTGGCAGAAGCGCAACAAACTTTGGTTTTAAATAACTTAAGAAGTAGAATTGTTGTAGAATGTGATGGTCAATTAAAAACGGGTAGAGATGTTGCAATAGCAGCTTTATTAGGTGCAGAAGAGTTTGGTTTTGCAACAGCTCCTTTAGTAGCTTCTGGTTGTATTATGATGCGTAAATGTCATTTAAATACGTGTCCGGTTGGTATTGCTACGCAAGATAAAGAGTTGCGTAAAAACTTTAAAGGAACACCAGAACATGTTATTAACTTTTTCTACTATATAGCAGAAGAATTAAGGCAGATTATGGCGCAACTAGGTTTTAGAACATTAGCAGAAATGGTGGGGCAAACGCATAAAATTAATGCAAATCATGCTATTAAACATTATAAAGCCAAAGGTTTAGATTTATCTAGTATTTTACATAGACCAACTGCTTATAAGAGCATGACTGTTAAAAATACTGAAAAACAAGATCATAATTTAGAAAACGTAATAGACTTTACTATATTAAAAGATTCACATAGAGCTTTATATAGAAAAGAGAAAATGAATTTAGTGTACCCTATAAAAAACACAAATAGAACTGTTGGTGCAATTGTTAGTAATGAAATTTCTAAGATTTACGGTCATTTAGGTTTACCAGAAGATACTTTAAATATCAACTTTACAGGTTCTGCAGGGCAAAGTTTTGGAGCTTTTGGTGCACATGGATTAACTTTTACGCTTGAAGGAAATACGAATGATTATTTAGGAAAAGGTTTATCAGGAGCAAAATTAATCATTAAAAAACCAGCTAAAGCAGACTTTTTAGCAGAAAATAATATCATTGTTGGTAATGTTTGTATGTTTGGAGCTGTAGCGGGGCAAGCTTATATAAACGGAATTGCAGGTGAACGTTTTGCGGTTCGTAATTCTGGTGCAACAGCAGTTGTAGAAGGTGTAGGAGATCATTGTTGCGAATATATGACAGGTGGTAAAGTTGTTGTTTTAGGAAAAACAGGAAGAAATTTTGCAGCTGGTATGAGTGGAGGAATTGCGTATGTATATGATCCAGATAACAAATTTGTAAATGGACTGTGTAATACAGAAACTATTGAATTTGAACCTATTTCTGATGAAGTTGCTGCCGAATTAAAATCAACAATACAAAAACACGTTTTATATACGGATAGTAAAAAAGGTGCTGCATTGTTGGCGGATTGGGACGCAAGTTTAAAAAACTTTGTAAAAGTGATGCCAACTGAATACAAAAAAGCACTAAAACGTTTAGAAACAGAAGAACCAATGTTTGAAGAATTAACAATAGCATAATGTCATGGGAAAAGTAACAGGATTTAAAGAATTTGAAAGACAAGATGAAACATACACTTCTGTAAAAGACCGTGTAAAAGATTATAAAGAATTTACAGTTCCTCTTTCAGAAAAAGAAATAACGAAACAGGGTTCTCGTTGCATGGATTGTGGAATTCCGTTTTGTCATAGTGGTTGCCCGTTAGGAAATCTAATTCCAGATTTCAATCACATGGTGCATCAAGGTGAATGGCAAAAGGCATCATGGTTATTGCATTCAACAAATAATTTTCCAGAATTTACAGGTCGTTTATGTCCTGCACCATGTGAAAAATCATGTGTATTAGGTATAATAGAAGACCCAGTTTCTATAGAAAACATCGAAAAAAATATTGTTGAACGTGCTTTTAAAGAAGGTTGGATTAAACCACAGCCTCCAAAAAATAGAACAGGAAAAACTATTGCCGTAGTTGGTTCTGGTCCGGCAGGTCTGGCAGCTGCTCAGCAATTAAATAGAGCAGGTCATACAGTAACGGTTTTTGAAAGAGATGATGAGGTTGGTGGTTTGTTGCGTTACGGAATTCCTAATTTTAAAATGGAAAAAGGAATTATTGACCGTAGAGTAGCAATATTAAAAGCAGAAGGAATTGTATTTAAGACCAATATTAACGTTGGTGTAAATTATGACGTTAAAGAGTTAAAAGCTTTTGATAGTATTGTTTTATGTGGTGGTGCAACAGAGAGACGTAGTTTGCCAACTCCTGGTATTGATGCTGATGGAGTAGTGCAGGCAATGGATTTCTTAACCCAGCAAACAAAAGTAGTATTTGGTAAAGAAGTTAAAGATCAAGTTTTAGCGACTGATAAAGATGTAATCGTAATTGGTGGTGGAGATACAGGTTCAGATTGTATTGGTACTTCAAACAGACACGGTGCAAAATCTGTGGTAAATTTTGAGATTATGCCAAAACCTCCAGGCCATCGTTCGCCAACAACTCCTTGGCCTTTTTGGCCGTTGCAATTAAAAACTTCATCATCTCATAAAGAAGGAGTAGAACGTAATTGGTTAATTAATACCAAAGAGTTTGTGAAAGATGAAAACGGAAAATTAACTGCTTTAAAAACCGTTAATGTAGAGTGGAAAATGGTTCCTGGTGAAAGACCACAATTAATAGAAATTGCGGGTACAGAAAAAACGTGGCCTTGTAATTTAGCTTTATTGGCTTTAGGTTTTACAGGTCCTGAAAGCAATTTAGCAGATAAATTAGGTATAAAAACAGATGCTCGTTCTAATTATAAAGCAGATTACGGCAAATATCAAACCAATGTAAAAAATATATTTACTGCTGGTGATATGCGCAGAGGACAATCTTTAATTGTTTGGGCAATTTCAGAAGGTAGAGAAGCGGCGCGTCAAGTAGATCTATACTTAATGGGTAAATCAGAATTACCAACCAAAGATGTTACAGGCGATTTAGTTGCTATGTAAACACATTTAAAACTATATATAAAACTCATCAATTTACATATTGATGAGTTTTTTGTTTTTAAATAATCGCTGAAATGTTTTTTGGGCGTGCCCATTTTTAAATAAGTACGTTTTCTAAAACAAACATTTAGAGTAAAAATGGTCAGGCTATCCATTGCAAGTCCTCGTTCGTACCTCACTGTGGGCTTTTCATTGCTATCCTTCACGTAAATAGCAGTCAACCTTATCACTCAATAGTAAAGAATACTCTCGTGGCTGACAAGAATAAAATAATCCATCAATATAACTGTCTTTGCGAGGAGCGAAGCAATCTTTTTATTTTTGGTATAAATAATGTTGTGAAATTACTATAATGAGATTGCTTCAATCGTGCCTCTTTCGCAAAGTAGCCTTAATCGTTCTTTGTTACCGTTATTCTATGTACGAAAACAAATAACGAAGAACGAGCAATGATGGACGAAAAACGAAAAACGATGGACAAGAAAGTGTAATGTATTGTTTAAAAAGTACCAACAATTTGAATTCCGGTGAATTCGGATGAGAATCGAGGTGTATAGTTAAAAGAAATTCTCCCTTGTTTAGATCTGTCTATAATACCTCTTGCTTTCCAGCTACTTCTTACAATAGAGCGACCAATTAATGTACCTAAAAGTCCGCCAACAACCATATCGCTTACCCAATGCTCATGAGATTTTATATCAGATAAAAAAGTAATTCCCATAATACTATAAGGAATCCAATAATTATCAAACTCCATTTGAATTACTTTGGCGATTGCAAAGTATCCTGTGGCGTGCATAGAAGGTAAGCTAGTTCCTCTTGCGCTACCATATAAGTATTCGTCTCTACCATTAAAAAAGTCCCAATTATTATTTGTAAAAGGTTTGTTTGCTGGTTCTGTACCTAAAGGTCTATTGGGTCTGTTTCTACCAAAAATCGTTTTTAAGGTAAATTGTGTTATAATGGTAGAATAGGCAATTGCTTTTAAGGAATTGATGGCCGCAAACTGTCCTTTTTCTTGGTTCGCAAATAAAGAGCCCACATAGATCCCTATGATTGGGTAAGTGAGGTAGGAGTTTTCGCCATTAATCCAGACATTTTTTGAACTTCTTAGAAAATTAGGAGTGATGGTTGGTAAGCTGTAATCTATATTAGGTTCAATATGCTTGTGATAGGCTTTTGTGGTAATTTTATCCGTGGCAAACAATCCTAAAATACCCGCGGCATAATAACCTGTTTTTTTCCAATCATCAGAAAATTCCTTTCCTAAAAAAGCAAAATCACTGGGAATGGTATTGAAACTTGTTTTAATCACATAGCCAGCAGTTTGAAAATGATTCTTTGTATTCTGTTGATTTTGAGAAAAAACAGCTACAGAGATACACAGTAAAATGGATATTAAAAACAGTTTCATTGTAAGTAGTTTATAAATTTAAGCCAAAAATACAATTAAAAATCAAAATGATGCACCTGTTAAAACTACTTGCAGAACTCTTGTAAAGTGTTAGTGTAGTAATGTTAAATTATTAACAAGGCAATTTAAAGCATTTTAAGACATTTCTTTTAAAAAAATGAAATACACATCAATAGTCTAAAGTTATTAACGCAATACACGTGTAAACTGTTGATAACTTCATATAAAATGCTTGTTTTAAATATAAAAGAAGGTTGTATCTTTGTAATAATAAAAAAAGCCTTAAAGTTGGTGCTTTAAGACCTTTTTATAAAACGGTAACACTTTAAGAAGTGTTTGTTTTGATTTCAGACTTCAAAATTACAATACTTCTTAAAACTTACCAAAAAAAAATGTATAATTTTTTATCGCAGTCCACCAAGACTGCCAAGGTAGGGTTATGACTTAATTTTATGTTTATGAGCTCCGTTAAGCACTTGTTGCTTACTGTTTAACTATTCGAAATCGTGAATGGCTGGGTGTTTTTGATACATAGAGCAATAAAAGCGTTGGTAGAGATGTTGTATAACCGTCTCATTAAACAAAGGTTATAATTTTTTTTTTTAAATTTTTAAAACACACCATTATGGTTAAAGTTAAAACAACTGAACGTCCAAATCCGCAGGACCGATTAGCGGATAATAAATTTTATGCACAAGCAATTGCAACAGGTACAACCGATTTAGAAAGATTGGCATATTTGGTTTCACATCAAAGTACGGTACGAGAGGCAGATTGTTATGCAGTTTTAATCTCGCTCATGCACAATGTTATAGACGAACTTGAGCAAGGCAAAATTGTAAAGTTAGATAAATTGGGAGCTTTTCAAATTGGCGTACGTTCGGAAGGGGTGGCAACTCCAGAAGAAGTTACTGTTAATTTGGTGAAAAAATCACATATTAACTTTAGGCCAGACAAGCTTTTGCGTAAGATGTTGCAGAATGTAGAGTTTACACATAGTTCGTTGTAAACAAGTATAATGGGGAGTTTAACAATAGTTAGACTCTCCATTTTTTTCTTTTTTTTAGCAAATTTTCTAAAAACTCGCCCTATTGAGTTTTTAAAAGTAACGATACTTTTCATGAAAAGTATCGTTACTTTTTATAAAAAGTATTTAGCGCGTTGCAAAAGACTTTTGATACTTTTAAAAAGGTGCTCCTTTCTTTTTTTTAACCCTTTTTTATTTTTTTTCATTACTTTTTAAAGCAAAAAAGTCCAAATTTGAGCTCTTTTTTTATCAAAAAAACCTGTTTTTCACCTAGTTTTTCATGTAATTATTGCTTTTTTTTGCTAAAAATCAACCAAAAACCTTCAAAAAATAGTTAATTTAGGCTCTTTTTTTAAGAAATATCAAGTAGATTTTCGTGTTTTTAATGAATACATCACAAGTATTTTTTCTATTGAAAAGAATGGATTTTATAGGAACATCATAATGAGATTGCTTCAATCAAGTTTGCTTCTTTTATCGCAACAAGCTTTCGCAATGATAATCAGATTTAATTTACAAACTAAAGCGTCATTCCCAAATGAGCTTTTTAGCGATTGCGGAATCTCATTATCATTAAAACTAAATTATTAGATTTTTCGTCGCTCATATCTTCACTTTGTCGAAATGACATCGGGAGTTGTTAACGTGTTAGCAGATCATTCCGAAATGAGCTTTTTAGGGATTGCCGAATCTCATTATCATTATAACTAAATTATTAGATTTCTCGTCGCTAGTGCCTCGCTCTGTCGAAATGACATTGGGACTTGTTAGCGTGTTAGTATGTTAGCGTGTCATTCCGAAATGAGCTTTTTAGCGATTGCGGAATCTCATTATCATTAAAACTAAATTATTAGATTTCTCGTCGCTCGTACCTTGCTCTTTCTCAATGACAATTGGGATTTAATTTAAAAATAAAAGTATGTTGGGGTTGAATTCTTGTTATTGAATTAAATCTACAAGTATTTGCGAGGAGTTGCGTGGAACGAAGCATAGCAATCTTTTTACTTTTGTTGTATTATAATGTTATGAAAATACAATAATGAGATTGCTTCAATCGTGCCTCTTTCGCAATGACGAGTAGCTTCAATCGTTGTTTGTTTTTGCTGTTACAGAAGTTTTTTAATCATTTATAAACAAACTTGTTTACCGTCTTTGCGAGGAGTTGCGAGGAACGAAGCAAAGCAATTTTTTTACTTTTATTATATTATAATGTTGTGAAAATACAGTAATGAGATTGCTTCAATCGTGCCTCTTTCGCAATGACGAGTAGTTTTAATTGTTGTTTGTTGTTAAGATGAGTGGATTCTAGTTTCTTGTCGTGATTCATTTTAAAAAATGAATTATTACACTTCATAAAAAACCTTTTTTGTAACTTCGCTCACTGTAAATATTTCGTATTCATGAGTACTGTAAAAATTGCGATTATCGGTCTTGGTTATGTGGGTTTGCCATTGGCGAGGCTTTTTGCAACCAAGTATGCTGTTGTTGGTTTTGATATCAATATCCATAGAGTTGCTGACTTAAAAAAAGGAATAGATGCTACACAGGAAGTAGCAAATGAGTTGCTACAAGAAGTGATTTCTGATACCTACAGCAAAGAAAAAGGACTGTTTATTACGGCGGATCCTACTTATTTAAAAGACTGTAATTATTATATTGTTACCGTGCCTACATCCGTAGATAAAAATAATCAACCAGTTTTAAAACCTTTATTAAGTGCTAGTAAAACCATTGCTACTTATTTAAAAAAAGAGGATATCGTTATTTACGAATCAACGGTGTATCCAGGAGCTACAGAAGAAGATTGTATTCCGGTTTTAGAAAAGGAGTCAGGACTTGTGTTTAACAAAGATTTTTTTGTGGGCTATTCTCCAGAAAGAATTAGTCCCGGAGATAAAATAAGAACTGTTGAAAATATTTTAAAAGTAACCTCTGGTTCTACGGATGAAACGGCAAAAAAAGTAGATGCATTGTATCAATCAGTGATTAAAGCCGGCACGCATTTAGCGCCTTCTATTAAAGTTGCTGAAGCCTCAAAAATCATCGAAAACTGTCAGAGAGATATCAATATTGCTTTTGTAAATGAATTGGCTAAGATTTTTAGTTTGATGAATATTAATACCAATGAAGTTTTAGAAGCAGCAGCTACAAAATGGAATTTCCTTCCTTTTAAACCTGGTTTAGTAGGTGGACATTGTATTGGTGTAGATCCTTTTTATTTGGCACAAAAAGCACAACAATTTGGCTATTATCCAGAAATTATTCTTTCGGGAAGGCGATTAAATGATAGTATGGGGGCGCATATTGCATCCGAAGTGGTAAAGCTGATGATTGATAAAGAGGTAAAAGTAAAAGGTGCCAATGTGTTAATTTTAGGCATCACTTTTAAAGAAAACTGTCCGGATATCAGAAATACAAAAGTGATTGATTTATATCGCTCTTTAAAAAGTTATGGAGTTCAAGTAGATATTTATGACTCTTGGGCTAAAAAGGAAGAGGTAAAAGCTGAGTATGAAATCGATTTAATCGAAGATATGTATGCTAAAAAATATGAAGCTGTTGTATTAGCCGTTGCGCACAAAGATTTTAAAGATATTGATGTAGTACGATTAAAGAAAGAGGCTGCTGTAGTATATGATATCAAGAATTTTTTAGCGATTAAGGATAAAAGTTTGTAGGCGATTTTCGTTTACCGTTTTTCGATTCTCGTCCAACGAGCAACGAGCCGCGAACAATGAAATTCGTTCATCGATTACCGTTCATCGTTTTTCGTCTATTGCGAATTAATTAATGGCCCTCGGACAATGAATAACGAGCAACAAACAACGAAAATCGACCATCGAATAACGAATATCGAATAAAACATGGAATGCAAACTTGAGGTATGGAAATTGGCGCATCAGTTAACTTTAGAGGTCTATGTGGTTTCTAAAAAGTTTCCATCTTCAGAACTATATGGTTTAACAAGTCAAGTAAGAAGAAGTTCAAGTAGTGTTCCGACAAATATAATTGAAGGACAAGGAAGACAATATAAAAAAGAATTTATTCAGTTTTTATATATTGCAAAAGGATCTTTAGAAGAAGCAAATTATCAATTGTTCTTAGCTAGAGATTTAAGCTATATTTCAAATGAAGAGTATAATGAATTGAATACTTTATGTACAAGAATTAAAATGATGTTGTATAAATTAATAAAATCGTTGAAGTAGGATTTTCGTTTGCCGATTTTCGTCCATCGATTATCGTTCAACGTTTTTCGTTCACCGAACAACGAATATCGGAAATCGAGTAACGAACAACGAAACACGAGCAATGACCAGCGACTATCGAATATCGGAAATCGATCAACGAAACACGAACAACGAAACACGAGAAACGACAATCGTCCACCGTTTATCGTTCATCGAACAACGACTATCGAATATCGGAAATCGAGTAACGAACAACGAAAAACGATCAACGATCATCGAATAACGAATAAAAAAAAACAAAGAATGAAAAATTTTGCTTTAATAGGAGCTGCAGGTTATATCGCTCCTAGACATTTAAAAGCCATCAAAGACACCAATAATACTTTAATTGCGGCACTTGATAAATTTGACAGTGTTGGGATTATGGATAGTTATTTTCCGAAAGCAGATTTCTTTGTAGAATTTGAGCGTTTTGATCGGCATATCGAAAAGTTACGACGCAACGGAACGCAGTTAGATTATGTAAGTATTTGTACGCCTAATTATTTGCATGATGCCCATATTAGAATGGCGCTAAGAAGTGGTGCAGATGCCATTTGCGAGAAACCATTGGTTTTGAATCCGTGGAACGTAGATGCCTTGATGGATATTGAAAAAGAATCCGGAAAAAAAATACATACTATATTGCAATTAAGATTGCATCCAAGTATTATTGCTTTAAAGAAAAAAATTGAAGCCGATACCTCTCATACAAAATATGATGTAGATTTAACGTATATAACTTCCCGAGGGAAATGGTATGATATTTCATGGAAAGGAGACCTTAGTAAATCTGGCGGAATTGCTACGAATATAGGGATTCATTTTTTTGATATGTTAGCATGGTTATTTGGTGATATACAAGAAAATAAGGTGCATTTAAGAGAAAAAGATAAGTCGGCTGGATATTTAGAATTTGAAAAAGCGCGTGTACGTTGGTTTTTATCTATTGATGAAAATTCTTTGCCTGTTAGGATTCAAGAACTAGGGCAAAGAACCTTTAGATCTATCACCATAAATGGCGAAGAATTGGAGTTTAGTACAGGGTTTACAGAATTACATACCAAGAGCTATTTACAAATCCTTAAAGGCGAGGGTTTTGGATTGGTCGATGCTAAGGAATCAATAAAAATAGCTCAAAATATTAGAAATAACACAATAATAACAAAAGGGGAAAAACATCCTTTTTGTAGTTAAATAATAAATTCTATATTTGTAAAAATAAAAATTGAATCCCCATTATGAAAAGAAAAGCGATTATTGTATCAGGATACTTCAATCCAATCCACAAAGGGCATTTAGAATACTTTAATAATGCCAAAGCATTAGCAGACGAATTATTTGTGATTGTGAATAACGATTTACAAAGAGGACTAAAAGGCTCTAAAGAATTCCAGAAAGAAGAAGAACGTTTGTTTATTGTACAGAATATTAAGGCTGTAGACAAGGCTATTATTTCTGTAGATAAAGATAGGACTGTACGCGAGTCTATTCGTACTATTTTTGAAACCTATGGAGAAGAATTCGACTTAGGTTTTGCAAACGGTGGTGATCAGGATAACAACTCAATTCCAGAAGCACCTATTTGTAAAGAATTAAACATTGAATTAATCGATGGTTTAGGAGATAAGATACAATCTTCTTCTTGGCTATTAAATAAACAATAAATTTTATGAAAGTAGGAATCACTTTTAGTGCCTTTGATTTGTTTCATGCAGGGCATGTAAAAATGTTAGAAGATGCGAAAGCAGAGTGCGATTATTTAATTTGCGGTTTACAAACAGACCCAACTTTAGATCGCCCAGAAAAAAATAGACCTATTCAATCGGTAGTAGAGCGATACATTCAACTAAAAGGGTGTAAGTATGTAGATGAGATTGTACCCTATGCAACAGAGCAAGATTTAGAAGATGTATTGCGTTCTTTTAAAATTGATGTTCGTATTGTTGGAGATGAATATGCACACAAACCTTTTACTGGTCGTGAATATTGTGAGCAATCGGGCATTGAGCTTTTTTACAATAAGAGAGAACATCGTTTTTCTAGTAGCGGTTTACGTAAAGAAGTACAAGAAAAAGAAAACGCAAATAGTAAAAAAAGCAAGTAGTACTTTTTATGGATACCAATACCAAAATTTATATAGCAGGTCACAGAGGTATGGTGGGGTCTGCCGTATGGAGAGTGTTAGAAAAAAAAGGATATACCAATTTAGTAGGTAAAACTAGTAAAGAGTTAGATTTAAAAGATCAAGTAGCAGTGGTTGCTTTTTTAGAAAAAGAAAAACCAGCAGTTGTTATTGATGCTGCGGCTAGAGTTGGCGGAATCTTAGCAAATAATGATTTTCCATATCAATTTTTGATGGAAAATATGCAAATCCAAAATAATTTAATTGATAGTTCTTTAAAAGCAGGGATTGAAAAATTTATCTTTCTTGGAAGTTCTTGCATCTATCCTAAGTTTGCACCACAACCTCTAAAAGAAGAATATTTATTAACAGATTCTTTAGAGCCTACCAATGAGTGGTATGCGCTTGCAAAAATAACGGGTGTAAAAGCATGCCAGGCCATTAGAAAACAATTTAATAAAGATTATGTAAGCTTAATGCCTACCAATTTGTATGGGCATTTTGATAATTTTGACTTACAAACTTCACATGTTTTACCGGCAATGATTCGCAAATTTCATGAAGCAAAAGAGAATAATAACTCGGATGTTGTTTTGTGGGGTAGCGGTACGCCAATGCGGGAGTTTCTGTTTGTAGACGACATGGCAGAAGCCGTAGTGTATGCGTTAGAAAACGAATTGCCAGAGTATTTATACAATGTAGGTTCTGGTAAAGATATTACCATTAAAGAATTGGCAGAAACCATCCAGAAAGTAACAGGCCATCAAGGACAAATTGTTTGGGATGCCGAAAAACCAGACGGAACTCCAAGAAAATTAATGGATGTTTCTAAAATGAAAGATATCGGTTGGCAGTATTCCACTGAATTAAAAGAAGGAATTGAGCAGACGTATGCTTGGTTTTTGGAGAATATAGAGAATTTTAAAGAAGTGAAGATGTAGGATGTGATGTGTTTAGGGTTTATGTGTTTAGAGGTTTAAGTGCTTAGGATTTAGGGGGTAGGAGTTTAGATGTTTTATTTTAACCAACTAACCAACTAACCGGTTAAACAATTAACCAACTAACCAATTAACCAGCTAACCAAGCAAGTAATCAATAAAAAAAATAAGTTTGAGCTATAAAATATATTCATTTGAGAAACTAGATGTATATCAAGCGGCACGCAAATTTAAAATAGACATAAAGAAAATGAGTTCATTATTTCCAAAAGAGGAACGTTTTGATTTAATAAGTCAAATGAATAGGGCATCTGCGAGTATTTCAGCTAATTTAGCTGAGGGCTCTGGTAGATCTTCAAATTTTGACCAAGCGCATTTTACAAATATCTCTTATGCTTCTGGTTTGGAAATTATAGATCATCTAAATACTGCATTAGACTTGCACTATATACAAAAAGATGAATATGAACAAACGAGAATCAAATTAGATGGTATTTTAAGTAAGTTAAATGCATTATATAAATACCAACTGAGAAATACAAATACATTAAAGAAGAAATTGAATTAATTAAAAGGTATCTGTTATGGGGTGCTACTAAGTTTTTTAACAATTAAACTTTTAACCACCTAAACAATTAACCGTTTAACAACGAACAACTATGAAAGTAGCATTAATTACAGGAATTACAGGACAAGACGGATCTTATTTAGCTGAATTGTTATTAGAAAAAGGGTATGAAGTACATGGTGTAAAAAGAAGATCATCATTGTTTAATACCAATAGAATCGATCATTTATACCAAGATCCTCACGATCCAAACCAACGATTAAAATTGCATTATGGAGACTTAACAGATTCAATGAATCTAACAAGAATTATCCAAGAATGTCAGCCTGATGAGATTTATAATTTAGGAGCAATGAGCCACGTGGCGGTTTCTTTTGATACACCTGAGTATGTAGGTAATGTAGATGGTTTAGGAACGTTACGTATCTTAGAAGCTGTTCGTATCTTAGGTTTAGAAAAGAAAACAAGAATTTACCAAGCTTCTACTTCAGAGTTATTTGGAGGGATGCCAGAAAATAAAAATGAAAGAGGTTTTTACGATGAGAATTCTCCATTGTACCCACGTTCTCCTTATGGGGTAGCAAAGATATACGGATTTTGGATTACCAAAAATTATCGTGAAGCTTATAATATGTTTGCATGTAATGGTTTGTTATTTAATCATGAATCACCAAGAAGAGGGGAGACTTTTGTAACCCGTAAAATTACACGTGCTGTAGCTAAAATTGCCTTAGGATTGCAAGAAAAAGTATTTTTAGGAAACCTAGAAGCAAAACGTGACTGGGGGCATGCTAAGGATTATGTACGTATGATGTGGATGATTTTACAAGCGGACGTTGCAGAAGATTGGGTAATTGCCACAGGAGTAACGACTACTGTAAGAGACTTTGTACGTATGGCTTTTAGTGAAGTAGGGATCGAAGTAGAGTTTAAAGGAGAGGGCGTTGATGAAAAAGCATACATTAAGAGTATCAATCACGAAATATACACGGCTGCTACGAACATCGATCAACGAACATCGAATATCGATTTAGTCATAGGAAAAGAAGTGTTGTCTGTAGATCCTACCTATTTCCGCCCAACAGAAGTAGATTTATTAATTGGAGACCCAACAAAAGCTAAAGAAAAATTAGGCTGGGTGCCAGAACATGATTTGGCTTCTTTGGTAAAAGATATGATGCAGGGTGATGTTGCGATTATGAAAAAAGATGTTGATTTGTTAAAAGCGGGTCATGAGATTTTGAAACAAGCAGAGTAAAAGATTGGTTAGTACAATACATTATTTTCAAATAAAAAGACAAAGATTATGAAAATTACAAATATTTGTTGCATAGGTGCAGGATATGTTGGTGGTCCAACCATGGCAGTGCTTGCTCAAAAATGCCCACATATAAAAGTAACCGTTGTTGATTTAAACAAACAACGAATTGCTGATTGGAATGATGCAGATTTAAATAAGTTGCCTATTTACGAACCAGGTTTAGCAGATGTCGTCGCAGAAGCTCGTAATAGAAATTTATTTTTTTCTACAGAGGTTGATACGGCTATAGATGAAGCACAAATGATTTTTATATCTGTGAATACACCTACAAAAACATTTGGTATTGGAAAAGGGATGGCAGCAGATTTAAAATATATTGAATTATGTGCGCGTCAAATTGCAAAAGTTTCTAAAGATGATAAAATCATCGTAGAGAAGTCAACATTACCTGTGAGAACAGCAGAAGCGCTTAAAACTATTTTGAATTTCACCGGAAACGGAGTGAAATTTCAGGTGTTATCGAATCCAGAGTTTTTGGCGGAAGGCACCGCGGTTACTGATTTACATGCACCAGATCGTGTGTTGATTGGTGGAGGTGAAGATGCTGAAGGGCAAGAAGCTATTGCTGCCTTGGTAGAGGTATATAACAACTGGGTGCCTTTAGAAAATATTTTAACGACCAGAGTCTGGTCTTCGGAATTGTCTAAATTAACAGCTAATGCTTTTTTAGCACAACGAGTATCTTCTATCAATGCCATATCTGCCTTATGTGAACAAACCGGTGCAGATGTAGATGAGGTAGCAAAAGCGATAGGAATGGATAGCCGAATAGGTTCTAAGTTTTTAAAAGCATCAGTAGGTTTTGGGGGGTCTTGTTTTCAGAAAGATATTTTAAATTTGGTCTATATTTGCCAGCATTATAATTTGCAAGAAGCTGCAGAATATTGGTTGCAGGTGGTTAAAATGAATGACTATCAAGAACATCGTTTTGCCAATAATATCATGAAAAGCTTATTTAATACCGTTTCAAGTAAGAAAATTGCTTTTTTAGGTTGGGCCTTTAAAAAAGATACGAACGATACCCGTGAGTCTGCAGCCATCTATGTAGCGGATGAACTGTTACAAGATAGAGCAGAAATTCATGTATACGATCCAAAAGTAAGTGCAGCACAGGTGTATGCAGATTTAGAATACTTGCAATCCAATAGAATTGGCGAATTTGTAGAAAAAGGTGCTTTTTTAAGCTCAGAAGAAATTAGAAAATTGGTGACGGTGCATACAGAGCCTTATGCAGCATTAGAAAACGCGCATGCCATTGCTGTTTTAACGGAATGGGATGAATTTAAAACCTACGACTGGCAAAAGATTTACGATGCCATGTTAAAACCTGCCTTTGTTTTTGATGGTCGAAACGTTTTAGATGTTTCAGAATTAGAAGCAATTGGTTTTCAAGTAAAAAGTATTGGGAAGGGGTAATTATCTATTTTGGATAGTTATTGCTTGAATTTTAATAATAAATAATTCATATACAGATTGATTTTAAACTAAAAAAAAGATGTTTTTTTAGTTGTATTTAGAAATTTAAAAACTAGATATATTGAACATAATAAAATTTAAAGGTAATTTTAGAATAAAAATGGAATTAGCGGATGCATTTATAAAACATATTTTTTTTAAAAAAAGTTTTCTTATAATTAATGCTGTAGGTTTATATTATCAATTCTAGGTAAATTTATGGAAACTTAACGATTACCAATTGGAAACAGTTAAAAGGGAGTTTTAGTGAGACATCTTTTTTTTAGATAGAAGTGGATTTATAGTTTGGAGGTCAATAAAAGTAGAATGAAAATTAGTTTTTAGCTTAAAAAGTTGGCATAATAAAATATGGTGGGTGGTGTGAAATTAATTATATAAAATATATGCTTTATTAAAATTGAGCTTAAAAATTTAAAGCTCTTTTAGTTTGTGTTAAAACGTATTAATTTTCGAAAATTAAGGTAGTTAATTTTAAACTTTCGTCTAATTAAATATTTTCTTATTAAAAAAAAAATCAATGAATTCTGTAAAAAGAGTAGTAAAAAACACTTTATTTTTGTATATCAAAATGTTGGTTACAATATGTATTGCCCTTTTTTCAACGAGATTAGTTCTGGAAGCTTTAGGAGTTGTAGATTATGGAGTATATAATTTAGTTGGTGGGGTTATAGCACTATTAGCATTCTTAAATTCAGCCATGACTGTGTCAACTCAGAGGTATTTGTCAGTAAATATAGGTACTGGAAATTCAAGTAAAATAAGTCAAGTTTTTAAAACTAGTATTAGGTTGCATTTAATTATTGGAATTTTTATAGTTATTTTGCTTGAATTAGTGGGACTTTTTATTTTTGATGGATTTTTGAATATACCTAGTGATAGGTTAGAGACTGCTAAGATAATTTATCACTTAATGGTTGTTAGTACTTTTTTTACTATTAACGCTGTTCCTTATGATGCTTCAATAAATGCCAATGAACATTTGGTTTTCGATTCAATCCTAGGTATTATTGAATCTTTTGTTAAATTAGTTATTGCTGTATATTTAATTACCTATGAAAAAGATAGGCTTCTTCTTTATGTTATACTTTTGACTTTATTAATTATTCTAGTGCGTGTAATTAAAAGTATATATTGTTTTATGAAATTCGAAGAATGCAGTTTTCGTGCTAGGGGAACCGGAGTTAGTCGGGTTCTTTTTAAGGAGATGTTTTCTTTTGCTAGATGGAATATGTTTGGATCTTTAGCTGCTATTGGAAGAAATCAAGGTATTGCTGTGATACTAAATATTTTCTTTGGTGCAGCAATTAATGCATCTTTTGCAATAGCAAATCAAGTTTCAGCTCAATTGAGTTCTTTTTCAGCTATGATGTTGAAAGCCGTAAACCCACAAATAATGAAAAAGGAAGGAGCTAATGCAAGAAGTTCCATGTTAAATTTAGCTATGACTTCAAGTAAAATAAGTTTTTTTCTACTTGCTTTTTTTGCTATTCCTTTATTGTTTTTGATGCCTGATGTTTTAAAATTATGGCTTAAGGATGTACCCGATGGTACTGTAATCTTTTGTAATTTAATATTAATTTCAACTATGATTAATCAATTGACTATTGGCCTTCAATCAGCTTTTCAAGCAGTTGGTAAAATTAAATTGTACCAATTTACTGTGGGCTCTTTGTTAATTTTAAATTTACCGATTAGTTATTTGTTATTAAACTATGGACTTCCTGCATATTCAGTTTTCTTTAGTTTTATTAGCATTGATATTTTGGCGGGTTGTTTTAGAGTGATTTTATCAATAAAAATATCTGGGTTATTAATTTCGGAATACCTACATAAAGTTCTAATACCTTCTTTAGTTTCTATTGTGCCAACAATTGCTTTAAGTTCGTTAGTTTTTTGTTTTATAGAAAAATCTTTTATTTTTTACATTTTAATATTTTTATCAATCATTATATTTATAGTTTCAATAATTATATTTGGATTAAATAAATATGAAAAATATAAAATAATTAGTTTATATAGTTCAATAATAAATAAAAAGTAGGAAATAGATGGAAGTTTGTAAAAGTGAAGTTAATGAACTTTTTGAAAAAGTTGTGGATAATGGGTTTTGTATTGGATGTGGTGCTTGTGCATTAGTAAATAATTCTCCTATTGAAATTAAGTTTGATGAGTTTTCAAAGCTTCAAGCAACTATAAAAGATGATGATAATTTAAATACAGAAAGTGCTGTACTTTCTGTCTGTCCTTTTTCTGATGAGAGTTCAAACGAAGATGAACTAGGAGAGAATTTATTTCGTAATGTCGAGAATATAAAGCATGATGAGAAAATAGGATACTATAAACAAAGTTATGCTGGGTATGCTTTAGATGAAGGTTTTAGAGAAAATGGTAGTTCAGGAGGGATGGGTACTTGGATTATCAGTGAGTTGTTTAAGAATAATATTGTTGATGGGGTAATTCATGTTCATGAAGTAGATTCTAATAAGACAAATGAAGATAATTCAAAGTTATTTAAATATAAAATATCTAGAACGATTAATGAAATTCAAAAAGGTTCAAAATCAAGATACTACCCTATTGAACTGTCTGAGGTATTAACCCTAGTTAAAGATACTCCAGGAAAATATGCTGTTGTAGGTCTGCCTTGTTTTATAAAGTCTATTCGCCTTTTAATGAAGCAAGACGAAATTTTAAAAAATAGGATAAAAATTTGCGTCGGTTTAGTCTGTGGTCATTTGAAGAGTGCTAATTTTGCTAAAATGTGGGGTTGGCAAGTAGGAATACATCCAGATAATTTAAAATCGGTTAATTTTCGACATAAATTAAATGGTGAAGGAGCAAACAATTATGCAATTTCTGCTACTCAAAATGTTAACGGCATTGACAAAGAATATATAAGTAAACCTCTAAAAGAAATGTATGGTAGTAATTGGGGATGGGGATTGTTTAAATATAAAGCATGTGACTTTTGTGATGATGTGGTTGCTGAGACCGCTGATGTAACAATTGGAGATGCTTGGTTGCCACAATATATTAATGATGACAAAGGTACAAATATTGTCATTGTAAGAAATGAATTGATTTATAAAATTATTGAGAATGGCATAAAAAATAATAATCTAAAATTAGATTTTTTAAGTTCTGGTGATGTAATAAAATCACAAAGTTCTGGCTTTAATCATAGACGAGAAGGATTATCTTATAGACTAGCTTTAGTTGATAAAACTAAACAATGGAGACCAATAAAAAGGAGTTTTACAAAGTTAAAATCGATAAGTAATAAGAGTAAAAAAATTCAAAAATTAAGAATAAAAATTTATGAAAAAAGTCATGTTTCTTTTGAAAAAGCAATAAGAAAAAATTCTTTTCTTTTTTTTAAAGATGAGTTAGATTTATTAATTACGAGGTATAATGAGCTTTATAAACCATCTTTTATTGAAAAACTCATCAAATTTGTTAAGATACCTTTTAGACCAATTATCAAGATAATAAAAAAAAATAGAATATGAAAATAGGGATATTAACTTTGCCAATCCATATTAATTATGGAGGAATATTACAAGCTTACGCTTTGATGCAGGTTTTAAAAAATATGGGTCATGACCCTATATTGATAGATGAGTATAAATCTTTCTATCTTCCAATTAAAAAGAGACCAAAAGAATACAGTAAAAGGTTTATTAAAAAATATTTATTGCAAAATAAAGATGTAAACGTTTTTCAAGAAAGGAATAGACGCCGCGAACTTTTAATTACTGGAAGGAACATTAAATATTTTAATGATATTTATTTACAACCCAAAATACCTGTTAAAAAGTTAAAAGAATTAAAAGATAAAGATTTTGATGCTTTTGTTGTTGGTAGCGATCAGATATGGAGATCAAAATATTATCCAAGAATAGAAGATGCTTTTTTTAATTTTGCAAAGAATTGGAATGTTAAGAGACTATCCTATGCACCATCTTTCGGAGCAGGTAGTTGGGAATATTCGGATGAACAGACCAAAAAATGTAAAAAATTATTAGGTAAATTTGATGCAATCTCTGTCAGAGAAGACATAGGTGTTGAACTTGTTAGTAAATTTTTAGATAATACTGCTACACATGTTTTAGATCCCACTATGCTGTTATCTAAATCAAACTATATTGAAATATTAAAACAAAGAAAATCTGAAGTTAAAGCAAAGGATATTTTTGTTTATGTTTTGGATCCTAATGAAATTACAGATAAAGTAATAGACAAACTGTCTGATAAATATGGGTATAAGCCTTTTTTTACAAGTACTGATAATCAAAAAGTTTCTATAGAAAATAGAAAAGCCTCTTCTGTTGAGGATTGGTTGAGAAGTTTTTATGAAGCTAAATATGTAGTTACAGATTCATTTCACGCAACAGCTTTTTCAATTATATTTAATAAACCATTTGTTTCTTATTGTAACAAAGAAAGGGGTGCTGCTCGCTTTAAATCTTTATTAAAAGAATTTAATTTGGAACATCGTATGGTTGTAGATAAAAAAGATTTAGACAATTCAGAATTACTTAATAAAGAGGTTGACTGGGATAGTGTAAATAATATTTTGGAGAAAAGGATATTTCAATGTAAAAAATTTATTGAAGAAGGTTTAAATGATGAATGATCCAATAATATCTGTAATAGTGCCTGTTTATAATGCTAAAAAGTATTTAGAATGTTGTTTGATTAGTATTATAAGACAAAGTATACATAATATTCAAATTATTATTATAAATGATGGTAGTACCGATGGTTCTGATGTTTTATGTGATAAATTTAAAAGTATAGATTCTCGCATAGAAGTAATTCATAAAAAAAATGAAGGAGTTGGTATTGCTCGAAAAATTGGGGTTGAGAATGCTACTGGTAAATATGTGGCTTTTGTCGATTCCGATGATTTTCTTGTAGACAATGCGTTTTCAATTCTTTTACAAAATAATAATAATTTCACAGATGTCATTATAGGAGATTATAATTTGATAGATGAAAAATTAAGTATAAAAAAAATTTCAAGATCTATTGATTCTAAAGAAGAATATATAAAAAAACTTTTAGAATGGGGTAGTATTGAAACGGTGCTTTGGGCTAAATTAATTAAAAGAGATTTGTTTGAAAAATCGACAATCAGCTTTAGTAATGGTTTAGATTTTGGTGAAGATTATGCTATAATGCCTAGGTTATTTTATTTTGCAGATAATATTGTTAAAATTGATAAAGCTGTTTATAATTATAGGAAAGGTGTGGAGGGTTCCTATACAAGTAGTTTAGATAATAAGAAAATTGAAGATTTGATTAAAGCAAACTTATTGGTGTCTAGTTTTTATGAGAAAGTTTCAAATTATAAATTTTATTATAAATCAATAGGTATTGGGAAATTAAACATAAGAAAGTATCTATGTTTAAGAGATAAAAAAAACTTTCAATTTAAAGGACTTCAAGAATTTTATCAATATTATCCTAAAGGTGATAGAGTATTCTTTAAATTGTTAGATTATGGTTTGATTAATCTCGCTGTTTTATATAAAAAAATTTATAGTAGAATTAAATAAAAAAATTAGAATGGTAACTTTATATAATTTGGCACGTTTATTAAAAAGATATAAGTTTAGCCTCCTTAGATTAAGTAAATTGAATAGAGTTAGATTTTTATATCCAAATGTAAATATAAGTTCTAATTGTATAATTTCGTTACAAGATTTAGATCAAATAAGCATCGGTAGTGGTTCATCAATTCACGATTATACTTATATTGTAGTTTGTAATGACCCCAATAATACGATTAGAAATTCAAAATTAGTTATAGGTGAAAATACTTATATTGGTGAGTTTAATAATATTAGGGCAGCTGGAGGAACCATTGAAATTGGTGATAATTGTAGTATTTCACAGCATATTACAATGGTAGCATCTAACCATGGGCATGATAAAGGAAAATTAATTAGAACACAAAAATGGATATTAAAAGAAAATTATATAATTATTGGTGATGACGTTTGGATTGGTGCTAATGTTGTTATATTACCAGGGGTAACTATTGGGGAGGGTGCAATTATAGCAGCATCTAGTGTCGTAACAAAAGATGTTAAAAAAAATTCTATTGTTGCAGGGAATCCAGCTAAGTTAATAAAATTCAGAAAATAGATGTTTTTAAAAAAAATACCTTTTTATCAATTTATAATTGCATTGAATAAATTTATATTTATGCGGTTTTATCTTTTGTTTAATTTATTTAAAATAAGAAGTTTTGGACCTTGTATGCGAGTCGGTAAACATCCTAGATTAAATAATAAATTATACCTAAGAATTGCTAGAAATAGTAGTGTGCAAATTGGTGATAATTTCGTTTTGTCTAGCGGTGATAATTTGAACCCTTTAAGTCGTAACTTAAGATCTTCTATTGCAACTTCTAATAATGCTAAAATTATTATAGGTAATAATGTGAAAGCTAGTTCTCCAAGTATTTGGAGTCACAAAGAAATAGTTATAGGGAATAATGTTCAATTAGGTGCTGATTGTATAATACTTGATAGTGATTGTCACTCTCTTGATTTTATGGATAGAAGGAATAGTTCAATTGATAATTTAAATAAATTATCAAAACCAATTATTATCATGGATGACGTTTTGATTGGAGCTAAAACAATCATTTTGAAAGGAGTAAAAATTGGTGCAAGATCTGTAATAGGTGCAGGTTCAGTTGTAGTTAAAGATATTCCTATGGATTGTATAGCCGCAGGAAATCCTTGTAAAGTAATTAAAAATATAAAAAAGGATTAATATAATGAATATAGTATTAGCTACCGACGATAATTTTGTGCAACATTGTTCTGTAACCATAGTTTCTGTTGCTAAAAATAATCCAAACGTTACATTTTATATTTTAACAGAAGGATTAAATTCAGAAAATCAAATTTTATTAAATAACCTTGGAGTAATTTTAAATATTATTAAAATAAATCGAAATGTTTTAAATAAATTTCCAATGCCTGATGATGATAAACTGAGTCATATTAGTTTAGCTACTTATTATAGATTGTTAATATCAAGTTTGTTGCCTATTGATGTCCATAAGATAATTTATTTAGATTGTGATATTGTTGTTAGAAAAAATATTTATGAATTATGGAATGAAGATATATCCAAATTTGCAATGGCTGCTGTTTTTCAAATTGCAAGAGAAAATATTGAATCAATTTCACGTTTGGGTTATTCGATAGAAAACGGTTACTTTAATGCAGGTGTTTTATTAATTAATTTAGACTATTGGAGGAATAATAATGTTGAAAGCCAATTGATTGATTTTATTTCAAATTATCATTCAAGGATTGTCTTTCATGATCAAGATACACTTAACGCTGTTTTACATTCAAAGGTAAAGGAGTTATCATGTAGGTGGAATATGTTATCTTCATATTTTAAACTTGATGTACATAAGATCATAAATATGAAAGTAAATGGAAATATGAAGAATATTTCATATAACTATTCAAAAGAAATATTATCAGAAATTTTAGATCCAACAATAATTCATTTTGTTTCTAGACCTAAGCCTTGGTCTAGAAAATGTTACCATCCATATATGTATGAATATTATGTGTATTTATCTAAAATTAAAAATAAATTATGTTTTCCAAATTCTTTTGATTATTTTATATCTCGTTTTATATATATCGCTATAAAATCTAGGGTATTTGTTTTATTGGTAAAAAAAAATAATGGATAAGAAATATCAAAACACAGTACTTTACCTGATTATTAATTTGCTTATAGCTTTGCCTATATTAAGTTTTACAGACTTAAATTATAATTATATTTCTGTAGTTTCAATTATTAATTTAATGTTATCTATTTTTTTTTAAGAATTTTAGATATAAAATATTTGTCTTTTGCTATAATTTTTATCGTTTTATCTACAGTTTTTCATTTTGGTGAGCCATTTATATACTTAATAGGTAAAGAAGATTTCATCAGTGTTAAAAACATAGAATTAGCTAGATATTCTATAGAAATTTATAACCAAGCCAATTTTTTCGCATTATTTATTCAGAGTTGTGTGGTTACTGGTTTTTTATTAAGTTCTAATAAAATAAGTTGTAGTTATAATGAATTCGTTCTATATGATCGTGAGAAAAAAGAGTTGAAATTTCTAATAGGTTTAGGGAAGATTTTATTAATATTAGGTCTATTTTCTTATTATTATTATTATTCAATTCAAATTCAATCCATTTTAAATGGTGGTGTTTATAGTGGGATTCGTGATCAAAATTATGGCCCAGAAATTGTTTTTAAACCTTTTTATCATCCAGGTCTTTTTATGTTGATAATAGGTTATAAGAAAAATTTAAGAATAGTCAAATCATTAATTGTATTCGGTATTGTAATAGAATTATTAACTATGTTGTCTGGTAATCGTTCAAGTCAGATTTTAACAATTATAGTATTGTTTTTTATTTATTACCGTATTATATCAAATCTCTCTAAGAAGAAAGTATTTATTTTTGCAGCGATATTGTTTGTTTTCTCTAATGTTCTTTATTTGATATCTTCAATTAGAAATTATGGAATTGTTAAAGAAAGTGAAAATATTTCCATTTCTACTTTATTAAATATCGATGGATTTATTTCTTTGCTTGCACAATTAGGTTCAAACTTAAATGTTGTTATACTATCAATTAGGGATGTGCCATTATACACTTCTTTTAATTATGGCTGGACCTATATTGTAAGTTTAGTGAGTTTTGTTCCAAATGTAGGTGGTATTTTAGGTGAAATGCCTAACCAATATGCTTTTTTAAATTATTTAAATACAGATTATCCTCTAGGGGGCTCTTATATAGCAGAGTTGTTTTTTAATTTTGGGTGGTTTTCTTTCCCTTTTGCAATATTAATTGGGTTCGTTTTAGGAAAATTTAACAATTTGATAGAGTATACAATCATAAATAGATTGTGGATATCTTTTTCATTATATATTTCAGTTTTATCTTCACTTCTTTGGTGGATTAGAGATTATTTTTCTAGTTGGATTCTGGTGTATGTATGGATATCTATTGCAATTTATTCATACAAAAAGTTAAAAGTAATTAATAAAAATATATAATGAATAAACCAGATATTTTAATTGTAACAGCAACTTTAGGTAATAGAAGTACTTTAAAGCGTACTATAAATTCAGTTTCTAATATTGGTAAAGATAGAACATACCATGTTATAATTGCGCCACCAGTGCATTGCTTTAGATTAAGAAATGAGTTTCCTAATGTAAATGTTATTGAAGAACCTGAAACATGCAAAGGGATATACTCTGCGTTAAATTATGGCTTAAAAAAATATGCTAAAGATTTCAAATATTTGACTTATATAAACGATGATGATTATTGGCTTGACAATTTTGTAAAACTTTTTGAAATAATGGATAGTAATCCTAATGTGGACGTTGCTTATGGGAAGACTTGTTATGTTGATGAAAATAATGAAGTAATTGGAGAGCAGACATCATCTTCCCGGTATAAAGCATTTAAACCATTACTTCTAAATAGAATAGTGCTTTTTACACAGCAAGCTACAATAATGAAAAGTGATTTATTTCTTAGAATAGGTGGGTATGATGAAAGTTATAAACTAATTGCAGACACTAATTTTTGGATAAAATCAATAGAGTCTAAAGCTGTTTTTTATTATGTAAATTCGATATGTGCTGCATACACTATACAGAGTGGACAACTTTCATCAGATGGAACTCTTCAAAATGAAGAACATGTTCGCCTGGGTTTAGCTTATAATTATAGATATTCTCTAATTCCTTTTTTCGAGAAATTAATTTTTAGAATAACAAACTTTAGAATATACGTTAGGCGTATTTTAAAATATAAAAAAATTTCAAGGATGGGAGGTTTTTTTCACAATAGCTAGAAGAGTTATAAAATTTGTATTAAGAATAAAAGTATATAAATTAGTAATTATGGATAACAAAAAAATAAAGAAAGTTTTACATATTGTTGGTTCATTAGATGAAAGTGCTGGTGGTCCTTCCAGAAGTGTACCGCAAACTTGTGAACAGGTCTCTAAATTAGGTTTGAAAATAGAACTAATTTCAAGACCAAGCGATAAACCTGTAAAAATAAATACATCAAAACTTTTTCAAGTAAACTTTTATTCTACTATAAATATTTTTGCATATTGCATGAAACTTTCAAAAAAAGAAATTTCACTAATTCATTTACAACATGTTTGGGATCCATATATTCATATAGTCGCTTTTTTTGCTCGATTAAAAGGGATTCCATATATAATTACACCTCGAGGCATGTTAGAACCATGGATTATGAAACAGCGTTCATGGAAAAAGAAGTTGGGCCTATTTTTATATCAAAAAAAGGATTTAAAAAAAGCAGCTGTCATACATGCTACTTGTAAATTAGAAGAAACAAATGTTAGAAATTTAGGCTTTACAAATCCAATTACCATTATTCCCAATGGGGTTGATATTTCTAAATTTCCAACAGAAGAACCGATTAAAACTGATCAACCAAGAAAAATTTTGTTTTTATCACGAATTCACCCTAAAAAAGGGATTGAGCTGTTAATAGAGGCTTGGTCACAATTAACATCAGATATTAGAAAAGATTGGGTACTTGAAATTGTAGGAAATGGGGATGCTAATTATATTAAAAGTTTACAAGAAAAAATAGCGAAACAACAATTAGAGCAGCAATTATTTATAAAAGAACCTGTTTTTGGAGAAAAAAAAATGACGTTGTTTAGAGAGTCTACCTTATTTGTATTGCCAACCTATAGTGAAAATTTTGGTATTGTAGTTGCCGAAGCATTGGCTAGCTTTACTCCAGTAATTACAACTACAGGTACGCCTTGGGAGGAGTTAAATACCCATAAATGTGGATGGTGGATAGATTTAAGTGTAGAAAACTTAAGAGTAACATTACAAGCAGCTATGCAAAAAAGTCCAGAAGAAATGCTATTAATGGGATTAAATGGAAGAAAGTTAGTTGAAGAAAATTACGATGTAAAGGTTGTTGCACAGAATATGTTAAAATTGTATCATAACATACTTGATAAATAAAGAAGAAATGTCTAAAAAAGTAGATTTATCGCAGTACAACCATAGCTTTAGTGTAAAAAATAAAATAGGCAGGTTACTTTGGAGTATTTGTTATATATTTTTATTTAAACCTTTTATTTCCCGTTTTTTTAGGTCTTGGAGAAATTTTGTTTTGAGAGTTTTTGGAGCCAAATTGCATAACAAAGCGAATATCTATGCTAGTGTAAAAATTTGGGCACCTTGGAATTTAGAAATGGGAGCTTATGCTACTTTAGGTCCTAACGTAGATTGTTACAACCAAGGAATGATTACTATTGGAGCCAATACAACTATTTCTCAAAAAGCCTATTTATGTGCCTCAACCCATGATTTTACAGATGTTAATAATAATTTGGTTTTAAAACCCATTGTTGTTGAAGAAGAATCATGGGTGGCTGCTGGTGCTTTTGTTGGGCCTGGTGTAACCATAAAACAAGGTGCTGTAGTTGGCGCAAGAGCTGGTGTTTTTAAAGATGTAGATGCATGGACAGTTGTTGGAGGTAATCCTGCCAAATTTATAAAGAAAAGAAATTTACAATAATGAAGTCATCAAATACCATATCAGCCATAATACTTACTTACAATGAAGAGCAGCACATTTCGCGTTGTATTGCTTCTTTAAAAAATACCGTTGATGAAATTTTTATCATAGATTCTTATAGTAAAGACAATACGGTTGCAATTGCTGAGAATTTAGGAGCAAAGGTTTATCAAAATGCTTGGGTTAATTATGCAACCCAATTTAATTGGGCATTAGAGCATTGTGATATCCAATCAGAATGGGTATGGCGAATAGATGCAGATGAATATTATGAGTCTAAAAAAAAGATCTATTTAAAAGAATCCTTAGCTAATTTAGAAAATGATGTTACAGGAGTCTATATAAAAAGAAAAATTATTTTTATGGGTAAGGAGTTGCTATATGGTGGTTGGTACCCTGTATGGCATTTAAAAATTTGGAGAAATGGTAAAGGCTTTTGTGAAAATAGATGGATGGATGAGCATATTAAGCTAACAGAGGGTACAACAAAACAGATTGACCTTGTTCAAGTTGATGAAAATTTAAATGATTTATCTTGGTGGACTGATAAACATAATGGATATGCTTCTAGAGAAATGGTAGATTTGTTAGATACACAATATCAAATATTTTCTACCAGTTCTGTAACGCCAAAATTATTTGGAACCGGAGAACAACGTAAAAGGTACTTAAAATTAAAATATTTAAAATTGCCTTTGTTTGTGAGGCCTTTTATGTATTTTTTCTATGTCTATGTCATAAAATTAGGTTTTTTAGATGGTAAGTCAGGTTTTGTTTGGTATATATTGCAAGCCTTTTGGTATCGCTTTTTAGTAGATGCTAAGATTTATGAATTAAAAAAGGAGTTTAATAATGATGAGAAGAAAATAATTGCGCATATAAAGGAAAAATATCAAACTAAATAACTATGAAGGTTTCAATTATAACGATAGTATATAATAATGCAGCATTTATCGAGAGTTGTATCAAATCAGTACTAAGCCAGTCGTATACAAACATAGAACATATCGTCATAGATGGCGGGTCTACTGATGGAACTCTTGATATTATAAAGCCTTTTATTCCTCAATTAGGCTATTTTCTTTCCGAAAAAGACAAGGGTTTGTACAATGCCTTGAATAAAGGGATTAAAGCAGCCACGGGTGATGTGATTGGTATTTTACATTCTGATGATTTATTTTATGAAACCACTACCGTTGAAAAAATAGCCAATTCTTTTAAAACCTCAAATACCGATTTGTTGTATGCCAACGGAATGTATGTAGAACGAGAAAATATCAAAAAAGTCAAAAGAATATATAAGTCAAAACCTTTTAAAAAAAAGTATTTAAATTTTGGTTGGATACCTTTGCACACCACTATTTATGTGAAAAAAGAAGTTTTCTCCACCTACGGTTTGTATGATGAATCCTACCATATTGCCAGTGACTATGAAATTTCTTTGCGATGGTTTCAAGAGGAAAGCATTAAAAAATACTTTTTAAAGGATTGGCTCGTAAAAATGCGCTTAGGAGGAAAAAGTACCACCCTGAAATTGCAAAAGAAAAAATCCTCGGAAGATTTGGATATTATTAAAAAAAAGCAGCTGTTAGGGGTGTTTACGCTCTTTTTTAAGATTTTACGAAAAGTAAAACAATATTTAATTACGAAAATAAAGAATTATTAAGGGCTTGTGAATTTAACTTCCAGTTTATGAGCATGAAGCATCGCAAATTTTGTGGATGTGAAAGTTCTCACTAGGCGTACAAGATAAAAAAATCTATTTATAAATTGCTAAAAAAAAAATATGATAAAAGTAAAGTCTAAATTTATACCCGTATTATTTTCCTTTGTGGATGTTTTACTACTATTCGGCTCTTTTTTGCTGGCAAAGTATATGGTGTTTCATGGTGAAATTCCGAATGTTCTTTTTTACAATAGCTTGGTTCTAGGATGGTCGGTTCTATGGGTAGCCATTTGTTTAAAATTTGATTTGTATGAAATTCCGAGAATTTTGTTTACCTATAAAATTTTAGCAAAAAATGTCTATGCCATTTTCACTTTTATTTTTTTAAGTGCAGGTTTTATTTTTTTTGTAACAGACTATAAGTTTTCAAGGCTTTTTTTTGGGTATTCCATGCTCTTTTTCAGTTTGTTTCTGTTGCTTTGGCGGTTTATTTCATTTTCTAAGGTAAAATCTTTTCGAAAAAAAGGCTACAATTCAAGGAGTATACTTTTAGTAGGGATGAATAAAAATATAATCTCCTTGCTGCATCAAATCTATTTAAACCCCAAGTATGGTTTTAAAATAGTAGGTTTATATACAGATGCCGAGGTAAGTACAGAGATTAAAAATTATTACAAAGGAAAATTGTCTGAAATCAATTCTTTTTTAGAAGCGAATACGGTGGATGAAATTATTATCTCGTTGCCTTATCACCAAAGTAAACTCATCAATGATTTATTTAGATATGCAGATAACCATATGATGCGTGTACGTGTGATTCCTGAATTTTCTGAGTATTTATCACAAACCTTCTCTATTGATTATATTCAAAATATCCCCATTATGAAATTGCGTAGTGAACCTTTAAATAGTTTTACGAATCGGATTTTAAAAAGAATGTTTGATGTCGTCTTTTCAAGTGTTATCGTTATTGTATTATTTTCTTGGTTATTTCCAATTATTGCACTCATTATTAAATTAACGAGCAAGGGACCTGTGTTTTTTGTGCAAGAAAGAACGGGTAAAGACGGTAAAGCCTTCAATTGCTTTAAATTTAGAAGTATGACGGTAAATGCGACTTCCGATGTGCAACAAGCTACAAAAAATGATACCAGAGTAACATCCTTTGGGGCTTTTATGCGGAAAACAAGCATTGATGAGCTACCCCAGATTTTTAACGTGCTTTTAAATAATATGTCGCTGGTAGGCCCAAGACCACACATGTTGAAACATACAGAAGAGTACCGGGTATTGGTAGATAAATTTATGGTGCGACACTTTGCCAAACCAGGAGTTACAGGGTGGGCGCAAATCAATGGCTTTCGAGGAGAAACCAAATACATTCGGGATATGGAAAATAGAGCTATTGCAGATATCTGGTATATTGAAAACTGGAGTTTCTTTTTGGATATAAAAATTGTGGTGAATACCGCTTGGTCGATGTTTTTTAAGAAAGATGAAAATGCCTTTTAGTTGTTTTGAAAGTAGTATTGTCACATCGAGTAGAGTTTTTTTTCGAAAGCTAAAGGTTTTTTGTCAAGATGTTATGGTGATTTTTAACTAATAATGGTTCTCGATACAAATTTCACTCATTATCATTCGTTAAATTCACTCGAACGGACAGCTTGGGTTGTTGTCACATCGAGTGAATTTATGACGTAGGAATAAATTTGTATCGAGATGATTGGTTACTTTACAGTCAAAAAATGTTCTCGATACAATTTTGATAAAAAATCAAAATTAATCGAACTGAGATTCGATATACTAACGCTTAAAGTAGATAAAATTAGCAAGTATTTTAAAATTTATGTTATTTTAGCAAAAAAAATAAGTATGAGTAAAAAAAGTAATAATATCCTTTTTGTTTTTGCCATTGTTTTGATTTCGTCATGTGTGTCTAAAAAAGACATTGTCTATTTTCAAAATGATGCAATAGATCAATCTAAAGTGTCTAACAGTTATAAAACCATCATCAAACCCGATGATGTATTGCAGATTACCATTACTGCCTTAGATACAGAAGCCGTAAGGCCTTTTAATTTGGCAGCGGTCAATTATGCTACAACTTCAAATACAGCAACTGGTACCCCTCAACTGCAGACCTATTTGGTAGATACCAAAGGAGAGATTGATTTTCCGGTGTTGGGGAAGTTAAAAATAGGAGGCTTAACCAGAGATGAGCTTATTGCATTTTTAAAACATAAATTAGCCCCAGATTATATTTTAAATCCAAATATCAATGTTCGGATTACCAATTACAAAGTGACGGTGTTAGGAGCTGTTCGTAATCCAGGTAGTTATACCATACCCAATGAACGGATCACCATCTTAGAAGCGCTTGGTTTGGCAGGCGATTTAAACATCTCTGCTTTACGAAATAACATTTTAGTGCAACGAGAAGAAAATGGTAAAAAAACACAATATCGAGTAGATTTGTTGTCTAAAAACATATTTACTTCACCAGTATACTATTTACAACAAAATGATGTGGTCTATGTAGAACAAAATTATGCCTCTATTCAATCGGCATCCTCCAATTCAAACACGAGCTTAATTATTTCTGTCACAAGTCTGCTTATTGGAATCATAACGCTAATCATAAGATAACAATGCAAGAAAATAACGAAAAAGAGTTTTCCAACCGATTAGAAACTTCTGAGACCTTAAATATTAGAGAAGAATTAGAAAAATATCTCACCCATTGGAAATGGTTTCTAATTGGAAGTATTTTGGCACTATCATTGGCTTTTATATATTTACGGTATACTACTCCTCAGTACAATGCTACTACTTCTATTATGATAAAGGATAATAATAAGTCAGGAGTTTCTGCAGAATTGGCTGCTTTTGAAGATCTAGGGATTATTGGTGGGGGGTCTGCTAACAATACGGACAATGAAATTGAAATTTTAAAATCGCGTAAAATTATCGGAAATGTAGTTGATTCTTTAAAATTAACAATTTCATATTTTAAAGAGGGTAGAGTGAAATTAAGTGAACTTTATGATCAAACACCTATTGAGATAAATATTATAAAAAAAAATAAAGATTTTAGAGATAAAGACACTATTTTTAAGCTTATTTTCAAAGATTCCAAAGATATAGAATTACAAGATTTAGAAGGTAATTTGATTTTAACAACGAAACTTGATGAATTGATAAATTCTGAAATTGGTCAGTTTAAATTGATGCCGTCGGAGTTATTTGATAAATACTCAAAAGAAGATTTAAGAGAATTAAACTTATTAATTAAACTTTCTAATAGAAACAATGTTATTGATACTTATAGAGGTAAAATAAGTATTAGCAGTGTGGATAAGAATTCTAGCGTTTTAATTATGAGTTTACAAGGAGCTTTAAAACCTAAGATTGAAGATATACTTGATGAATTAGTGATACAATATAATATAGATGCCATTAAAGATAAAAATATTGTTTCTACCAAAACCAAAGTGTTTATTGAAGATCGTTTATTAAGTGTAGGGAATGATTTGGCATTGATACAGGATAATGTAAAATCCTATAAAACAAAGTTTGGTATTACTGGGTTGTCTGCAGAAGGAGAACTTGCATTAGAGGCGGTTTCCATGAACAATCAACAAATAGTTACGCTTAAAAGTGAATTGAGTTTGGCGGATTGGATTCAAAAGAAATTAATCAAGCAATCTGAAGAGTATGATGTCTTACCTACCAATTTGGGCTTTACGGATGCTAGTATTTCTACAGCTATCATGAGTTATAATGAATTGGTGATGCAAAGAAATAAATTATTGGTCACTGCAGGAGAAAAGAACCCCCAATTGATTGAAATTCAAAGTCAAATTTCAACCCTCAATAAAAACTTATTAGCCAGTTTAGACAATTTAAAAAAGTCCTTAGAAATTCAGTTGCAGCAGTTAAATACAGAAGCATCAAAGGTTGGTGCAAAAACAGCAAGTATCCCTTTGATAGAGCGAGGAATGATTGATATTGAAAGACAGAAACAAATTTATGCAGAGTTGTATTCGTATTTGTTAAAGAAAAAAGAAGAAACCGCCATTTCATTGGCAGTTACCGTGCCTAATGCGAAAATTATAGATTATGCCTACAGTAATGGGGTGCCTGTTTCACCAAAAAAGAAAATAGTGTATTTAGCCGCATTAGTTATTGGCTTGCTAATTCCTTTTCTTTTTGTGTATGTAAAAAATGTTTTAGACACGAAGATTCATTCAAGAAAAGATATCGAGCAATTGACCAGCATCCCTTTTATTGGTGATGTGCCGCACTCTGAAACGGATGCTAAGGTAGTGATCGGTAATGATTCAAGGACGAGTACAGCAGAATCCTTTCGTTTAATTCGTACCAATCTTGATTTTATGTTGTCATCGAAAACGGATGGTTTAGGGCAAACTGTTTTTGTAACTTCTACCACCAGTGGAGAAGGGAAATCTTTTATTTCTATCAATTTAGCTGCCGCTTTGTCTTTATCTAATAAAAAGGTACTGTTAGTAGGATTAGATTTAAGAGCTCCTAAGGTTACCGAATATTTGGGTATCGCAGAAAGAAAAGGTATTACCAATTATATCACCAATGATAAGATATCTATAGATGAGATTAAGTTTTCCATTCCAGAAATTAAAGGCTTAGATATTTTATCATCTGGTGTGATTCCACCGAATCCGGCGGAGTTATTGTTAAGTGATAGAGTGAAAGATTTATTTGAGCAGGTTAAAAAAGATTATGATTATATCATTATCGATACAGCTCCTGTTAATTTAGTAACAGATACGCTATTGGTGGCGAAATATGCAGATATGTTTTTATATGTTACAAGAGCCAATTATTTAGATAAGCGTATGTTAAACATAGCGCAAACTCTATACAGAGAGCAGAAATTGCCAAACATGGCCATTGTGCTAAACGATACCGATATGACAAGAGGTTATGGTTATGGTTATGGTTATGGTTATGGTTATGGTTATGGTAACGCGTATGTAGAACGGGTTAAAAAACCGTGGTATAAAAGGATTTTAAGTTAAAATTATAGGAAAGGGAGCAAATTGCTTCCTTTTTTTATTTTAGAGATGTTTGTTAGAGTGATGTTGAGAATTTATTAATAGGAGATTCGGAAATTGCTGATAAAACTCATTTCGGAATGACATGCTAGACCTAAAAGTCATTTCGACAGAGCGAGGCACGAGCGACGAGAAATCTCATGATTTAGATTTACTTATAGTAAGTAGAGTTGCTAACAGTAAAGATTCCTCAATCGCTAAAAAAAAAGCTCATTTCGGAATGACATGCGTGATCTAATTGTCATTTCGACAGAGGGAGGAGCGAGTGATGAGAAATCTTATGAATTGTAGTTGTTTGTAAGAAGTATTGTAGTTAACAAAGAAGATTCCTCAATCGCTGAAAAGCTCATTTCGGAATGACATGCGTGATCTAATTGTCATTTCGACAGAGGGAGGAACGAGTGATGAGAAATCTCATAATTTTGAGTCGCTATTAATGGGATTCCTCAATCGCTTAAAAAAGCTCATTTCGGAATGACAGACTAACTTTATTTTATAAACCCAAATGTCATTTCGACAGAGGGAAGAATGATCGCCGAGAAATCTTATGAATTAGAGTTATTTATAAAAAGTATTGTAGTTAACAAAGAAGATTCCTCAATCGCCTTAAAAGGCTCATTTCGGAATGCTGTTTTACTTTATAATTAATTCTAAAGGTCATTCGATAAAATGAAGTAAAAGGGACAATAAACCATAAATATTTAAACTAAAATTATTATTTTTAATAATGTTTAAAAAATATATTGTCTATATAATTACAAATAAAAACAAAACGGTACTTTACGTTGGAGTAACAAATGACATTCAAAGAAGACTTTCTCAACATTATTTCGATAGTAGAAATGCTAAAAAATCATTCGCAGGCAAGTACAATTGTTACTATTTATTATATTATGAAGTATTTGAAGACGTTAATGCTGCTATTTTAAGGGAAAAAGAATTAAAAGGCTGGAGAAGAGAGAAGAAAAGAATACTAATCACGAATTTTAATCCAGATTGGGAGTTTCTGAATCATGATGTTTTTTGAGGTATGCACCTATTATTATTTAATAACGAATGTCATTTCGACAGAGCGAGGTACGAACGACGAGAAATCTCATAAATTAGAGTTGTTTGTAAGAAGTATTGTAGTTAACAAAGAAGATTCCTCATTCGCTGAAAAAGCTCATTTCGGAATGACATGTGAGACTCAATTGTCATTTCGACAGAGCGAGGTACGAACGACGAGAAATCTTATAAATTAGAGTTGTTTGTAAGAAGTATTGTAGTTAACAAAGAAGATTCCTCAATCGCTGAAAAAGCTCATTTCGGAATGACATGTGAGACTTAATTGTCATTTCGACAGAGCGAGGAACGAGTGATGAGAAATCTTATGAATTGTAGTTGCTTGTAAGAAGTATTGTAGTTAACAAAGAAGATTCCTCAATCGCTGAAAAGCTCATTTCGGAATGACAGGCGTTACCCAAAAGTCATTTCGACAGAGCGAGGTACGAACGACGAGAAATCTCATAAATTAGAGTTGTTTGTAAGAAGTATTGTAGTTAACAAAGAAGATTCCTCAATCGCTGAAAAAGCTCATTTCGGAATGACATGTGTTACTTATAATGAGATTCGGGAATCTCTTAAAAAAAAAATCATTTTGGAATGATAGTGGGAACTTTCAGAAGTAAACAAGTGTTTATTTGCTTACATATGTTGCCAGAAATAAGACGTTGGTTAGCACTAAATTGTCGATTTGAAGCCTAACAGTTTTTTGTAAAAATTGATTTTAGCTAATTCTTTGAGTACAAAATTCTTGTATTCAGGATCATAAAATGCCATTTTTAGGATGAACATCTTTTCTCTATATTTTATTAGATAGTCGATAATATCAGATTTGATTTTTACTTTTTTTGAGTTGCCTAATCGTGATATATAGTTTCTTTTATAATTTTCCAAACCTTTTGTTTTCTCTATTTTTATAGTTTCAGAACAATTTAAAACCATTTGGATACATCCTAAGACACTATTAAATTTTTTAAATATAGCTTTATTTTTTATATCAATTTGTGATTCTTCAATTTTAGAAATTAAAAAAACATCGTACATTGTTCTTAATGAAATATTTTGAGAATAATATAAATGATCATTTATGATTTTTGGGAGTATTGCATTTAATAGTTTATTTTTAGTAGATAAAAAGTGGGTTTCCTGCTTTTTAATTAGATCCTTTTTCAGGATGTTATTATCTAAAAGATAATCATAAGGCTTTTTAAGAATTTTATTGTGCACTTCAACGGCTCCAATTTTTTCAGGATTTACCAAAGCAGGGTAATGCCAATGGAAGGTTCTGTAATTGTCACTCTCTTTTATGATTTTGTAATTATTTTTATCTAATGTAGAGATTGTTTTTAGGTATTCATCCCTTGAAACAATAAAGTCAATATCACCCACCATGCGTTCTCCAATATCTTCATACAAGCCTTCTAGTAAATTACCTGTACCTTTTAGAAAAATAGGGGTGATGTTGTTGGCTAAGAGCAGCTCGTTAATTTCTTTGGCTTGGTCTATGATTTTTTGGTTACGAGCTCTGTTTAAGTCCGTAATATGCACCATATAATTGACCAAATCTTCGGGGAGATAGTGTAAAAAGTGGGCGCGTTTTAAATTACAATATAAAGCAGGAAATACAAAATGACCAGTACTTACTTTGACAATAGCATCCCAATCAACCGGGTTTTCTTTCAATTGTTTTTCAATAGCATCTTTATTTTCTTTGCTATGATTAATAGTTAGACTTTGGCCTATAAAAAATAGCGTTTCTTTATATGTCATCTTTATGTTCTTTATTTTGTCTGCTTTCCAAATCGCTGAACGGTGCTTTTCATGATGTGCGCTAGTTGTTTCAAATTCTTGGGAGTCCCAATTTTCCGCAATAATTCTAAATGCATTTGATGATGTGTATCTGTGCCCACAAAATCATATAGGTTTTCTTTTAATAGCTTTTCAGCCGTTTTTTGAACTCCTTTTCCATATTGCTCAGTTAATGACAATAAGTTCAATTGAAACAAGCATCCTGCAGTTTTTAATTTTTGATAAACTTTAAAGTCGTTATGATAGGATATATATCGTTCTGGATGCGCTAAAACAGGCTTGTACCCTTTTAATTGCAATTGAAATAATATATCAAATAAGTTTAAAGGCGGACTAAAATAAGACATTTCTACCAAAACTAAATTATCTTTTAATGTGAGGATTTCATCCTTTTCTAATAGTATAGAAAACTGCTCATCCATCATGTATTCTGCTGCAGCATCAATGGTGATATCGGTAATATTTCTTTTTACGAGTTCTTCTCTAACTTCTTGAAGCTTTCCCTTTATGATTTCAGGTGTATTTGGATACATTTCACCTAAAATATGCGGAGTGGTAATGAAATTTTTAATCCCGTATGAAGCCATTTTCTGAATTAACGCAATAGAATCTTCTAAGTCTTTTGCACCATCGTCAATGCCAGGGAGTAAATGAGAATGAATATCTACGAATCCGTTAGGAAAAAAATCACTTAACGGAATTTCTTTTTTCTTAAAAAAAAACATTTCTAATAATTTGATGCTAATTTACAATATTCCCATTGATAATAAGTATTGAGGTAGTGAGTTTTTGAATTATGCTGTTTTTAGAGTTTACAGTTTAAAAGTGATTGCGAAAGCTTGTTGCGATAAAAGAAGCAAACTCGATTGAAGCAATCTATTCATTTGGAAGTCCTAAATATTTAGATTCCTCAATCGCCAAAAAAAGACTCATTTCGGAATGATATTGTAACAAGTTAAAGACCTTGCTGTCATTTCGACAAAGCGAAGATATGAGCGCCGAGAAATCTCATCATTTGTATTAACTAATTATGAGATTTCTCACACCATATAAATTTCCTTCCTATTTTACCTTTTCTTTTCCATTGCTGAAAAGAAACAAAAATCTAGACTTATTTTATTTTTCTCGAATTCTACAAGATATTCCACTATCGTGTCCAGACCGTTCCACTCTTTGGACACTTAGCCTTTCCATATCTTTTGAATTACTACGAAAAATAAAAGTATGTCGGTTTAAGATTGTGATTTTTAAATGTAATCCGTCATTGCGAAAGAGGTACGATTAAAGCAATTTGTTATATACCTTGCTGTCATTTCGACAAAGCGAAGATATGAGCGCCGAGAAATCTCATAGTTTAGAAGTACCTAACATTAAGATTCCTTCATCGCTAAAAAAGCTCATTTCGGAATGATAAATTAAGGAGCGTTACTATAATCAGAACCTGTATTCAGACGAATTAAATAAAAGTATTTTATTTATTAAAAAGTTCGTGTATTTTAGTGAGATTGCTTCGTGCCTGGCAATGACGTGTTCTGAAGCTAAGAACGCCGAGAAATCTCATGATGCTTTTCGACCTTAGAAGACTTTTTTGACGAAATTATCTTTAAGAATATGTATACTTAACCATAAAATTGCTTCGTACCTCGCAAGGACGTTAATTTTGGATGTTTTTTGTAAAACCACTTTTCATTCTACCGATAATGATCTGCGGTTATTTGCGAAATCAGCTGGAAAATAATCATACCGGTATGTGTTATTTTTAAAACGAAAACGATTGAAGTTTCTTAAACTATTGTATAAGACTTTAACTTGTAATATATTTGAGTAAAATAAGAGAATTATGATTTTAATTGCAGACGGTGGCTCTACAAAAGCAGATTGGATAGCTATCAATAAAGATAAAAATGAAGCATTTAGGGTAAGAACATTGGGTTTAAATCCTGAAGTAATTTCAGAGGTTGAGTTGAAAAACAGGATTATAAACATGTTTCAATTGATTAAAATAAAAAAAGAAGTTACAGAAATCTTTTTTTATGGCGCTGGATGTGGAACTCCTGTAGCAACAAAAATTTTAAAAGATGTTTTAGAATCTATTTTTATCAATGCTAAAGTGGTAGTTGCAGAAGATATGCTCGCAGCCGTTTATGCCGTTGCTGGTAATAAACCGGCAATAGTTTGTATTTTAGGTACGGGCTCTAATAGTTGTTATTTTGACGGAGAAAATATTCATATGAAAACGCCTTCTTTAGGATATGTTATTATGGATGAAGCAAGTGGTAATTATTTTGGAAAAAGATTGTTAAGAGCTTATTATTATGACAGAATGCCTAAAAAAATTGCAGAAAAATTTGAGAGTCAATTTAATATGGAGGCAGATTTTGTGAAGAAAAACTTGTACAGAGAACAAAATCCGAATATGTATTTAGCAAACTTTGCGCAATTTATGTTTGAATTTAAAGAAGATAAATACATTAAAAAAATTATTAAGAAAGGTTTTCAGGAATTCTTTAAATATAGAGTTTTACCTTTTGAAAAAGGAGACGAAACACCTTTGTACTTTATAGGTTCAATCGCTTTCTATTTTAGAGATATTTTAGAAGAAGTTGCCGAAAAATATGATTTAAAAATTACAGATGTAATTCAAAGACCTATTGATAATTTATTAGAATATCATAAAAATTTGATTGAATAGGAATCGAAATTCGTTGTTCGTTTATCGGTTTTCGAAAATCGAAGGACGAAAGTCGGTCAACCAACAACGGCCAACGAAAGACGATTACAGTAAATCTAAAATTCTTTCTAAACGCATTCCTCTAGAGCCTTTAATTAAAATTGATTGGTTTTCTAGAGGATTTTTTTTGATGAAAGCTTCTAAATCTTGATATGTTTTAAATTGAGTCTTATCTGTTTTTGTTTGATAGAAATTCTCTCCAACAAAATAAGTTTCTTTAAAATTAAGCGAAGTTACCAAATTAACAATTGCTTGATGTTCTTGTAAGCTTTCTTTTCCCAATTCAAACATATCACCTAAAATAATAGCTTTTGATGTTGTTTTTATTGCTTCAAAATTTTCAATTGCAACTTTCATGCTTGATGGATTTGCATTATAAGCATCTAAAATAATAGTGTTTGTTTTTGATTTTATTATTTGAGAGCGATTATTTGTTGGAGTATAATATGCTATTGCCTCTTTAATAGCATTCTCTGAAACTTTAAAATAATCGCCAATTGTAATTGCTGCAGCAATATTTGTGTAATTATATTTCCCGATTAAATTACTTTGAATTTGTATACTTTTATACCTAAGTTTTACAAACGGATTTACTTCTAAAAACTGAAGTTCATCAGTATTTATTAAAACGGCTTTAATTTCCTTTGTTTTTTCAACTTGAATAGCGTCTTCTGTATTTACAAAGGCAGTTTTATTATTTTTTTGTAAGTACGTATATAGTTCACTTTTTCCATTAATAACACCTTCTAAGCTTCCAAAACCTTCTAAATGTGCTTTTCCGAAATTGGTGATATAACCAAAATCTGGTTCGCAAATAGTGCATAGAAATTCAATTTCTTTTTGATGATTTGCACCCATTTCTACAATTCCTAGTTCTGTTTTATCAGTCATAGAAAGTAGTGTGAGCGGTACACCAATATGATTATTTAAGTTTCCTTTAGTGGCTGTAACATTAAGTTTTTTACTTAAAACAACGTTTATCAATTCTTTGGTTGTCGTTTTACCATTGCTACCTGTTAAACCAATAACAGGAATGTGTAATTGTTTTCTATGAAAATTAGCTAGTTCTTGTAGCGTCTTTAAAACATCCGTAACCAAAATGATATTTTCGCATGTTTTATAAGCAGGTTCATCTACAACGGCATAACTTGCGCCAAGTTTTAAAGCTTGTTCGGCAAATGTGTTTCCATTAAAATTCTCGCCCTTTAACGCAAAGAAAATGGTGTTTTTTCTGATGTTTCTAGTGTCTGTATCTACCAGAAAATGTTGACGATATATATTGTATAGATTGGCTATTTTCATTTTTTAAATATACTTAAAAGCGCTAATTCTTGTAAGAATTTTGTAAATTTATTTTTTGCCTTGTTAGGGCAATAATTTTAAAAACGTAGTAAAGTTAAAGTTGTAAAATTTAGCATAACGAAAAGGTGTTAGAAATACTAAAAATTATTTAATCAATAGCCAAGGGTTTAATTCGCCAAGGCTTGCCTTGAAATCTAAGATGTTTGTTACGGAAGCATACCTCTTACCCGTGAGGCGAGGTCGTTGATTTACTTGTTTTTTAGCGTATAAAAAAACCTCATTATCTTTCAAATAATGAGGTATTTTTTTTATTGTTAATGTCTTATCTGCTAGGGTTTCTAGCTTTTCTTTTTCCTGTAGACATTGGTCCAACTTTATCAGATACACATCTAAAACCAATAAAGCTTGTTGCCATGTATTCTGGTAAATATCTTCTTTGCGCAGGATCTAACCAATATTCTCTATCAGACCAAGCACCACCTTTATACACTCTACTATTATCACTAATTAACGTAGTTCTCATTTTGTCATCATTTGTAAAAGTTGTTTTTCCATTGGCATCTGTTACAATTGTTGGACTTTTAGGTGAGTTGTACATATTTGGTTTCGATTTAAATTCATCTTCATCATCTTCGTAAAAACGTGAAGAGTTTAAATCGCCATCATCAATATTTGCATTGTTAGAAACAGAAAAGTTTCTTCTTAATGTAGCATCGTCTTTAGTAATTGGAATGTATTTAATAGTTCCTGGTAATTGCTTAGGAATAATTTTACCATTTGGCAATGTGTCGAATTCTACTTCAGCGCTTTCATCATTAGCAGCAATAACAACATTACCATTTTCATCAATCATTTTTTTGGTAAATATATTTCCTCTAAAATAATTAAAGTCGTTAGCTTCATTGTCAATTATAGGTCTATACACATCTGCAACCCATTCTGCTACATTTCCAGACATATCATACAATCCAAATCCGTTTGGAGGATATGATTTTATTTTGTTAGGAATATCAGCTCCATCAGAACTCCAACCTGGTAAACCACTATATTGTCCGTTACCTTGTTTAAAGTTTGCTAATTGATCTCCTCTATCTCTTTTTCCTTTTTCTCTAGTATATTTACCATTCCAAGCATATTTTTTTCTACCTCTAATATTGTTATATTCTCGGTTTTCTATATTTGCTTTCGCTGCAAATTCCCATTCAGCTTCTGTTGGTAATCTAAAACGTTGTGTTAAAATACCATCTGCTTGGGTAATTTTTCTACCTTGAAAAGAACCTCTCGTACGTTTTGGGTCTCCTTTTTTTCTTAAAGTTCTACCTACCCCTTTTTTATAAACGGTAGAATCACCATTAAATAATTGAGTAGCATCTGTTAAGAAAACATCTGTATCAAAAAAGTTGCTAATAGAATCTTGTTCAAAAATATTTTTAATATGACCTTTATCTATTAAGTTTTTTAGGTTTACAGCATTTGTACGCCATTTACAATATTCGTTTGCTTGCAACCAGCTAACACCAACCACAGGATAATCTGAATACGCAGGATGGCGAAAATAGTTTTCAGATAAAATATCTGTATTTCCTAAACTTTTTCTCCAAACTAACGTGTCTGGTAAAATAGCATTATAAATATGTTTGTAATTTTCTTCGGATGGAGGAAAAACATTCTTCATATATTGTACATATAAAAAATATTCAGAGTTGGTGACTTCTGCTTCATCCATATAAAAAGAACGTACATGTAGTTTTCTTGGTGTTGTATTCCAATCGAACATTACATCGTCTTGTACTTGCCCCATAGTAAAAGTACCGCCTTCTACTGCAACCATACCTAATGGTGGTTTTTGGCCAGCATCTTCGTTACCTTTAATAAAGTTACCGTTTTTTGGATCGTTAAAAGATAAACCAGTTAACCTAGATTTATTAGCATTCGATCTATTACAGTTAGTTAACAGTACTGTTGTTAGAACAACTAATGTTATTTTAAAAATGTTTTTCATTTCCTAATTTAATATTAATAGGGTGTTTTATAGTGATGCAATTTACAATAAATATAATTTCTAACAAGTAAAATGTAAAAATTAACGAATCATTTTTATGCTTATTCTTAATAAACGATTGCTTTTTTACTTTAGTATAATTTATATTTGTCATCAATAAAATATCTAAAAATTATTTGCGTTATTTGAATACTTATATGAAAAAACAGTTATTTCTTATTTTTTGCCTCTTTTTAGTACAGTTTAGTGTAGCTCAGCGTTCAAATTCCGTTTTGTCTTCTGGAGATTGGTATAAGTTTTCGGTAGATACAACGGGTGTATTTAAGATTGATCGAAATTTATTGCAAAGAATAGGTGTTTCTACCAGCGGATTAAATCCGAAGAAAATACATATTTATGGTAATGGAGGTCAACTTTTACCCGAATTAAATAGTGATTTTAGATATGATGGCCTACAAGAAAACGCTATTTATATAGAAGGAGAAAGCGATGGTTCTTTTGATAATTCTGATTATATCCTTTTTTATGCAAAAGGTCCTCATGATTGGGAAGTAAATGTGAGTGCAAACTCTATAAAACACAGACAAAATATTTATTCTGATAAAGCGTATTATTTTATTACAGTAAATGATACGGACGGAAAAAGAATAACTCCCAAAACACCAATTACAACAAGTGCTACTTCTCAAATAAGTGTTTTTGATGATTTTAATTTTTATGAAAAAGAAGAAAAAAGTCTTTTTGCAGTGGGTACACAATGGTTTTTTACAGAAGATTTTAATATTGTAAATACACAGAGTTTTAAAATTCCGTTTAAAAATGCTGCCCCAAATACAGATTTAAATGTAAGAGTAAGAGGTGTTTCTAACTCGGTAGCTTCCTCTACTATGGATGTAAAAGTGAACGCCAAAGATGTTTTTACTATTAGTTACCCTATGGTAAATGCAAGTTCATTAACAAAAGCATACGATGTAGAAAGAAATGGAACCATAACAAACAGTGCCGAAAGTATTGAAGTTGCAATTACGTTTAATAATAATGGAAACCCGTCTGCAAATGCATTTTTAGATTATATAGAAATTGTTGGAAAAAAGAAATTGTCTTTTTCTGATTATCAATTTTCATTTAGAAGTTTAGCGCAAGCAAATGCAACTGGAGTTGTTGAATATCAAATAACAAACGGAAGTAATGCTTTTCAAGTTTGGGATGTAACAACAGCAATTAATCCGCAGCTAATAATAAATGAAAGTATTACAAATGATTTTACGTTTAAAGACAATGCAGCAAGTTTAAAAGAATATATTATTTTAGACGACAGCGATTATTATTTACCAGAAACAGTTGATAATTCTAAAGTTATAAATCAGAATTTACATGCTTTAAATGACATTAATTATATTGTAATAACAAATTCAGAACTTTCTGCACAAGCACAAAGATTAGCAGATTATCATCAAAATAATTCCAATTTAACAACCAAAGTCGTTTTGTTAGATGAAATATATAATGAGTATTCTTCTGGTTCTAAAGATATTACAGGAATTAGAGATTTTATAAAACATGTATACGATACAAATTCATCCGAAGATAAAAAATTAAAATATGTCTGCTTTTTTGGAGATGCTTCATATGATTATAAAGACAGAATACAAGCTAATAATAATATTGTACCTGTAAAACTGTCTACAATTAGTTTTAATTTAGCGAGTTCTTGGGTTACAGACGATTTTTATGTAATGATGGATGATAATGAAGGCACGATGTCTAGCAGTCATACGGTAGATATCGCATCTAGTAGAATTCCTGTTTCTACAATTTCTGAAGCAACAATTGTTGTTGATAAAATTTTAAATTATTACAATAAAAATACCATTGGAGATTGGCGAAATACAATCACTTTGGTTGCCGATGATATTGATGCCACTGGCGAAGAAGTTTTAGAACAAGGTGTAGAATCTATTGCAGACGAAATTAAAGCAAATCAACCAATTTTTAATATCAATAAAATTTATTCAGATGCGTATGTGCAAGAAAATTCATCTGGAGGAGAACGCTATCCAGATGTAAACTTAGCAATTACAAATGCCATCGAAAAAGGAACTTTGGTTTTTGATTATTTTGGTCATGGAGGAGAAGATGGTTTTGCTACAGAAAGAATTTTAGATGTTCCACAAATTCAAGGTTTTAATAACCCAAATACATTGCCGCTTTTAATTACAGTTACTTGCGATTTTTCTAGATTCGATAACCCAAGTAGAATTACTGCGGGCGAGCTCACGCTAAAAAATGAAACAGGAGGAGCTGCAAGTATGATAACAACTACAAGAGAGGTTTATATTACTGTTGGCCAAAATTTTAACGAAGCTTTGATTCGTGTTTTACTCGCATTTAATGATGAGGATTTTACAATAGCAGAAGCCTTAATGACCACGAAAAATAATTTTTCTAGCACGCAAAAATTCTTTATTTATTCTTTTGGCGATCCTGCCATGAAATTAGCAATTCCGAAACCAAACATTCGCATTACTAAAATGAATGATGTGGATATAACAACGTCTTTAGATACTATAAGAGCTTTATCAAAAGTGAAATTTGAAGGTGTTGTAACCGATAATTTAAATGCAGTTTTAACCGATTTTAATGGGACACTTTCTACTACTGTTTTCGACAAATTAATTGATAAAACGACGTTAGATAATGATGGTTATGGCATTAAAATGACTTTTGATACACAAGATAGTAAGTTGTTTAGAGGAAAATCTACGGTAGAAAATGGTGCTTTTAGTTTTGATTTTATTGTGCCAAAAGATATTAAAATTGCTTACGGGAAAGGAAAATTAAGTTTTTATGCAGAAAATGGAGAAATAGATAAAGCAGGTTATAATTTTGATGTTGTGGTTGGTGGAATCGATGAAAATGCGCCTGATGATGCACTTGGACCAGAAATAAAATTATTTATGAATGATGAGTCTTTTATTGATGGAGGCAATACCAATGCTTCTCCTAATTTAATAGCAGTTTTATTTGATGCTAGCGGAATTAATACTTCTATAACTGCGGTAGATCATGATATTGTGGGTATTTTAGATGGCGATACTACAAACCCAATTATTTTAAATGATTTTTATCAAACAGAACTTAACGATTTTTCTAAAGGAAAAGTAACCTATACTTTAAGTGATTTAGAAGTTGGGCCGCATACTTTAAAATTAAAAGCATGGGATACTTACAATAACTCATCAGAAACAACGTTAAATTTTGTGGTAGTAAGTGATGCGATTTTAAATTTAGAAAACGTATTAAATTATCCAAATCCGTTTGTAAATTATACAGAGTTTTGGTTTAATCATAACAAACCAAATGAACCTTTAGAGGTTCAGGTTCAAATTTTTACTGTGTCTGGTAAATTGGTAAAAACCATTAATCAGAATGTACAAACAACAGGTAATTTATCTAGAAGTATTACTTGGAATGGTTTAGACGATTTTGGAAATAAAATAGGAAAAGGAGTATATATTTATAAATTAAGAGTAAAATCTACAACGAATAATTTGGTTTCAGAGAAGTATGAAAAATTAGTAATACTGCAATAAAAATTAGATATTTGTAAAACAAACGAGAAAAACAGAAAATGAAGAAAATTGGATTTTGTATAGCACTTTGTGCTCTAGTAAGTTTAAAAACAAGCGCACAAACAACAATAAATACAGATGATATTGGAGGAATTACTACAGCAGTTCCTTTTTTATTGATAGTACCAGATGCTAGAGCAGCAGGAATGGGAGATATGGGGGTTGCTACAACAGCAGATGCTTTTTCTTTATTTCACAATCCAGCAAAAATTGTTTTTAGTGATCGACAAATAAAAACGGGATTAACGTATTCGCCTTGGTTGCGTAATTTAACCGATGATATTTTTGTAGGAAGTGGTTCTTATATTAATAGGTTTAGCGAAAACTCTGCTTGGGGAGCAGATTTTAAATATTTTTCTTTAGGAGAAATAAATTTAACAAATAATGATGGTAGCGATAATGGTTCTATTAACCCAAATGAATTGGTAGCAACAGGTTCTTATGCTTTAAAATTAAGTGAAACTTTCTCTATGGGAGTTTCTTTAAAATATATTCGTTCTAATTTAACTTTTAATGGAACCAATAGTAACTTACAACCCATTAATTCTTTTGGTGTAGATGTTTCTGGATATTATCAATCTTTTGAAGAAAACTATGGTAATTTTAATGGACGTTATAGAATTGGTTTCAATATTGCCAATATAGGACCTAAAGTTTCTTACACTCCGGGAGAAGAAGATTTTATTCCTACAAATTTAAAATTAGGTGGAGGTTTCGATTTTATTTTAGACGATTACAATATTATTTCTACAACAGTAGAGTTTACTAAATTATTAGTGCCTTATTCTGGAGATGATACAGCAGATGAAGATCAAGGTTGGATTGAAGGTATGTTTAGCTCTTTTGGAGATGCTCCAGGAGGATTTAGCGAAGAAATGAAAGAATTTACCTATGCTTTAGGAGCAGAATATTTATACAACAATGCTTTTGCTTTACGTGCTGGATATTTTCATGAAAGTGAAGACAAAGGGAATAGACAATATTTTACGTTAGGTGCTGGTTTTAAGACCAATGCATTAAATGTTGATTTGTCTTATTTAATAAATGGTTCTGATGTAAATAACCCATTAGAAAACTCATTACGCTTTTCTTTATCGTTTGATTTAGGAGAAATTTATGACAATTATTAATTGTAATAAATTTTTAGTAAGTTTACAAGAATAAAAGCAGTCAAAAAAGGCTGCTTTTTTTGACGCCATTATTTATGAGAAAAATTGAAATAGCAACATCAGCAGTCCTTTTTAAGGATGTATCAGAACTTTCTTCAGAAGATAAAATGTTGATGGATAAAGCTGTAGAAGCAAGAAAAAAAGCATACGCTCCCTATTCTAAATTTAATGTAGGAGCAGCTTTATTGTTAGAAAATAATGAAATTGTTTTAGGTAATAATCAAGAAAATGCAGCATATCCATCAGGAATGTGTGCAGAAAGAGTTGCCATTTGGAAGGCTGGATCAGAATTTCCAGGTGTAAAAATTTTAAAATTAGCAATTACCGCAAGTTCAACAATTAAAGAAGTTAGCAAACCTGTAGGCCCTTGTGGCGCTTGTAGACAATCTTTATCAGAATATGAAATTAAACAAAAACAATCTTTCGAGGTTTTGTTTATGGGAGAAGTTGGAGAAATTGTAAAAACAGATTCATTACTTTCTTTACTACCTTTTTCTTTTGATAGTTCTTATTTATAAGATTAGAAAAAACTAATTATTCAAATACAATATGTTTCTGTAAAGTTTTAATTTTAGAGAGGTATAAAAAGCAAATTTCGTTTTATTATATTTGTGTAAGTTACAATCTGTTTATTATGGAATTAAGGGATAAAATAATTAATCAATTTCAACTTTTTATTGAAGATGACACAAAACTAGATGTTTTAAATGGTGTTTTTGATTCCATGTCGGCTGTTAATTCAGTTTCTATAGTATCAGAAGAGCATTATAAAATTATAGAAGAACGTCGTCAAAAAAGATTAAAAGGAAAAACTGTAGGAAAAAGTTGGGAAGAAGTAAAGCTAAATCTGCGACAGAAATATGGTTTTTAAACCTATTTTAACGATTGATCCTGCTGCGCAAATTGAAATAGATAAAGCTATTGAATGGTATGAAAAAGTAAGAAAAGGTTTAGGATTGGAATTTTATAATTATTTAGATGGTTATTTTAAAACACTTCAACAAGGTAAAGTTAATTTTCAAATAAAAAGAAAACCAGTATTTAGAGAGTTAGCACTTAAAAGATTTCCATATATCATTATTTATGAATTTACAAATGAGGAAATTTATATTTATTCAGTATTCAACACATATCAAGATCCTATTAAAAAAAAGAAATAATTTGGAGTTTTAATCAGCTGTATTTTTAATTCTTGGTAAAAACAATAGATACTTTAAATGAAACCAGATATATCGTCAAGAAAAGACATAAAACTTATTATTACAAAGTTTTATGATAAGTTATTAGTTGATGAAAAAATGATTCCTTTTTTTACGGATATCGTTGCAAAAAACCAACTAGAACATCATTTAGAAATAATTACAGATTTTTGGAATGATATTATTTTTGACACTACTACCTATAGCAATAATGTAATGAAAAAACACCTTGATATAAACGTTTTCGTAACTTTTAAGAAGGAGCATTTTGCACTTTGGGTATCGTATTTTTTTAACACTATTGATACCTATTTTTTAGGTGATAATTCCGAAAGAATGAAGGCTAGAGCCCAATCTATTGCTACAGTGATGCAATTAAAGTTAAACCTTTATACAACATAATAAGTTTCTTTTTCTATTTTGGATTTCGTATTTTTTAGGTTATTTAACATTCTATCCATAAAAAAAGCCCGTAATTTTACGTAAAATGATAATTAGCAAAGAATGATTTCATCAAAAATTACAGGTACAGGAACTTTTATACCTACTTTAAAAAAAGAAAATACAGATTTTTTAAAAGATAAATTTTTAGATACTGATGGTACTCTTTTAGCGTCTGAAAATGAAGTTATTATCGAAAAATTTAAAGCAATTACTGGTATTGAAGAAAGGCGGTATGCACGAAAAGAATACACAAGCTCTGATTTGGCATTTTTTGCAGCTCAAAAAGCTATTGAAGATGCCGATATAGATAAAGAAGAATTAGATTATATTATTTTTGCACATAATTTTGGTGATGTAAAAGTAGGTTCGATTCAAAGTGATATGTTACCAACTTTAGCAACAAGAGTAAAAAATAAATTAAAAATTAAAAACCCTAATTGTGTAGCCTACGATCTTTTATTTGGTTGCCCTGGTTGGATTCAGGGTGTTATTCAAGCACAAGCTTATATAAAAGCAGGAATCGCAAATAAATGTTTGGTAATTGGTTCTGAAACTTTGTCGAGAGTTATTGATAAATACGATAGAGATTCTATGATTTATAGTGATGGAGCAGGAGCTTGTATTGTTGAAAAAACGACAGAACCAGATGCTGGAATTTTAAGTCATGCTACGCAAACTTTTGCCAATGAAGAGGCTTTTTATCTACATTATGGTAGTTCTTACAATAAAAACGAAGATAAAAATGTACGTTATATAAAAATGTTTGGACGTAAAATTTACGAATTTGCGATTACAAATGTTCCTGCAGCAATGAAATTTGCTTTAGATAAAAGCGGAGTAGAAATTGATGATGTGAAGAAAATATTTATACATCAAGCTAATGAAAAAATGGATGAAGCGATTATAAAACGTTTTTATAGGTTATTTAAAAAACCAGTCCCAGAAGGGATTATGCCTATGAGCATTCATAAATTAGGAAACAGTTCTGTTGCCACAGTACCTACTTTGTTAGATTTGGTTTTAAAAGGAAAAATAGAAAATCAATCTGTACAGAAAGGCGATGTTTTTATTTTGGCTTCTGTTGGAGCCGGAATGAATATTAATACAATTGTTTATAGATATTAAGATTTAAAATTCAAAGTTTGTGGTTTTAAGTTGCTTTGAATAAAAAATAACAACGTTTTCTAGGTTTTTAAAAGGCTATTTGTTTTTCTAAAAATTTAGAAAACGCTTTGTTTAATGCTATTTTTCTACGAATTCTCACAGATTTTAACGAATAATAATTAACTAAAAAAATCTAACTTCTTATATCGTAAATTTAATATCAAAATATTATTTTTGCGCATGGAACAAGACCAAGTACTTATTTTAGATTTTGGATCGCAATACACTCAGTTAATTGCAAGAAGAGTTAGAGAGTTAAACATTTATTGTGAAATTCATCCTTTTAACCATCCACCAAAAGAATTAGAAAATTTTAAAGCTGTTATCTTATCAGGAAGCCCAAATTCTGTAAGAGGAGAAAATGTTTTACATCCAGAGCTATCAGAAATTAAAGGTAAAAAACCTTTGTTGGCAGTTTGTTATGGAGCGCAATATTTAGCCCATTTTTCAGGTGGAAAAGTAGCAGAATCAAACACTAGAGAATACGGAAGAGCAAATTTATCATATATAAAAAATGATGAAATTTTCTTTCAAAATATTTCTGATGGAAGCCAAGTATGGATGAGTCATTCTGATACAATTAAAGAATTACCAACCGGTGGAATTCTATTGGCAAGTACTAAAGATGTAGAAAATGCAGCTTATAAAATTGATGGCGAAGATACATTTGCTATTCAGTTTCATCCAGAAGTTTATCATTCTAAAGACGGAAAACAATTATTGGCAAACTTTTTGGTAGATATTGCAAAAGTTGCACAAACTTGGACACCAGATTCTTTTGTAGAAAGTACGGTAGCAGACATTAGAGCAAAAGTTGGAAATGATAAAGTTGTTTTAGGACTTTCTGGAGGAGTAGATTCTACAGTTGCAGCTGTTTTATTACACAAAGCAATCGGAAAAAACTTGTATTGTATTTTTGTAAATAATGGTTTGTTGCGTAAAAATGAGTTCGAAAGTGTACTTACACAATACGAAGGCATGGGTTTAAACGTTAAAGGTGTAGATGCATCGCAACGTTTTTTAGATAAATTAGCAGGTATTTCTGATCCGGAAGGAAAAAGAAAAGCAATTGGTAGTACTTTTATTGATGTTTTTGATGATGAAGCTCATCATATTAAAGATGTAAAATGGTTAGCTCAAGGAACAATTTATCCTGATGTTATTGAATCTGTTTCTGTCAATGGAGGTCCATCAGCAACGATAAAAAGTCATCATAATGTTGGCGGATTGCCAGATTATATGAAGTTAAAAATTGTGGAGCCTTTAAAAATGATTTTTAAAGACGAAGTAAGAAGAGTAGGAGCATCGATGGGAATTGATCCAGAATTATTAGGACGTCATCCTTTTCCTGGGCCTGGTTTAGGAATTAGAATTTTAGGAGATATTACCGCAGAAAAAGTGCGTATTTTACAAGAAGTTGATGCTATTTTTATAAACGGATTAAAAGAGGATGGTTTGTATGATAAAGTGTGGCAAGCTGGTGCAATGTTATTACCTGTAAACTCTGTTGGAGTGATGGGCGATGAACGAACGTATGAAAAAGTTGTTGCCTTAAGAGCTGTAGAAAGTACAGACGGAATGACTGCTGATTGGGTAGATTTACCTTATAAATTTTTGCAAAAAACATCAAACAAAATTATAAATCAAGTAAAAGGAGTTAATAGAGTTGTGTATGACATCAGCTCAAAGCCACCTGCAACTATAGAATGGGAATAGAACATATGAAACATTTAAAATTTTTTATTTTTTTATGTATTTTAACGTTTACCGTTTCTTGCGGTCAACAAAATAGATACATACAGTACAAAGTTAAAAAAGGCGAAACAATCTATACTATTGCCAAGAATTTAAACATGAAAGAGAAGGATTTAATTCGTTTAAATCCTGATGTAAATGGCGGTTTAAGAGCAGATTCTTTTATAGTAGTGCCAGAAAAAAGTTTAAATTATTATAATTCTAAAAAATTAAATGAAGATACAGATATTGTTGATGCTGAATCTATTTCTGTTGAGGAAGAAATTATTGATGAGAAAACAAAACTTATCAATGAATTAAAAGAAAGGTTTGTTATTCATGAAATACAGAAAGGTGAAACTTTTTATAGTTTAAGTAAAGCTTTTAATGTTTCTAGAGGAGAATTATTATTGTTAAATCCGGAATTAGTAGAAGGTTTAAAAGTTGGTCAAATCTTAAAAATTAGAGAAATACCAGTTAGTGCTATTACAGATGTTACTTTTTATGAAGATTATATTCAGCCAAATACTTCTTTAAAAGTAGCGTTATTATTGCCTTTTAAAGCAGACCAGTATAATATTGATACTCTTGCACCAAAAGAAATATTTTCTAAAAATGCAACATTGGTAAATATTGCAACCGATTTTTATTTGGGTGCAGAAATTGCTGTAGATTCTTTAAGAAATAGAGGTGTTGCTATAGAGCTAAATGTTTTTGATACAGGAGATAGAAACACTACAGAGATAAGAAGTATTCTTGCGAATAGAGATTTTAATAATAATGATGTTGTTATTGGACCTTTATATTCAGAAGAAGTACAAATGGTTGCTAATAATGTAAATATTCCAGTTGTTTTTCCTGTATATTCTAATAAACAATCTGAGTTTTCATCTTCAAATATTGTAAAAACTTCTCCAGATAAAAGTATCTTTAGATTAGAATTAGAAAGATATATCAAAGAGAATTTTGATCACGGAAATATTATAATTGTGAGTGATGATAAAGCTGCTTCTTTAGAAACTAGTAGAATTTTAAAATCTTCTTTACAAACTAAAATTGATGCAAGTAGTATACATCTTTTAACACCAGATAAAGGGTATATTGCAAAATCTAGGTTTTCTCAGATTTTAAAACCAAATGCAAAAAATTGGGTTATTTTGGCTTCAGATAGTAATTTAATTATTGCTGATGTTATTAATAGTTTAATAAGTTTACCAGAAGAAACAACAGCTAAAGTTTTTACTTTTGATAAGAGCAGTGTTTATGAAAATGTTGATAACAGAAAATTAGCAAAAATTGGTTTTACATATGTAAGCGACGAGTTTGTTGATGAAAACTCTATGGAAACCAGCGCTTTTAATACTCAATATTATAAAAAGAATAATACGTTGCCTTCTTTTTATGCTACTAAAGGATTTGATATTACGTACGATATTTTAGTAAGATTAGCTTCTGGAAATGATTTAAAATCAACTTTTAAAGAAGGCGCAACTTCTAGAATTGAAACAAGGTTTGATTATAGAAATAACAATACAGAAAATCAAGGTTTATTTATTGTGCAATACAATAAAGATTTAACTTTAACGAAGCTTAAATAATGAGGTTTAAGTTTTAATAGTAAATTTCTTTAAAATAAGAAATAAAAAAAAATCCGCTTTTTAGCGGATTTTTTTTATATCAGAAAATGAGAAAGTTAGATTTTTTTCATCTGTTGTTTCATCATTTGTATTTGTTCTTTTAACATGCCATGTTTGTCTAATTTTTTAGCTTCAGACATTAAATTAGTTGCTTCACGTTTACGTCTTTTGGTCATTGCAATTCCTGCTAATTGTAGTTTTGCCATTGCCAAATCATGATCCATAGATAAACCTAATTTTACAGCTTTACGCAAATATTTTTCTGCTTGTGTAATATTTGTTTGGCTTAACATAATACCATGTAAATAATTATAATATCCTTGTTGCTTAGTAATTAAAGCAGCTTCTGGGTTTTTAATATAGCTTAACCATTTTTGAGCTGCAGGAAAATTTTGTTTACGTAATTGTAAAAAGGCTAATAAAATAAATTCATTTTTAAAATAAAATAAAACAAAAATTCCGGCAAGTAATAAAATGGAAATTCCGTTCATAATATTTCCTAAGCTAAATTGATAAATAGCCCAAGCTGAGATTAAACCAGCTAATACTAATTTTATGTTTTTATGAAACATTGTATGTTTTTTTTGTAACCCGATAAAACTCCTCGGATAATCGTTTTTATTAAATGAAATGCAAAAATACATTTTAAAATGAAAATACCCACAAGCTTTTTATATTGAATCGACTTCAGTGTAAGAAAACTTGTAGATATGCATTATTTTTTATAATATTTTTTATACTTTATAGAAGCAAATATCAATAATGCTATTATAAAACCAATGTATATAAAAGCTTCTTTTGGTGTTACTGCTTTATCTCCACTTGCATAAGAATGCAAACCAGATAAGTAGAAATTTACTCCAAAATAAGTCATCATTATTGATAAATAAGCAAATGCTGATGCAAAATTAAATGATAAACGACCACGTAAACCAGGAATTAAACGCATGTGCAATACAAAAGCGTAAATCATAATAGAAATTAACGCCCAAGTTTCTTTTGGATCCCAACCCCAATAACGTCCCCAACTTTCATTTGCCCACATTCCGCCAAGGAAATTACCAATTGTTAACATAACCAAACCAACAGTTACAGCCATTTCGTTAATAATTGTTAATTCTTTAATGTTTACATCCATTCGCTTTTTATTTTTTTCGGTTGTAAAAGCAATTAAAATTAAAGAAACAATTCCTAAAATCATTCCTAAAGAAAAAGGTCCATAACTAGCCACAATAATAGAAACGTGTACTAATAACCACCAAGAATTTAAAACTGGTTGTAAGTTTGCAATTTCTGGATCTAACCAATTTTGATGTGCAAAAAGTAAAATAATTGCAGCTAAAAAAGTAGTTGCACCAATAGTTAAAGCAGATTTTCGTCCTAAGTATAAACCAAACAGCATTGTTGCCCAAGCAACATAAATAATAGATTCGTAAGCATTACTCCAAGGCGCATTTCCGCTTATATACCATCTCGAAGCCAATCCGAAAGTGTGAAAAATAAAACTTAATAGAATAAGTGTAATTAAGCCTTTTATAATGTAAGTTAGTACTTTAGATTTGTAATAAAATATTTTAAGAATTTCAATAAAAATTAAAAGTAAGCCTAGAAAAAGATAGAAAAAAGCACTTAATTTAAAGATACCTAATTTGTTATAGGTAATTTCTAAATCGATTTTACTTTCTGATGGATACACTGCTGCTCCGTATTTTTTCTGATAATTTTTAATTCCATCTAAAATCTGATCTGCTTTTGTATAATCTCCAGTTCTTTTTGAAGTTTGCAAAAGCTGCATATAAAGCGGTAATAACTTCGGAATATATAAAGAATCTGATGTTTGTATAATTTTGCTATTTGCTACTTCTGGATGAGAAATCCATTTGTTATTTTCATCACCTGGAATCGGATAAATTTTTAAAACATTACCACTTAAAGCACTTGTAAATAACCAAAGTCTTCTACCTATTTTAATAACATCTTTTTCAAATTTATTTTGGATGTTTTTCTTTTGAGCTTCCGTAATATAAGAGTCAATTTTAGATTGTCCTCTTTCATCATAAAAGTCAGAAAGACGTGCATATTTTGCATCTTTTTCTACGCCAATTATTTCTCTTATTTTAGTATTTCCTTTTTCTAAATAAATAGCAGGCACTTCAAACCATAATCTTGGGCTTTCTAAAATAGATAGTAAAACTTGACTAGGTTGCATACCGTGTAAAACCTCACTCTGGCTTACTTTTCTTACCAATTCTGATGCAAAAGTATGAGCAGGTTTCATTCTACCACCAGCATCTTGAATTACCAATTTGTTAAATTTTTCTGCGTGTTTTAAAGAAACTTCATTTGCTTTTAAAATGGAATCAATTTGTTGGTCTGTAACTCTTTTTTGCTGATGTGTATCAGCCTGTTGACTGTAGCTGAAAGAAGACAGGAAAACAGCAAACATTACAGACAGTGTTAATTTCTTTTTTCTGATTTTTTTCAAAGTATTTTTTAAATCATCAAAACGTGTATGTTTAGCAAAGAGAATACAAATTAAACCAGTGTACAGCAAAGAATATCCGAAATAAGTAATAAAAGTTCCCCAAAAATCATGATTTACAGATAAATGAGTTTGTTCTTTTTCTCCTGATAAATCATAACTAGATTGAAAAAATTTATATCCTTTATGATCTAAAATATGATTCATAAAAATGCGAAAATCAAAACTTTCTTTTGCATCAATTACCGTAACTTCACTTGCATAAGACGCGGCACTTTCTGATCCTGGATATTTTTCTAATTGAAAATCATTTAATTTTACGCTAAACGGAGTCTCTAAAATTTTAGAGCCATACCACATTCTAAAATTTAGGTCGTTAACACTAACTTGTTCAAAGTTATCATTATTATATTTTCCACCAGAAAGTTCAACTCTTTTGGTTTCATTATTAGAGGTAACATCTAAGATAATAACATCTAGTTTTTTATCATCTTTTGGCCCGCTAATAGTTTGCATAGTTCCTTTACTTGGTTCATTTGGAGCAACAAATGGCAAGCCAGCAACATTGTATAGCGCACGTAATTTAAAATCTTGAATACTGTCTTTTTTTAAGCTTCCAGTAGCTTGTGTTGCCATTATTTGATAATTACCATCAGATTTTGCAACAATTTTTAAAGAATCATTTCTTTTAAAAATATTGATAGAAGCATTATTATCCGTAGAATTATAACCGACTAAAATATTATGAATATTTTGTACAGTTCCAGATTTTATATAATGTTCATGTCTACTTCCGCTAGATGATTCTACCAAAAATAGATGCTCAACGCCATTTTTATCTTCTACTAATTTTTTTTCTGCCCACGGAATGTAATCTACTAAATCTACTTTGTATTCTTTTTCTCTAAAGTCATCAGAAAACCCCCAAGAATTTGAGCCCCAAGCAGAAAGTAAAATTGGTTTATGTATTGTTTTTTGATCTTTGTTATCATCAACAATAACATTTACATAATTTGTTTCTGATAAAAACTGGTTGGTTGTTTCACCTTCATTAATTAACATAATGCCTTCGTAACCAACATATCTTGTTACACCAGCGCCAATAATTATAAATAAGAACGCTAAATGGAACATTAAAACTGCCCATTTTTCTTTTTTGTATAATCTGTATCTAAATATATTTCCAAAAAAATTGATCACAAAAAACACCATAATAGTCTCAAACCACCAAGTGTTATAAACGAGTGCTTTAGAGGTTTGTGTTCCAAAATCATTTTCTATAAAAGTTGCAACTCCCATTGATGTGGCAAAAAGGATAAATAAAACTGCCATTAATCTTGTAGAGTAGAGGAAATTAAAAATATTTTTCATCTTTATTTAGTGCTTTTTAAAGTGTTGCAAAAATAGGGATAAAAGCAACAAGACTTGATACAGAGAAGTTCTTTTTTGGTGTTAAGAACTGTTAAAAATTAAATAAAAAGTTGTTTTTAAATTAGTTTATTTTCGTAAATAAAATCAATAAAAATTATTGATTCAAAAATTTACAATTTTGTGGAAGTTTTATAGCTGTTAAATCCAATCTCTAAAGCATTAGAAATTTCACTTAAAGTAGCGCTATTTCTTGCAGCTTTTACAGTTAAATCTAAAAGGTTTTCTTTTCCTGATTTTGCAGCTTTAGTTAAATTAGCCAAAGAATTTTTAACTTTTTCTGGATTTCTATTTGCTTTTAAAAGTTGTAATTTTTCTATTTGAGATTTTCTCACGGCATCAGAATCAATTTTAGAAACACGTAAAGAATCTTCTTGTTTTAGTTGATGTTTATTTACATCAATAAGAACTTCTTTACTCATAATAATTTTTGTTTGCTTTTTTGTAGCAGTTTCTTCAATTCTCTTTTTTGGAATACCCTTTTCAATGGCTTTGGTTAATCCGCCTAAATCATTAACTTCTTTTAGTAAACTCCAAGCTCTATTCGCAATTTCTTCTGTTAGTTTTTCTATACGAAAACTGCCCGCCCAAGGATCTACAGTTTTAGTAATATGTGTTTCCTGTTGTAAAAATAGTTGTGTATCTTTAGTAAGTATATTAGAATAATCTTTAAGAAAAGCATTCGATTCGTTTAATGTATTTGTGTATAAACTTTCTGTACCGCCAAAAGCTGCAGCCATTGCTTCTATAGTAGTTCTGGCAATTTTATTAAAAGGATCTTGCGCTTTTAAAGACGAGTTATTTGTTTTGCAATGAGTTCTTAATGCAAACGAATTTTGATTTTTAGGATTGAATTGTTTTACAATTTTTGCCCACAACATTCTTGCAGCTCTTAATTTTGCTATTTCTGTAAAATGATCCATGCCAATTGCCCAAAAGAAAGATAATTTTGAGGCAATAGTATCAATGTCAATTCCTGCTTCAATGCTTTTTTTTATGAATTCTAAACCTTTAGAAAATGTATAAGCCAATTCAATTTCTGCAGTAGTATTAGCTTCTTGCATATGAAAACCAGAAATAGAAAAGGAGTTAAATTTTGGCATTTTATTACTTGTATATTTAAAAATATCAGTAAAAATTTTCATTGATAGATTAGGAGAAACAATGTCTGTTTCTTTAACCATGAGATCCTTTAAAACATCATATTGAATGATTCCAGAAAGTTGATCAAGAGGAACTTCTTGTTCTTCTGCGGCAACAATATAAAATGCTAAAAGGGGTAGAATTGCGTCATTCGATGTTATAGAAACCGAGATTTTATCTAAAGGAACTTGATAAAACAACATCTTCATGTCTTCTACAGAATCTATGTTAACACTTGTTTTGCTAACAAGGTTTTTTAGAATTTCATCATCAGAATCATAAGTATTTTGTGTTTCGACATTAAAAGTAATAGATAATTCTTTTAAGTGAGTTTCTGGATTTTTTTTGTAAAAAATATTGCCTTCTTTAGCGGAAGAAAAACTAATACATTGCCTAATTTCCCAGGGTTTTTTAATGTACATTGTTGCGTAAATACCTCTTAAATTTGGCGCAATTCCTGCTACAAAATCTTCATGTTTAAAGTTTTGTTGAGGTTCTAAATTCGAACTTTTTAGTTTGATATGTTCAAATGATTTTCTAGGCATTTTCTTGTGCTAATCTTTCTTTTTCTATAGATTCAGAAAGACGTTTTCTATTAATTGGTGTAATTAATGTTTTTATATTTCTTTGTTTTACAAAAGGATACAACTCTAATTCTCCCTTCATTTTATCAGCTGAATTAGTGTGTATATTTGTGCCCAATAAAACAATGTTTTTATTGATAAAATTTTCTTCTTCGGTTAAAGCATTTTCTTGTATTTTCTTTTGGATGATTCCCGCTTTTAATTGATGTAAAAATCCGCCAACTTTTTCTATTTGTTTAAAAATTGTTAATGCGTTCTCTGCTAATTGATTTGTAATTGCTTCAATATAATAAGTGCCGTTAGCAAAATTTTGAGCATCAGAAAAATCACTTTCTTGTTGTAAAATTAACAATTGATTTCTAGAAATTCGTTCGCCAAGTTCATTAGATTTATGAAACATAGCATCATATGAAACATTAGAAATGGTGTTTGATCCACCTATAATAGCACTCATACATTCGGATGTTGTTCGCAACATATTTACATTATAATTGTACAATGTTTTGTTTCTTAAACTTGGTTTGGTAAAAATATGAGCTTCAATATTTTTTAGATCATATTCATTTAAAAGTGTTTCCCAAAGAATTCTAAAAGCTCTTAATTTTGCAATTTCGAAAAAATAATTGCTCCCTACAGCAAAATTAAAATTTATTTTAGTGGCTACATCTTTTCCAAAATCATGTAAATATTCATTTGCGTGTGCTAAGGTATACGCTAATTGTTGAACAATATTTGCTCCTGAGTTTTGATATAAATCTGCAGAAACTGAAATGCAATTTTTAGTTGCTAAAACGATGTTTTCTAACTTTTTTTGATCTTCTTTTAAGTTGACAAACCAATTGCCACTTTCTGCTAAATTGCCAATACTATCCGTTTGAAAAAAAGTATTTTCTGAATTGCAATATTTAGAAAGTTCTATTTGAAAATGATCATCTAAAAAAGAAAACTGAAAATAAATTATAGTTGATTTTACTTCAATTTTATGTAAAACTTTATGATAATCAAATTTTTTATCTGCCTTAAATTGGATGGAATTTGCGCCTCTTTTTAAAGCATCTATTGCTAAAAAATTAGCTATTTTTTCATCATGAATAAAAATTGTTTGACAAATATTAAATTTTTTTTTTGGAAGATTTATTTTTGAATTTGTTCTGTCTTCTTTTGTGTAAAAAGGTTTTACAAGAATGCCTTCATCGGTTTTATACAATAAGGTTTCATTATAATCTGCGCCATTTAAATCTACTTGAATTTTTTGTTTCCAAGCAGCAGCAGTTACTGGTTCAAAATCATCAAATAGAAAAGTACTCATTATTTTTTTATAGTGTCAAATTCAATAATATAAATGTCTTCGTTTTCTTTTTTCATTAAATATTTTTCTCTAGCAAAACGTTCTAGTTTTAAAGAATCTTGTAAGTTTTTTATCATTTCTTTATCAGAATCAAGCTTTTCTTCATAAAAAGTAATTGTACTTTCTAAATCTTCAATTTCTTTGTTAAATTCTCTATGTGTTAAATATGAATTTTCATCAAAAAAAAGCATCCAAATTATAAAAGGAATAAAAATTATTACAAAAGTATTTGTAAGAATTTTAAAGATTGGATTCTTTTTTAAATTGCTAAAAAAACTCATTTATAAACGGTCATTTATTACTGTTCTTACAACATCTATAGCAACTGTATTGTGTTTGTTATTAGGAATAATAATATCAGCAAAATTTTTAGTTGGTTCTATGAATTGTTGATGCATAGGTTTTAAAGTGTCTTGGTATCTGTTTAAAACTTCATCAATATCTCTTCCTCTTTCGGTAATATCTCTTCTAATTCTTCTAATTAAACGCTCGTCTGTATCTGCGTGAACAAATATTTTTATGTCAAATAACTTTCTTAAAGCTTCGTTATTTAAAATTAATATTCCTTCAACAATAACCACTTTTCTAGGGTGTGTTTTTATAGTATCTGTAGTTCTGTTATGCGTTACAAAAGAGTAAACTGGTTGCTCGATCGTTTTACCTAATCTTAATTTTTTTAAGTGTTTAACTATTAATTCAAAATCGATTGCTCTTGGGTGATCAAAATTAATTTTTGATCTTTCCTCATAAGATAAATTAAACGTTTCGTTGTAGTAAGAATCTTGAGAAATTACACAAACTTCATCTGTAGGTAATTGTTTAATAATTTGATTTACAACAGTAGTTTTTCCGCTTCCTGTTCCGCCGGCAATTCCTATAATTAACATATATTTTAATTGATTTTTTTTAATTATTTGTAAAAACAATAGAGTCTTTAAAAAGTGTTAAAGTTATTGATTTTTATGTCTTTAGCTTTTAAATCGAACATTAAATTATACAAGCCAAAAAAGGTTCTGTTCATATAAATAAAATGTTTAGAACCTCTACTTGCATTGTAAGATCTCAATTCTGTGCTTTTAGAAAATCGTTCGCCAAATTCTGTTATTTGACCAAAAAATTCCTCATCAGAAAAGTCGAAAGTTTCTACATGAAAAGGTTGCGTAAAAATAGTTAACATTTCATGAAACATTGCGCTAAAAAAGGTCAATTCTTCTTTGCTATCTGTTTCTAATAAAATTTCTAATTCATACATTTTTTCTTCAAAAAGTGCTTTGTCTGCTAATGTTTCTTTGCGTGCTAAAACAAAATACGGATTGTAAAAATCTATTGGAATAGATTTCATACAACCAAAATCTAAAGCAATTAATTTATAATCTTTAGAAATTAAGAAGTTTCCAGGATGTGGATCTGCATGTACTTTCTTTAAATTGTGAATTTGAAACATGTAAAAATCCCAGAGGGCTTGCCCTAAAGCATTTCCTCTTTCTTGATTTTTGTTGATGTCTGTAAATTCTGATAAATGAATTCCATGCATCCAATCCATGGTTATGATCTGTTTTGACGATAAATCCTTATAATAATTAGGAAAAGTAAGATTAGGGATATTTTTGCAAGCATTTACTATTTCTATACTTTGTTCAACTTCTAAAACGTAATCTGTTTCTTCTAATAATTTATCTTGAACTTCAAAAAAATAATCATCAGACATTTTACCTTTCATATTAAACATTCTAATAACAAAAGGTTTTAGCATTGCTAAATCAGATTTTATACTGTCTGCAACTCCTGGATATTGAATTTTTACAGCCAATTCTTGTCCATCTTTTTCAGCTTTATGAACTTGACCAATACTAGCTGCGTTAAAAGCTTTTACATCAAATTGATCATAAATTTCTGATGGAAATTTTCCAAAACTCTTTTTAAAAGTTTTTAAAACCAATGCTTCAGAAAGCGGTGGAACAGAAAATTGTGCCAAAGAAAATTTTTCTACATAAGCTCTTGGCAAAATGCTTTTATCCATGCTTAACATTTGTGCAACTTTAAGCGGGCTACCTTTTAAATCTTTTAAGCTATCGTAAATATCTTCTGCATTCGATTTATTTAGTTTATCTCTAGCATCTTCTTCAGAATTTACAATTTTATCACCAAAATATTTTAAATAATTTACACCAACTTTAGCACCTGTTTGCACTAATTTAGAAGCACGTTGAATTTTAGAAATCGGAATTTTACTAGCTTTTTTCATATCTAATTGGCTTTTTTCTGAATTTTTTCTTTGTAAACAAACTTTCCTAGGTCAAATGCATTTTTTAAAAATTTGTTTTCTATAAGCTCAAAGCTAGTATTTATAGATTTTTCTATAAAAATATCTGTTTTTTCAAAAGATTCTGATGAGTCTTCTAACCAAAACTGAATGGTTAAGTAGAGTTGAATCCAAGCAGATTCGTTAACAAATTTTCTTTGTATTTTTTCTAAACCATCAATTGGTAAAATACTTTCTGATAAATCTAAATTATTAACAAAAGCAATAAAATGTTTCTTTAAACCAGAAAGTGCACTAAAAGATTTTAGCTGATTTTTACAGCCTTTTAATGCAATTAAAACGTATTCTCTATTAAGATTTAAGTTCTCGAAAAAAGTAAAATATAAGCTAATTAATTTGTTTTTTTTATCAAAAGAAAGAAACTCTTCACTTTCATTTAAAACTTCTATCGAGTTTTTAAAAAGTTCTTTAAAAACTGTTTTTTCTACATTTTTTAAAGATTTAAAATGACTGTAAAAGAGAGCAACATCTAAATCTACATTTTCGCAAAAGTCGTCAACATCTGTTGGTTTTTGTTTGTTTTCTATCACAAAATCCATGTATAATGTTAGCACATCTATTTTAGAAATATTTTTCTTCTTTTTAGCCATATAAAGTTTTAAAGTGCAAAAATACGAAACGTTTTGTTGTCTAAAGAAAAACAAACTAGATAAAACAAAAAAAACCAAGTTAAATAATAACTTGGTTTTTTAGAAAGTTTATAATGTTGTTTAAGCAAAAATTTTGCCCAATCTTTTTTTACCACTTACTAGTTGCTTTTTGTAAGATTCTAGCGTATCAAAAACTAAATTTTGTTGATTATCTAATAAATGAACTCCGCCTTTTAATGCTTTGTCTAAAACTTGTTGCCATTCGCTTGCGATGGTTATAGAATCTGTAACTACTTCTTCGGTAGTGTTTAAAGCAAAGTCATTTGCTTTTTTTACAGAAGTTTTAGCAGTATCTAAAACCTTATTAACTGTATCTGTAAATTTTACGTTATTTGTTTTTTTTGTGCTCATAATAGTTTTTTTTATGTGATATTATATAAATTATAATTCTCCTTTTAAAGCTAAAGTAGCTTGTGCTTTCCAACCTTCTAAGTCATAAATTTTAGCATTAATTCCTGCGCCAATTAATAAGTTTGTTAAGTCTTTAACCGTCATTTTAGAAATTTGATTATAAGCAGTAATGTTTAAATCATTTAAGTTTTTTTCTAAAACTGGTCCAATACCTTTAATTACTTTTAAATCATTGGTAACATCTGTTTTTTCAACAATTACTTTTTCTACGACTACTTCTTTTTTAACAACTACTTTCTTTTTTGGAGTTGTCTTTTTTGGAGTCGCTTTTTGGGTAGTAGTTTTTTTAGTCGAAGCTTTTTTTGGCTTAGTTATTTCGTCTATTTTTTCATCAACATCATCAAGAATATCTTCCGTGTAATCTTCAATTTTATCTTTTACATTTTCTATAGTTTCAGAAATATTCTTTTTTAATTTAGAAGACATTTTTTCTGCTTTCTTTACCAATTTATTGCTAGAAACTTCTTTCTCAATTTTGTCTTTCATCGCTTCAGCCTTTTCAATTAAAGGATTTTCTGAAATCATTTTCTTAGCATTTTCAACCATTTTTGGATCGTAACCAACCAAAGTTTTTAAACGCTCTGTACTATTTTCTAACTGACCTTTAATAGATTCTGCAGTATCGACAACCATATTAATTTGTTGTTTTGTTAAAGGTTCTGTTTTCTTTATTAATTTGGCTGTTAATTTTTGCCATTTTTCACCAGTTTTTACTGTGGTTTCGATTGCATTAAAAGAAGCGTCGATTAAATCGCTGTTTATTTTTTTAACAATTGCTTTTGCTTTGCCTAATGTATCTTCTTTTTTTATTTCTTTTTTTGACTTTTTAGTTGCCATGATATATATGTTTTTAAGTTGTTTTTTTAATTGATATTACAAATTTAATATATGTGAGTTGCAAATGAGTTACAAACTAGTTTTTGCTGAAAAAATCTAATGTTTTATTTAAGTTTCTCCAAATCATTCCTTTCTCTTTTTCTAAATTGTTAAAGAGATTATCTTGTTGTTTTGCAGAGAATTTTAAACCATGTTTTATAGTTTTTGATGTAATTTTTTGTAAATTCTCTACAGAATCAATTGACTTAGAAACTATCTTTTCGGTAGTTTTTAAAGCAAAATCGTTTAACTTTAAAGTATTTTCCTTTATGCTTTTTGTTGAGATAATTTCCATCATTTTGTGTATTGATATTTATTATAGTACAAATATAAAACGTGTGAGTTGCAAATGAGTTACAATGATGGTTATGAGAAACGAATTACACTAATTGGTAGGTTTTTTGGGTCTTTATTATTTTAGTATTTATTTTTTAAATTTCAAATTATATTCTTGAAATATGAAATTGAAGAAATAGTAAGGAATTTTTGTTATTCGTGAGATTTGTGTCTTATTTTTTCTGATAAAATCAATGTATGTTTTCAATCTCGTTCAATAGTTTTTTAGTTTCAGGAAGCGGCGAAATTCCATATTCTTCTTCTAAAATAACCTCACATTTTAGATACGTTTTTATAGCTTGTGGTCTGTTGCCTCTAATAATATAGGCTTGCATTTGTATTCTGTAAGCATCTTCCCAAGTTGCATCAATAGCCAAGGCTTTTTGTGCCAAACGAATACTTTCTAACGGGTTTTCTTGCAATAAAATTTCGGCTAATGTTATATAAGTTCCTAAAATTAAAAGTTGGGTTTTTTCTCTTTCTTCGGATGTCCAATCTTCAAAAATTCGGTTAGGTAAATAAGAGCCTTTGTATAAATCTATTGCAGCTTTGTAGGCAATTTTAGACACCGTTTTATCAATAATTAAAGATTCATTACCAATAATAATGTATTTTTCTAATGCTTCAACATCAATCCAAACTTTTTTTAAATCAATTTGATAGCTAACACCTTGTCTTATAATGTATTCAGATTCTGTTCTAGAAAGTCTTTTGGGTTCCAGCACTTTATTAATTCCGTGTAAAGCAACTTTAAAATCACGATCATTCCAATCTTCCCAAAGTCCGTCCATAATTTTTTCTTTATGAAGTGCATTTCTTTGGCGATTAGAAACTAAATATTGTAATAATTGAATTGTTTTATCTCTTGCCCATTCTTTGTTGTCAACCTTTTGGTGATTTCTCCACACACAAAAATGCCCTAAAGTTTCAATGCGAATTTTTGCATCTTTTTTAAAGGTTTGTAATTCTTGTAGTTGTAGTAGAGAGTTAGACATAGAGTAACTATTTCTTTTTTATAGCGTCTATTTTGGTAGTAAGTTTTGTTATTTCTGATGATAAGTTTTCTATCTGATTTTGAATTTTATTAAAATCAGATCTTGATGCATTTCGCCATTGATCAATTTGTACTTTCTCAGATATTTCGTCTCCAATTAAACTTATTTTATCTTGAATTTCATCTTGCAAATGAGTAAACTGTTTCTTCGGATCTTTTAACGTATCTCTAATTACTTTTGGACCAAAATCTTTAATAGTTTTCCACATAGAAAGACTTTTCTGAATAATATTTTCTTGTTCTTCAGTCGTTTTATGCTTGGTTGCTTCTTCTGTTAATTCGCTTAATTTTTGCTGCATAAAAAGCAATGCATCATTAAAATCAGAAAAACGTTTTTCATCACCATCTTGAATGTGAGAAATTTTACCACGCCATTGTAATTTAGATTCGCCATTTTCCTCAAAAATTTGTTGATTAAAACGAACCATAAAAGAGGCTGTTTGATCTTGTTTTTTTGTCATCACTTTAATTTTAACCTGGTTCTTTTTCAGAGCCAGTTTCATATTTTAATAAACCTTTAAAAGCATCATTTACATTATTGCCTTCATAAAGCACTTTGTAAATCTCTTTAGCTATTGGCATGTCAATTTTATAACGTTTAGCAAGTTCCATTACAACTTTTGCAGTTTTTACACCTTCTGCAATTTCATCCATTTCGTCAATAATTTGTTCTAAACTTTTACCTCTTCCTAATTGAAAGCCAACATGATGGTTTCTACTTTTAGAACTAGAACAAGTTGCAACTAAATCTCCCATTCCTGCTAAGCCAGCAAATGTGCTTTTTTTACCTCCCATGGCAATTCCTAATCGTGTAAGTTCTGCCAAACCTCTAGTTATAATTGCAGCACGTGTATTATCGCCAGCATTAGAACCATCACCCATTCCTGTCGCAATTGCATAAATATTTTTTAATGCTCCGCCTAATTCACACCCAATAACATCATCATTTGTGTACACGCGAAATAAACCCGAATTAAAAACAGGTTGTAAACTTTTTGCAATTGAATGATCTACCATTGCAATTACTGCAGCCGCAGCTTTTCCAAAATGAATTTCCTTGGCTAAATTAGGGCCTGTTAAAACTCCAATAGGATGTCCAGGCATTAATTCTTCAATTACTTCTGTCATTCGCATTTTTGTACTCATTTCTAAACCTTTTGCTAAATTTATTATTGGTACCCAAGGTCTAATATAAGGTTTTGCTTCTATTAAAACTTCCCGTAAACTTTGTGAAGGAACGCCCATAACAATAACATCTGCATTTTCTACAGTTTCTTTTATTGAAGTTGATGCTCTTAAAGTATCTGTTAATTTTGCGTTTGGTAAATATTTTTTATTAGTATGATGCTCGTTTATTTCATTTACTATTTCTTGGTTTCTTGCCCAAATAATAGTTGGGCTATTTTTTGCAGTTAAAGATGCAACAGTTGTTCCCCAAGAACCACCGCCTAATAAGCCAACTTTTAGTTTCATAATTTAAGTTTTATTAGTTTTCTAATTCCTTTAAAAATAAATTCCTTACATCATTTAAATATATATTTATATTTTTTGGTTTCCATTCAGAAGTATCAATTGGGTCTAAAATAACTACTTCAATGTGTGTAGGGTTAAACATTTTACTTCCTTTTGGCATTGCCATATATGCATTTTTAATAACAATTGGCACAATTGGTACGCCACCTTTCATTGCTAAATGAAAAGCACCTTTTTTAAATTCGCCTAAAGTTTTACTACCACTTCTAGTTCCTTCTGGAGCAATTGCAACAGAGGTTCCTTTTTTTAGAATTTCTGAAGCATTTTTCATTGATTCTAAAGCTTTCCTTTTGTTAGATCTGTCTATAAAAATTGCGCCCATTGCTTTAAATATTGGACCAAAAGGAGTTATTTCTAACTCTTTTTTTGCGATCCCAGTAACATCTTTTCTTAATAATTTTAAGATGATAAAAAAGTCTGCCGAAGATTGATGATTAAAACAAAAAACGGCCGGTCTGTGATCTTCTAAATTGTGTTTGTTTTTTACAACAATATCTAAACCTGCTAATCTAGTACCTAAATCGCCAATACTAGAAATAGTAGTGTTTATACCTTCTTTATGAGACATTGATAATGTTCCTTTAATAATTCCTTTTAATGCAGAAGGGTATAAACTTGAGGCAGCTAAGCCAGTTCTTAAACCGTTAACCAAAGGTATTTTTTTTGTTTCTTTAAAACGAAGAATTTTCCAATCATTTTCAAAAGCTAATTGTGATAATTTATGATCAGCGTTTGTCGCTATTGGTTTTCCTACAATTTCTAAAAGAGGATAATCGTCAATACTATCAGTATAGAAAAAACTTTTAGACAAATCAATATTATTTGCTTTTGCAAATTTTCTTCCAGCTCTTGCTTTTCCTTCTTGCCAACACATTTCTGAAATTACACCCGTAAATTTCCCTTTTCTAACTTCCATTTCTGTGCAGAAAATATCTTTTATGCCAAGCTCATTTGCAATTGGTGTTATTTGGTAGCGAGTTGCAGCAGAAATAATCACAACTTTATGTCCTTTTTCTATGTGTGTGGCTATTAAGTTTATGGCTTCAGGATAAATTGTATTTGCTAAATAATCATGATATACTTCTTCTCCTAAATCTATAAATTGTTTTTCTTTAATGCCTTTTACACCTAAAGCAGAAATTTTTGTAAGCATTTCAAAATCCCTATTTCCAGCAGCATACACTAAAACGGTTGCAAATTGAGAAAGCAATTCTTTGGCTGTAGATTTACCACTTAATAAACGTGTTTTTAAAAATTGTTTGGCAGAAAAATCATTAATTAATGTTTTGTCTAAATCAAAAAATGCAGCAATATGTGCGCCTTCTTCATCTTCTAAAACATCTTTAGAAACACTATCTAAATCTGCTCCCGGAACAGTTGCTGTTTCCCCATTTTTTTTGTTGATTAATTTCTTAGTATTTAGAATTTCTAGTTTTTGTAAAAAATGCAAACGTTCTGTAAGATTGTCTAGCAAATCCATCCAAATATCTAATTCTTTGGTGTCTATTTTTTTATCAACAGGAGTCAATTTACTGTTTTTTGCTAAACGTAAAGCACTAATTAAAAAAGGTTTGGATATACTATCTAATCTGCTTATTCTATTTTGCCAGTGTAATTCTTTTCCTTTAAAAAGACATAGTTCTATAAATTCATCTTCAGAAAAATCATCCTCTAAATCCCAAGAATGTAAAGTATGACAAACTACTTTTTTGGCTTCTAAATAAATTAATAATAATCCTTTAGAAACAAACAATTCTTGCCTAGAAAGTAAGCTGTTTATATCGCCTTTTGGGTCACTTATTATGGCTCTCCAGTTTTTATCAAACAACAATAACTCAGCTTCAATTTCGCTACTAAATTTAGGTTTGTTAGTGTAGAAAAACTCGAATTTAAAAAGATTTCTTAATCGCATTATTTCTGTCCAAAAAGAAAGAATTCTATCCGAAGATTCTTCATCTTTTATTTTAACCAAAGCCATTTCTATAAAGGCTCTGTGATACAGATGGACAGAAGCCATATTTGCATAATACGTTGCAGATAAAAATTCTGTTGGTGCTAAACTATATTGGGTTTTATAACCTGCTTTATTTTTTTGAATAATGCCTGAACTCTGCAATAAATTCAATGCTTTTTGTACGGATGCGGCTATGCTTTTACCTCGTTCAATTAAAACATCTTTTTTACGTTGTTCAATATAATTCATTAATTTAATGACACTAAATTCTATCTCACTTTTGGTCAATGAAAAGTTGTTTAGTAATACATTACAAACTAATGAAACTGTAGTTACAGGAGTAATCATGTTTGCTTTATGTATCAATTCAAAAGCAAAACGAGGCAAAGAATTAGTGTCTGAATAACTATCTTCTTCAATATCTGGAATGATGGCATTCTGATGTGCAGCAGCGTCTACAGGTTCGCCAAATCTTATGGCTGCTTTGCCATATTGATTTCCTAATTTTTTAAAATAATTGATGAAGGAACCAATATTTTCAGATTTTTTTGCAACACCTTTTCCTTCTTCTGTCATTTCTTTTACATCCGGAATTAAATCATACACAATAGAAACAGGAACATATTTTATGTTTCTTGTGCTTTCTTTTTCACCTTCCATAATGTATTTTAAAATCCCCATTTGTGGATATACAATCTTGCCTGTTCTAGAACGTGTACCTTCTATATTCCACGTTAAATGATCGCCATTTTCTATCAAACAAGAAATGTAATGCCTTAAAGCAGCTTTGTAAATTTGGTCTTCTTTAAAACTTCTTCGGATAAAAATTAAACCCGAGTTTTTTCCTAATTGTTTAAATCCAGGAACCGCTAAATTAATTCCTCCAAAAGTATACGGAATTGGCATTCCGTAACGCGCTAAAGTAGATACTAAAACAACAGTATCTAAATAGGTTTTGTGTGTTAAAATGAACGCAACTGAGTTTTGTCGCATTAATTTCATCAAACTTTTTATTTCTTTTGGATCAATATCTATTTTGTTATTATACGCTTTAGACATCATAAATTGAAACCCTTTTACAGATAACATATTTGCAATAGGATGTTGTTGCGAATATAATTCTGTAATACATTCTGCTCCTTTTTTTTGAATTTCAGAAAATAAAACTTTTTGCTCTTTAGCAATTGTTTTAAGGTTTTCTTGAAACTTCGGATGCTCTATAATGTTCTTTATGTGATGTTCCATAATTAACTAAAAAAGAGGTTCGTAAATTTTGATATTCCTTTTTGTTCCCAAAATTCAGGAAAAAATAAACTTTCTATTTTAGTTGTAATTCCCTTTGGTTTTTTGCCAGTAATATTTGTGTTTAAAGAATTGGCAACTGTTAATAAAACCGAAGCATTTGCGCCCATACCACAATGACTGCCAAAAACTTCGATATTGTTTATATCTTTTCTTAATGTTTCTGCTTCCATACAGTGTTTCCAAGGTAAAAGACCATCGGTTTTTGTATAAATACAAGTTACTGGTACATCCGGAATTTCTTCTAATTCTTTAATAAACTTATCGTTTCTTTCTCTTAGTTTTCGTCCTCTTAAAAATTCTAAAGACCTAACTAAAGGAGTTTTCATATTTTTAACGCCCCAAACAGGAGAACCAATTGTAATTAATTGTTCCACTTTTTCTGGATGTCTGTTGGCAATTATTTTAGCGAAAATACCACCGCCACTCCAGCCAACAAGACTTACTTTTTCTTGATGTTTTTCGTAAATTTCATCTAGTTTTTCTATCAATTTTGGCAATGATTTTGAGTTAATCATATTTACGCCTAAATCCCATTTGTAAGTTTTAAAACCTACGGATCTTAAATATTTTCTAACAAAAGCAGTAGAATTATCGTTGCCTAAATAAGGAGGCATCAGTAAAACGGGTTTGTTTTTGCTTGCTTTGTGTTTTGGTATAAATGGATAAACGCCAAACATTGAAACCCATTCTACAACAGATCTTGTTTCTAACAATACATTAAAGAGGGGAGGAGATTCTATTCTTTTGTTTATTTCATCAACCTTTTCTTTAAAGGTTTTTAAAACTTGATTCGCTATATCATTTGTTCCTTTTTTTGTGGCTTCAATTTTGCTAATTCTTTCTAAAACAATATTTAAAGTCACATAATCTCTGTCTGGTCCAAAATCTTCACAGACAGAAATACATTCATTTAATAAAGTATTTACTTCTTTTTTTATTAATTTACTTTCATCAATAAGGCCAACAATCATTTTTTCGAAAGGATGAAGTTCAAACTTTAAAATAACGATTTCTTTTGCTTTTTTTAAAGTCATGCCTTTAGACATTGCAACTTTTAAAGCAAGCTTTGTAAAAGATGTATAGAGTATTTTGTTATTTTCCATTTTTTAAATTTTAGCCTTCATTCTTTCTTTTAGCCAATTAATGACATCATGTTCAACTTCATCTTTATTTATTTCGTTTAACATTTCATGTCTGCCTCCTTCATACAAATTTAATGTAAGGTCTTTAATATCCGCTTTTTTGTAAGCATTTACCACTTTTATCACACCTTTTCCCATTTCACCAACAGGATCTTTATCACCAGAAAAAATTAAAATGGGTAAATCTTTTGGTGTGTTTTTAAAAGTTTTAGTTTCATTAACTTTTTTAGTTCCTTTTAAAATATCTCTAAAAACACTTAAAGAAAAATCTTCAATTCTTAACGGATCTGCTTCAAATAAATCTACTTGATGCTCATCGCTACTAATCCAGTCTACATTTGTTCTGTTGGGTTTAAATTTTTTATTAAATTGTGTAAAAAACAAATTTTTAAGTAATTCATTACTTCGGTGTTTGCCATTTAATTTTCCTAAAAATTTAGCGCTTATAAGTCCAAAAGAACCAATTCCTTTCATAAAACTTGCAGTTCCAGATAAAATTAAAGCATCTAAATCATCACCATATTTAGTAACATAATTTCTACTTAATAAAGAACCCATGCTGTGACCAAACAGAATTATTTTTTTATTCGGATGTTCTTTTTTGATGATTTCTGTAAGTTGACGCATATCATTTAAAGCATCTAAAAAATAATCATCGCCATCATAATACCCTAAATAATCATGGTTTTTTACTGATTTACCATGAATTCTATGATCGTTTGCATACACTTCATAACCTTCATTTTGTAATGTTGTTGCAAAGTGTTGATATCTACCTGCATGTTCGCCAACTCCATGAGAAATTTGTACAATTCCTTTTAAAGTACTGTTTTTTTTTGATGGCCATTTGTAATAAAAAATGGTTTTATCATCAATCGTTCTATATGTGTTGGTACTAAAACTCATTAATTTTTTTCTAAAAATTCAGAAAGTATTTGTGAGAATTTATCAATATTCTTTTTTGTACCAGTAAAAAATAATCTTTCTTGAATAATGGCTTCTTCTAATAATAAATTCTTTTTATGAAGATTGATGAGGTAATTGTCATCAATTATAATTTTTACAGAAGGTTTTGCTGTTTTTTTCTTTTTTACAGAAACGGTTTCTTTTAAAACTGCTAGTTGATAGTTAATTTCTGATTCACCTAAATTTAGATGAAAATCATACAAACCAATTATTTGTTCTCTTAGATTTTTATCAGCAATTAAATACTTTTTAAATGCGGTAAAAAATACTGAGCTTTTAATTTTTTTTACTTTTTCAACAGTTTTTTGTTTTTCTTTTGTTAAAATAAGTGCTTCTAGTTCATTTGCAGATTCTCTAATATATCTAGAAAATTTATCGGCATCTGGCATTGTTTTAGCATCAGAAGTTGTTGTTATAGAAACTAAACCATTGTAACTAAACGCGGCTATAATCAAACCAAAACCATCTAAAACGGGTGCTAAGCCAAAAATTCCTACCACTTTATGGCCTTTTAAATAAAGCGGATTTTGTGGGCCAGGAACATTGGTAATAGTAACATTAAATGGCGGTCTATGGAATTCTTTAATATTGTATTTGCTATACAAACTTGCCGCTAAATTTGCCAACCCAAAAGGCATAGCATCTGCCATTTTAGAAAGTGTTTTAGCGCCAACAGCTTTGTGTTTAGATTTTCCTAAACTAGTTTGCTCTTGTATAAAATCTAAGCGGTCTAAAGGGTTTTTAATATGTGTACCAATTTTAATGAACATATTAGAAATCTGATTATTCATTTTTTGTTCTTCGCCTTTTGTGCGAATAGAAATAGGAACATTTGCAACCAAAGGTTGTACTGGTAATTTTTCTTTTTCTTCTAAATAACGTCTAATTGCACCAGCACAAATTGCTAAAATTAAATCGTTAACACTAACATCTATAATTTTGCGAAGTTTGTTTATTCTGTCGAAAGCTAAAATAGCTGTTCCCCAAGTTCTTTTAGGAGAAACACATTCATTAAAAATAGTTTTTGGAGTAGAGTAAGAGCTTTTAAACGAAGTTCTTTTTACTCTTAATTGATTATTCATTTTTACTTTAAGGAAAGAAAATGCAGTTTCACCAATTAATTTAGGAACTTTAAACGGGTTTTTAAAAAAACTATAGGAACTTTTTATTAATAAACTAATTTCATCTGGTAAAGGTTCTGGTTCAAAAGGTTTAGGAGATGAAGGCTTTTTTTCTTTCTCTTCTTTGTTTTTATCAAATAAAATACTCATTAATCCAACTCCAGAGCTTCCATCTATCATTACATGATGTATTTTAGACAAAATTGCAATAGAACCTTTTGGTACTTGTGCAACTTCGTCTAAGCCTTCTATAAAATCAATAGACCACAAAGGTTTTCTTAAATCTAAAGGGCTGCTAAAAAAGAAGAAGTCATTTCTCTTAAAGTTTTCCAGTTTGCAGGATTTGGAAGTTTTAATCTATTGATGTGTAAATCGATGTCAAAATTAGGATCATCTACCCAATAAGGATAGTCTAAATTCATTGGTACATTTAAAAGCCTTTTTCTAAACTTTGGAATTAAATGCAGTTTTGAGGCTACTATTTCTTTAAAATCATTGAATTCTATGGAACCTTCTACTATAGTTAAAGTTGCAACATGCATAGTGCTAGTTGGAGATTCTGCATATAAAAACGTTGCGTCTTGTCCAGATATTTGTTGCATAGAACTATCTAAAACTTCTTGTAAAAGATCTTTAATTACCTTTTTAGCCATGTTTCTATGATTTTATGTTAGAATTAGTGTAAAAATTAAGGATAAAATAATTTTTATCTTAAAATTTTCACAACTCTGCAAGATAAAGAATTTTGAGCAGATTTTCTAATTTGAAAGTAGTAGAATTAAGAGGTTATTCTATAAAAAAAAGTCTCAAAAAATAATTTTTTGAGACTTTTAATATTTGAGCCGATGGAGGGACTCGAACCCACGACCTGCTGATTACAAATCAGCTGCTCTAGCCAGCTGAGCTACATCGGCTTTTATTTTGAGTGCGCAAATTAAATACTAAAATTAATATCTAGCAAGATAAAAATGATTTTTTTTCAATCAAATAAAATTAAAATTTTTGTAGAGCTGTTTTGTAGGTTTTTAAACAACGTTCTCTTGCCATTTTATGTTCTACAATTTGCGTAGAATACGTGAGTTCTTGAAACTCTGGAACCCATTTTTTGATATATTCTAAGTTTTTATCAAACTTTAAAATCTGAGTTGTTGGATTAAAAATTCTAAAATATGGCGATGCATCAACACCAGTACCAGCAACCCATTGCCAATTACCAATATTACTTGATTGCTCATAATCGTGCAATTTTTCTGCAAAATAAGCTTCACCCCATCTCCAATCTATCAATAAATGTTTGCATAAAAAACTACCAACTAACATTCTAACTCTGTTATGCATAAAACCTGTTTGGTTTAATTCTCTCATACCTGCATCAACTAGTGGGTAGCCTGTTTCTCCTTTGCACCAAGCATTAAATTCATCTTCGTTATTTCGCCATAAAATGCGGTCGTATTGCGGTTTAAAACTATCTTTTACTGTGTGTGGAAAATGCCATAGAATTTGCATAAAAAATTCGCGCCAAATTAATTCTTTTAAGAAAGTAATATTGTTGCTTTTTGAAGCTTTTTCAACCATTTTTCTGATGCTCACTGTTCCGAAACGTAAATGAGTTCCTAGTTTTGAAGTACTGTTTTTTGCAGGGAAATTTCTAGTTTCTTCGTAGCTATCAATTAAACTATCGTTTATTTTATAGGATTCAACTTTTATAGAGGATTTTGTAAACCCAATATCTTTTAATGATAAAAATTGATGAGTTTCACTTTTGATGAAATTTTCTAACTTTTCATCCGAAGGAAAAAACTGAATTCCTTTTGAGTGAAAAGCTTCCAGCCATTTTTTAGAGTACGGAGTGTACACTTTATAAGGAGTTCCGTCTTTTTTTACAATTTCATTTCTTTCAAAAATTACTTGGTCTTTAAATGTTTTAAAAATGATGTTTTTTGACGCTAAAAAATCTTTAATTTCTAAATCTCTTTTTAGTGCATAAGGCTCATAATCATGATTTGTAAAAACAGTATTAATTATATATTTTTCTGATAAATCTTTAAAAATATCCATCGGTTTTCCATGAAATACAGAAAGTCCGCTATTTATTTCTAAAAGTTGTTGGTTAATGTTTTTTAATTCCTGATGAATAAATGAAACACGTGCATCCTCTTTTGGTAGTTTTTTAAGAATATCTTCATCAAAAATAAAAATAGGAAGTACTTTTTTATCCGAAGAAAGCGCGTGAAATAAACCACAATTATCATCTAAACGTAAATCTCTTCTAAACCAAAAAATGTTAATTGTTGTTTTCATGTATTTTATAGATTTTAGTGATTTATTTATGCTCCCCAAAAAGTTCAATCAACTTTTTTTGTCTGTAAGCAAAGATTTCTTCTAGTTTTGGTTTTACTAAAAAAGGATGAATTAATTGCCCTAAAAATCCCATAGGAACTTTGTAATCAATAATATCTTCCATTTCTACGCCGCCATCAATTTCTTTAATAAAATGTTTGTGATGCCATAAAGCATAAGGTCCAAAACGTTGTTCATCTACAAAATAATTCAAGTCTTTTACATGTGTAATTTCGGTTACCCATTTGGTTTTTATTCCAAAAATTGGAGTAACAATATATTGAATTATTTGACCTGCAAACATTGGTTTTTCTGCTCCAGAAAGAATATCAAAACTCATATAATCTGGCGTAATTGTCTTTAAGTTTTTTGGACTTGATAAAAACTTCCAAGCTTTTTCTAAAGTTATTGGTAGTTTCTGTTTTCTGTGGAAAGTGTAAATTTTCATTTTAATTATGGATTAAAACATAAAGATTTAATGAGGTTGCAATACATAACCAAATCATGTAAGGCACTAATAAAAATTTATAATTGTTCGTTTTATTGCTTAGTTTAAAGAAGTAATAAAATAGGAGAGAAGTTAATAAAACAATAGTTATCAAACCAAATAATACCAAGTGTTGATTGAAGAAAATATAGTTCCAACTTACGTTTAAAATAAACTGAAATAGAAAAACGAGTTTTAATTTTTGAGAATTATCTTCTATAAATAATTTCCCTAAATAGATAGAAAAACAAATCATAATTAATGTCCAAGCAACACCAAAAACCCAACCTGGAGGTGTCCAAGGAGCTTGATTTAAATTTGTATACCATTCGGTTAAAGGTCCATTATTCATTAACCAACTTCCAATGGCTAAGCCTCCAAAATTGATGAATAAAAATAAGATGGTTAATTTAAATTGTTTCATTATTTAGCTTGAATTTTTTCTATTTTTTTAAGAATAGCATCTGCTTCAAAATATTTTTGATCGCTATCACTTCTATTTATAGATTGTAATTTAAAACCTTCTTCCATTAATTTCTTATAAGAATCTTGTAGTTTTTCAACTTCAGATTTCTTTTTAAATAAATTAAACATGATTTTTATTTTAAGTGTTTGGTAATTTTTTTGCTTAAAGGTTTTGTGATAGAAAAGTAATAATCAATCAATTTACCCTCTTTATCAACAAGGTATTTTTGAAAATTCCATTTTACAGAAGAACTCTTTTTACCATTCATTTTTTTTGATGTAAGCCAAGTATATAATGGATGTTGATTTTCTCCTCTTACATCAATTTTTTCTGTCATCAAAAACGAAACACCATAATTTACTTGACAAAATTCAGTAATTTCATCGGCTTTACCTGGTTCTTGTTTTCCAAATTGATTACAAGGAACGCCAATAACAATTAAGTTGTCTTTGTACGTTTTACTTAAAGTTTCTAAATCTTTATATTGTGGTGTAAAGCCGCATTTAGAAGCAACATTTACAAAAAGTATATATTTGTTTTTAAAGTCTAAGAGTTTGATAGGTTTACCTTGTAAACTATCAATTTTTATATCGTAAAGATTCATTAGTAAGAGTAATTAGGTTAAATTTTAAAGCTTACAATTCCGCAATCGAGTTCAAAAATTTGACCAGAAATTGATTTTGCTTTATCAGAAATTAAAAAAGTTGCCATGTCTGCAACTTCCTCTGGATTCAAGAATTTTTTAAGCGGATGACGTTCTTTAATGCTTTCTATCATTCTGTCATTTCTTAAAAGTTTTGCAGCTAAATCTGTATCTGTAACAGTTGGTGCAATTGCATTTACTCTAATTGTTGGTGCTAATTCTGCGCCTAAAGATTTTGTTAAACCTTCTACAGCAGATTTTGCAGCAGCAACACTTGCATGAAACGGCATGCCTAATTTTGCAGCAACTGTACTAAATAATAAAATTGAAGGATTTGTGCCTTTTTTTAGAGCAGGCAAAAAGTGCTGAATTGCTTTTACAGCAGCAACAACATTAATTTCAAAATCAGTCCTAAAATCTTCTAGTTTTAACCTAGAAATAGGTTTTAAATTGATGCTACCTGGACAAAAAATAAGAGTATCTATTTGGTCAGTTTTAGGTAACTCATCAGTAAGAATATTGCAAGAAAAATGAGTAAGATTATTATGAGAAAGTAGAGGTACAGACCTACTTATATTAATTACTTGGTTTTTATCAACCAAAGATTTAATAATTGCTTTTCCAATTCCTTTACTTCCTCCAATTACTACTATTTTCTTCATTTGCTTTTAAGGTCTTCCTTTCAAGCGCTTTTCTATCTTTTGTTTTACAGCAGTTAAGCGCTTCATTAGATCCATCATTTCTGGATCTTTTTCTGATTTATAAACTTCATTAAGCTCTAAAATAAGTGCTTTTACTTCTCTAGATGCTAAAATTCTGTCGCTAGTTGTTTTAAATGAGAATTTTCTGTTCTCAAATTCTATAGCTCTTTCAATTAAATTCATTTCTTGTTTTTTCCTAAATTTTACTAATTTGTGAATATAATTATAAAAGTTAGAAAAGCAAGAAAAAAATTAATTTTTTAAGCCGCCGTTAAAGGTTTTCCTTTTAAACGTTTCTCAATTCGTTGTTTTATAGCGGTTAAACGCTTCATGATGTCCATTATTTTTTTGTCTTTATTTTCTTTATAAAGCTCATTTAAACTTAATATTAATGATTTTGCTTCTCTAGCAGCCAAAATTCTGTCGCTAGTTGTAGGAAATCTCATTTTTCTATTCTCGAACTCTAGTGCTTTTTTAATTATATCCATTATTTAATATTTTAAAGTGTTTTGTAATTCTGCTATTTTTTCTGATGAGTTAAAATCGCCACCAAAATATGAAGTTACTGTAGATGATGTGTCGTCTTTTATACCTCTAGATGACACACATAAATGTTTAGCATCTATAATAACAGCAACGTTTTCTGTTTGTAAAATTGTTTTTAATTCTTCTGCAATTTGGTTTGTTAAACGCTCTTGTACTTGTGGTCTTTTTGCAAAATATTGTACAATTCTATTTAATTTTGATAAACCTATTATTTTTCCTGATGAAATATATGCAACATGTGCTTTACCAATAATGGGCACAAAGTGATGCTCGCAATTTGAGTAGAAAGAAATGTTCTTTTCTACCAACATTTGGTTGTATTGATACTTATTATCAAACAAGGCAACTTTTGGTTTATTTGCAGGATTTAATCCAGAGAAAATTTCATCAATATACATTTTTGCAACTCTTTTAGGCGTTCCTTGTAGAGAATCATCAGTTAAATCTAAACCCATAACATTCATAATTTCAGAAAAAAGGGAAGCTATTTTTTCTTTCTTTTCTTCATCAGAAATAGCAAAAGCGTTTGGTTTCATTGGGGTTTCTAAACCTGTGTATAAATGGTCGTCTCCAATTTCTTCAAAAGAAAATCCATTTAACTTTTGCTCTAATTCTTTTTCTTTAAGTGTTACTTCTGTAATCATTTTATTGTCTTTTTAATGTGCTGTCTTTAAGTACCCTAAACTTATAAGCAAAGCACGATTTATCTTTTTGATATAGAGTTATTTGTAATTGTTCGTTGTCTTGAGCATTTAAATCTACCTTTTTTAAATACTCTTAGTTTGTCGTGTTTAGTTTTTCTTTCTTGCACTCTTTGTCTCCAATTTTTAAAGCTTTTTAGCTTTAATTCTCTTCTCATTAAATCTATAACATCTTGTTCTTTTAAACCAAATTGAAATTGTATTGCTTCAAAAGTTGTCCTGTCTTCCCAAGCCATTTCTATAATTCGGTCAATTGCTATACTATCTAATTGCATTAATGATTCTATTTATATTATTAACAAAAAGAATAGTTTTCTTTTTTTTTATGTGTTGTGTTCTAAAGTTTAGTCAAATCTACAAAAATGTTTAACATTAATTATTAAATGTTAAACAAAAATAATGATGCAGCTATAAGGATTCCTTATAATTAACAATTTTGAGTTATTATTTGATCAAAAAGAATAATTGCCTTTGTACTGACACAAGTCATTTTAAAAATGCTTATAATTCTTAATCTTTGATACTTAATGTAAAAAAGATAAAATCATGGAAACAAAAATTTTATATAATTCGAATATGCATTTTGAGCATGTACTATGGAAACGTGAACTTGACTTTTGGATTGATGAGTTAAAAACATTTAATAACAGATTGAGTGAGCTTGTAACAAGATGGACTGATAAAAATGTGCTTGCACGATTAGAACATTATCAAAATGAATTTATTCTTCATGGAGGTGTAATTGAAGATTTACAAGAAGCTATTGAAGAACATGAAATGCGTATTGCAGGACAAAGTGAATCTGGATTTAATGCGATAGATACTAAATTAGCAAGAAAACATGTTGAATTTAGAAATCGCATAGAAACTGAAAGAGAGATTTATGCAGATCTTAAAAAAAAGTTTTTTAGATTTTTAGAAGAGTATATGTAAAATTAGCATTACTTATGGCAAGCATAAAACTTTTGAATAAGAAGCAAATTATAAGGTATCATAAACTTTTTGGTATACTCACAAAGTATGGTTTTGAAGATATTATGGCTCATAATAAGCTTAAGAAATTAGTTCCTAAAAGTTATCTCACAAATCATCCAGATGCTCAAAAACTACTCTCGTTTACAAAGTTTGAAAGAATAAGAATGGTTTTAGAAGAGCTTGGGCCAACGTATGTTAAACTTGGTCAGATTTTTAGTAATAGAGATGATATGCTGCCGCCAGATTTAATTAAAGAATTGGCAAAATTGCAAGACCATGTACCTGAACTTAAAAATTTTAATGTAAATGAAGTTGTAGAAAAGGAGCTTGGAATTTCTATTTCAGAACATTTTATATCTATAAATCCAAAACCAATTGCTGCTGCCTCATTGGCGCAAGTGCATAAAGCAAAATTACTAACAGGTGAAAATGTAGTTTTAAAAATTCAAAGACCAGATATTCAAGAAGTAATTGAATCAGATATTTTGGTAATGAAACAAGTTGCTAAGACTTTGCAAAAATATAGTAGTCAAGCTAAAGCATTTCAACCAATGCTAATTGTTACATCGTTTGAAAAAAGCATAAGGGAAGAACTTCAGTTTTTAAAAGAAGTTGGTAATATGGAAAGATTTACCAAAAATTTTGAAGGTAATGAAGCTATTTATGTTCCAAAAGCTTATAGAAATTTGTGTACAGATAAACTTATCTGTATGGAGTTTATCACTGGTGTAAAAGTATCAGAAATAGCAACTTTAAACTCCTTAAATATAAATCCTGTTAAAGTAGCAAAAGTTGGTGTAGATTTATATTTGCAACAAGTAATAGAGTATGGTTTTTTTCATGCAGATCCACATCCAGGAAACATTTTTGTCTTAACAGAAAATCAACAAATTTGTTTTATAGATTTTGGAATGATGGGAAGCATTATGCCAAATGATAAAGAGGCTTTAAGTAATCTTTTAATCTATTTTTTAAAAAAAGATGTTCAGAAAATTATTACCGTACTAGAAAGGGTAGCTGTAAAAGTTGAGGTTTCTGATTATAAAAAATTAAAGTATGATTTATATGAATTAGTAGAAGGATTTAGTGATACCTCTCTTCAGGATATTAAATTAAGTACTATTCTTACTCAGTTTAAAACTATTTTATATGAGAACAAAATAACGCTACCACATTATTTGTATATGCTTATAAGAGCTTTGATAATTATTGAAGGTGTTGGTCTTAAATTAGATCCTGCTTTTAGTATTACAGATAATTTACAACCCTACACTTCTAAAATTACGAAAAAGCGTTTTAGTATTAAAAGATTATTTAAAAAGAACCTAAATCGGTTACAAGATATTAGTGATCTGATAGAAGTATTACCTAATGATATTAATACAATTTTAAAGAAAATAAAAGAAGGTAAATTAGTTATTGTTCATGAGCATAAAGGACTTAACGAATTTCAGGAAACAATAAATAAATCTGTTAATCGATTGGTTTTTGCTGTTATAATAGCTGCTTTGTCTATAGGGTCTTCCATTTTAGTAATTGCAAAAATGCCTCCTTTGGTAAATGGCATACCGTTATTAGGAGCTATTGGGTTTTTATTATCAGCAATATTGGGTTTTTATATTCTGATTTCTATTTTCAGAAATAATCAATTTAAAAATTGATTCACATTAAATTGAAATAAATTTATGGATGCATTTCAAGGAGTAATTAAATTTGTAGACCCTTACATTTTAGGCGTATTAATAAGTTTGGGAATAGGACTTATAATTGGTCTGGAAAGAGAATATGACAAACTAAAAGAAGAGAAAGGTATTGCCGGAATTAGAACTTTTCCAATAGTTACCATTCTTGGTTTTTCATTAGGTATTCTTACAAAAACATTTACTGTTTGGCTATTGATTATTGGTTTAGGAGCTTTTATTTTATTTTTAGCCTCCAATCATTTTTCTCAGAAACAAGAAGAATATGGTCATGGTTTAACTACAAACTTGGCCTTAATTGCAACTTTTGTTTTAGGTACAATGGTTTCATCTCAATTTTATAGAGATGCAGTAGCAACAGCAGTTATTATAGTAACATTACTTTCTCTTAAAACCAGATTTCGTTCGGTTATTAGCAATATTACATCCGAAGAACTTTTTGCATTTATAAAGTTTTCCATAATTGCTTTGTTGATATTACCTTTTCTACCAAACAAAACCTATGGTGCAGACAAATTAATAAATCCTTTTGAAATTGGTTCCATTGTAGTTATTGTCTCTTTTTTAAATTTTATAGGCTATTTTTTAGTGAAATTTGTAGGTTCTAAAAGAGGAATTATTCTTACGGCAATTCTTGGCGGATTAATTTCAAGTACAGCAGTTGCTTGGAATTATGCATCAAGAAGTAAGGAATTTCCAGAGCTTTCTAAAAAATACAGTGCAGGAATCATTATAGCTTCAGCAATTATGTTTCCAAGACTTGCTTTATTGGCTTATATTTTTAATACTGATATTTTAAAATATTTGGCAATTCCATTTGGTATCTTAACAATAGTATGTGTTATCGCTACTTTAATATTGATGAGAAGAGATGATAATAAACCAGACACCAAAATTAAATTAGGCAATCCTTTAAATATTTTAAATGCTATTGGATTTGGTTTTATTTATGTAATTATTCTTTTTGCTGTTTTTTATAGCAATCAGTTTTTTGGAGAAAGTGGTTTATATTATTCTGCTTTAATTGCAGGTTTGGCAGATACAGATGCTATAACTATAAGTATGTCAAAATTTTCTTTAGATGGCGAAAATTTACAACTGGCATCATCAGTAATAATTGCTGCTACTATTAGTAATATGTTAGTAAAATTAATAATTACATTATTTAAAGGGTCTACATCTGCAAAGAAAATAATTGGCTGTGCGTTTGGGTCTGTTATTTTAATCGGAATTATTTATATTCTTCTTAATTAAGGGTACTAATTAACCTAATTTCTTCTCATTTCTTTTTTTGTTTCTGTAGAATGAAAAAATATTTTTATCAGATTGACCTAAGTCAGTGTGCTCTTTTCTATAACTCTTTAATTTTGATGTGTAATTACTTATTTACTATTAAGTAATCTTACTATTAGACGGATTTTAAAAATAAATAAAATGAAAACAAAATCAGAATTTTTAAGTGGAGAAATGGTTGATCTATTAAACTATAGAGTAGAGCAAGAAGAGTATTCTTCTAGATTATATTTATCAATGTCTACTTGGTTAGATGATGAAGGTTTTGCAGGTGCAGCTAAGTTATTTAAACAATATAGTAATGAAGAACTTGTACACGCAACTAAGGCAAAAAAAATGCTTTTGGCAAATGGAATAAGACCAATTACACCTGCCTTAAAACAACCAAAACAAGATTATTTAAGTCTTCCTGATGTAATTATTGCGGCATTAGCACATGAAAAAGAAATTACCAGACAATGTTATGATCTTACTAAAGTAGCACATAAAGAAGGAAATTTTATGGTAGTAGAATTAGGTTTATGGTATTGTAAAGAGCAAGCAGAAGAACTTAATAAAGTACAATATTTAATAGGTCGTTTAGAAGCTTTTGGCGAAGAATTAAGCATGTTAAGAGAGCTAGATGAAGAAATGGGAGAATTAGCAGATTAGTTTGATAATTAAATTGAGATAAATAATAATATTAAAAATCAAATAAAATGTCACACATTATAATCGTTTCTTTTAAAGAAGAAACAAAAGCAATTGATGCTTTGCATAAAATTAAAGAATTAGATGATTATGGAGATATTACGCTCTATGAAGATATGATGATTCGTAAAAAAGAAAACAATCAATACCAAGTACTAAACGATGAAACAGAAGGTGAAGGATGGAGAACTTTTACAGGAATGGCTCTTGGAGGTCTTATTGGCGCAATAGCAGGACCTGTAGGGTTAATTATAGGACTTTATTCTGGAACATTAGTAGGTGCTATTTTTGATGGTAGTCATTTTAATTTTGAGAAAAATTTTATTCAGAAAGTTAGTAATAAAATGGAAATTGGTGAAATTGTGATTATCGCAGAAGTAAATGAAGATAGTGATATTTTTATTGATAATGCTATGAAACCTTTTAGTTCAGAAATTATAAGAAGTGAAGCAGAAATAGAATATGATATTTATGTAGATGAACATATTGAAGATCTAGAAGATAAAATTGAAGATGAACGCGAAAAAATTAAAAAAGCTACAAAAGAAGAAAAAGTAAAAATTAATACTAAAATAGCCAATTTAAAAGCAAAAAGAAATGCTAAGATAGCAGAATTAGAAGCAAAAAGAAAATCGACTTTAGAGGAAATAAAGAATAAAACCAAAGTTCGAATTAACAAATTAGAAGCGAGTCTTAAAGGTTATGAGGATTCTATTTCCGATTCAATTACTAAAGCAAAAGTAAATAGAATTCAGAAAAAAATTAATAAACAAAAATCGAAATTAAGTAAACTTAACAAACTTTTAGAAGAAGTTCTTCTTTAAGGTGAAGTACTTAAAAATTCATTTTTATTAAACAATAAAAAAGGATAATGGGAAAGTTGATTCTTGTAAGACATGGAAAAAGTGTTTGGAATTTAGCAAATAGATTTACAGGATGGACCGATATTGATATAGCGCCAGAAGGTGTAGAAGAAGCCAAAATAGCTGGTGAGCTTATTAGAGATCATCATATATCAATAGACATTTGTTTTTCATCTTATTTAAAAAGAGCAATAAAAACAGGTGAAATTATTTTAGAAACTGCAAATATGATGCAAGTAGATTTTATTAAAAGTTGGAAGCTAAATGAACGTAATTATGGTGCTTGGCAAGGAAGAAATAAAGAAGATGTAAAAAACGAAGTTGGAGCAGAATTGTTTTGGAAAATTAGGAGAGGGTTTAGTACACCGCCTCCTAGTTTATCAATTGATGATGAAAGGCATCCAAAATTTGACCCAAAATACAATCATGTTTCTATAAATGATTTACCTAGAAGTGAATCTTTAGAGCAAACAAAAGAAAGAACTGTTCAATATTTCTTTGAAGCCATTGTACCAGAATTAGTAAAAGGAAAAACGGTTTTAGTTTCGGCTCATGGTAATTCTAATCGTGCTTTAATAGGTCATATTGAAAATATTGTTTCTTCGGATATGCCAAAAGTTGAAGTAAAAACGGGCGTTTTAAACATCTATGAGTTTAACAATAATATGAGTTTAAAAGAGCAATATAAATTAGAACAATTAAGTGAATTAAAAATTTAAACATAAAGATATGAAAACAAATATTTTATCCTTAACCATAATGATATTTATGGCAGGAACACTTTTAACAAGTTGTGGACAAGCATCTAAAAAAGATGCAAATTCTGTTAAAGAAGACGTAAAAGAGCTCAATAAAGATTTAGTAAAAGGAGCAAAGGATACTAATGTAGAAATTAAAACTGCTGTTAAAGCTAATTGGGAACAATTTAAAACTTCATCAGATTTAGCAATTGAAAATACAGAAAAACAGATTGAAGTTTTAAGAACTAAAATAGCTAATGCTAATAAAAGTGAAAAAGAAAAGTTAACAAAAGCTCTTGATAAGTTAGAACAAAAAAATAAAGAACTTAAAGAAAAGTTAGCAAAACGTGGCAAAGAGTTTAAAGAAAATATGATTGATTTTAATGAGTCTGCTAAAGAAAATGAGCAAAAATTCGAAAGAGAATTTACACATGATATGAATGAATTAGGAGCCGCTTTAAAGGATCTCTTTAAAAACAATGTGCAGTAATTTTTATAAAAAATAAAATTATGGCAACTACAATTATAAGTTCAGCACAATCTGTAGTAAAAAATTGGTGGATTTCTTTATTACTAGGAATTCTATACATTATTGCAGGAGTTTGGGTTTTTCAAACACCAATAGCAAGTTATGTGTCATTAAGTATTGTTTTTAGTGTATTCATATTTGTTTCAGGTATTTCTCAAATTATATTTTCAATTTCTAATAAAGATGATATTGAAGGTTGGGGTTGGTATCTCGCAGGTGGTATTTTAGATTTAATGGTAGGAATATTATTAATCTCTCATCCATTAATGACAATGACAATTTTACCATTTTACGTTGGTTTCTGGTTATTATTTCAAGGTTTTATGGTTATTGGTTTGTCCTTTCAATTTAAATCTGCTGATGTACCTAACTGGGGATGGCTTTTGTTTTTAGGAATTATGACTTTACTGTTTTCATTTCTTCTATTAGCGAACCCAATTTTTGCGGGTTTAAGTATTATTTATATGACTGCTTTTGCCTTTATAAGTGCAGGTATATCTAGAATATTTCTAGCAATTGGTTTAAAAAAAGTTAAGAACACTTTTAAATAAGAGTACTTAAAAAAAAGTAGTGTTATAACTATAAAAAGGTATAAGTTTTTTTAATTAAGTCTGTTGTTTGTTACTCTAAGGATGAACACCTGAGTTAATAACAAACATTAAAAACTGACTTATAAAAAACTCGCGACCAGTTATAACGCTACTTTTTGATACACATTATGATAATTATAAAATATAGAAATAATGAAAGTAAAAACAAAAGAAACTAAAGCCTATTTAGTAGGTGGAGGTATCGGATCTATGGCAGCTGCTTCATTTATGATCAGAGATGCTAAGATTCCTGGAGAAAATATTACAATTTATGAAGAATTACCTGTATTGGGTGGTGTTTTGGATGCAGCTGGTAATGCAGAAAGTGGTTACTCAATGCGCGGAGGACGTATGTTATGTGCGGATATTTATGAGTGCATGTGGTCACTAATGAAAACGATTCCATCATTAACAGACCCTAATAAATCTGTTTATGATGAAACTGTAGAATTCAATAAAGTAGTTAAAACAGATGCTCATGCACGTATTATCAATAAAAATCGTGCAGTTCCTGATCTTTCTTCATTGGGTTTATCAATGCACAATCGTTTTGAACTTTTGAGACTATTAGAAACTAGTGAGGAAAAACTTGGTAATGATAGAATTACAGATTGGTTATCGCCAGAACTTTTAGAATCAAATTTTTGGTACATGTGGATTACGTCATTTGCTTTTGAACCTTGGCATAGTGCTGTAGAGTTTAAACGCTATATGCATCGTTTTTTAAAGCAGTTTACACAAATTGCAACTATGGGAGGGATTTCACGTACCGTATACAATGAATATGATTCAATTGTACGTCCTCTAGAAGCATGGTTGGTAGAAAAAGGAGTTAAGATTTTAAAAGGACACAAGGTTACCGACTTAAATCTCGATTTTGATGATGAAGATGGCAAATGGGCTGTAAATAAGCTAGAATACGTTTATAAAGGAAAAACAGAAACGATTCCTATTAGTAAGAATGATTTGGTGTTTTTCCAAAATGGTTCTATGGGAGACGCAACTAGTATTGGGTCAATGACAAGCCCACCAAAACATTTAACAAAAGAAGATAGTAAAGGTTGGGTGCTATGGGAAAAACTTGCAAAAGGACGTCCAGAATTTGGAAATCCTGCTGTATTTAATTCTAGCATACCAGAATCTAATTGGGAGTCATTTATCGTAACCTTAAAAGACCCTGTGTTTTTTGATAAAATGGAAGAATTAACAGGTAACAAACATGGTACAGGTGCACTAGTTACTTTCAAAGATTCAAATTGGTTATTGTCAATAGTACTTAAACACCAAAGACGTTACCCACAACAACCAGATGGTGTACAAGTGTTTTGGGGCTATTCTTTAAGACCAGATCGCATTGGTGACTTTGTTAGTAAATCAATGACAGATTGTAATGGTAAAGATATTCTCAAAGAAATTTGTGGTCACCTTCGCTTTGATATGGATGAGGTGTTTTCAAAAGCAACTTGTATTCCTTGCAAAATGCCATATATCACTAGTATGTTTATGCCTCGTACAAATACGGATAGACCATTACCAGTGCCAAAAACATCAAGAAATTTGGCCTTTGTAAGTCAGTTTGTAGAAATACCATACGATACTGTTTTTACCGTTGAATATTCTGTTAGAGCAGCACAGATGGCAGTTTATGAATTATTGGATATTGATTTGGAAATTCCACCAATTACACGACACGACAAAAATTTAAAAGTGAATCTTGAAGCAGCTCTTAGAACATTAAAAAATTAAGTAACAAGTCCTCAAGAAAGGTAGTCGCTTTTCTTGAGGAAAAAAAATAAAATTATGAAGCGACATAAAAACAAAAATCCAAAAGACGCTAAAGTATATCTCATTGGAAGCGGAATAGCGTCGCTTGCAAGTGCTGTTTATTTGGTTAAAGACGCTGGTTTGCAAGGAAAAAATATTCATATTTTAGAAAAAGACAATATTCTTGGTGGTGCTTTAGATGGCGCAGGAAATGAAGAAGACGGTTATGTGGTTAGAGGAGGAAGAATGCACGAAAAACATTATGAGTGCTACTGGGATTTACTATCCTATATTCCATCTTTAGAAGACCCTAAGGTTTCTGTAAGAGATGAATCGTTTGAATTTAATGAGAGGTTTGTGTCAAATGGAAAAGCGAGGTTATTAAAAGAAGGAAAAAAACTAGATGTTTCTTCCTATGGACTTTCACTTAAACAGCAAGCAGATTTCTTAAAACTATTAATGACGTCTGAAAAATTATTAGAGAACAAAAGAATTGAAGATTGGTATGATCACGATTTTTTTGAAACTAATTTCTGGTACATATGGTCTACAATGTTTGCTTTTCAAAAATGGAGTAGTGTTGCAGAAATGAGAAGATACATGAGACGTTTAATTCATTTAGTAGATGGACTTTATCGTTTAGGAGGTGTAATGCGTACAAAATATAATCAGTACGATTCAGTAGTGCGTCCTATGAAAAAATATCTAGAAGACAGAGGTGTTAACTTTGATATGGAATGTGAGGTTATTGATGTCGATTTTGATTTGTCATCAGATAAAAAAACAGCGACTGTAATACATTTAAAAGATAAGAATGAAATAGTACTTGGTGAAAACGATTACGTTTTTATTACCAATGGTTCTATAACCGATAGTACAGATAATGGTGCTTGGGATAGACCTTCAAAACTCAAGGGAGTTGCAGAATCTGGGTCTTGGAAACTATGGAAAAACATAGCTAAAAAAGATGAGGCTTTTGGTAATCCTGGTGTTTTCTGTGACAATATAGATTTACAAAAATGGTATTCATTTACAGCAACATTAAAAGATAGTACTTTCCATGATTATATGGAGAATTTTTCGGGTAATGTTGATGGTACAGGTGGTTTAGTAACTATGACTGATTCTAATTGGTTGATGTCTATAGTTATTGCACGTCAACCACATTTTCCAAATCAACCCAAAGATGTTAAGGTGTTTTGGGGATATGGTTTATATCCAGATAGAAAAGGAAATTATGTTAATAAAACGATGGCAGAATGTACAGGTGAAGAAATCTTAGAAGAGCTTTGGTATCATTTAAAAATTCAGAATTTAATGAAGCCTATTGTGTCTGCAGGAAAAGTAAACTGTATACCTACAGCAATGCCATTTATCGACAGCTTATTTATGCCAAGAGCGTATGGAGATAGACCAGAAGTTTTAGTAGAAGGCGCATCTAATTTTGCCTTTTTAGGTCAGTTTGCAGAGGTACCAAAAGATATTGTATTTACGGTAGAATATTCTGTAAGAACTGCGCAAACTGCAGTTTATGGATTGTTTGAAACAGGAAAAAAAGTAATTCCTGTTTATCCTTCAATTCATGAAGCAAAATCGCTCATTAAAGCCGCGAAATCAATTAGTAGGTAGTAACTTATAATTTAGAATTATTTTGAAATGAAATTGCAAAGCAGTGTTATAACTGTAATCGGACATAAGCTTTTTTGGTATGGTTTGTTGTTTTGTATCGTTTGGGTAAATTCCCTAATAGGTACTACAGACATTAAGAATTGGCTTATAGAAAATACGTTAACCGTAATAGCACTGCTTTTTTTATTTTTTATGTATAAAAAATATCGTTTTAGTAATTTTAGTTACTTTCTTATATGTCTGTTTTTATGCCTGCATGTTTATGGTTCTAAATATACGTATGCAGAGAATTTATTTGGATTTTGGCTTCAAGATATATTTCATTCTTCAAGAAATCATTATGATAGATTAGTGCATTTCTGTTTTGGGTTTTTACTTTATTATCCTTTACAAGAAATTTTTATACAGTGGATTAAAATACCAAAGTATATCGCATTAAAAATACCAATTCTAATTATTATTTCTGCAAGTGCTTTGTACGAAATTATAGAATGGCTAGTTGCCGATGTTTTTTTTGTAGAAGAAGGTATTTCTTATTTAGGTACTCAAGGTGATGTTTGGGATGCTCAGAAAGATATGTCGGTTGCATTTTTAGGAGTTGTTTTTGCTGCTGTTTTGTGTCATGGTTGTAAACTTATTTATACAGCAAAAGATTGATGGTTAGAGTTTTACGGAATTTATTAGTTTTATTGAAAATGTTAAAAATATAATCTATCCTGACCTAGGTCAGGGTATTGTTTTTAAATATCTAATAACTTTATACGCTCATTAAAATACTTAATAAAATGAAAATAGCAAACATCGGTATTTCATCAAAAAATAAACAAAATTTAGCAGATCAACTATCAAAAGTATTAGCAGACGAATTTGTACTCTATTCAAAAACATTAAATTTCCACTGGAATATTGAAGGACCAGATTTTCATTCTGTACATCTTTATCTAGAAACTTTATATGAAGAACAACAAGAAGTTGTTGATACTGTTGCAGAAAAAATACGTATGCTTGGTCATTTTGTGCCTGCAACTTTAGAAAAGTATTTAGAATTAACACATTTAACAGAAAAAACAAAAGGAAAAAATGATAGTCAAAGTATATTTTCTGAATTGTTAGAAGATCACGAAAGTATTATTATTTTTCTTAGAGAAGAAATAAAGCCTATTGTAGAAAAATGGCATGCAGAAGGTATTAGCGATTACATTACAGGACTAATGGAGCAACATGAAAAGACTGCTTGGATGCTAAGGTCTCATTTAGAGTGAATTATTACTTACTTACTTACTTACTTACTTACTTACTTACTTATGAAGTGGATAAAAAACTCAAACAATACTTAGCTATTTGGGTTTTTGATTAGATAAAATTAAATTTTAATATTATAATAACCATGCTTAGAAATATTAAACGTTTGCTTTGGGGATTACTTGTTGGAGTAACTGTTTTGTGGATATTGGCAAATGTTCCTTTTCCTGATACAATTACAAGCAAGATTATTCGTCATTTATCTATTCAATATTCGGGTGTCATAGGTATTGGAGTTATGAGTGTTGCTATGATACTTGCACTTCGTCCCGTTTGGTTAGAACCTATACTTGGTGGATTGGATAAATCCTACAGGCTTCACAAATGGTTGGGAATTGTTGGTTTAGCAGCAGCTATTTTTCACTGGATAGCTACTAAAGCTCCCTATTGGTTATCAAGCCTTGGTTTAATAGCAGGTGGTCGAGGTCGTGGTGGTGGGCCAGATTCAAAATCAGATTCACTTAATCAGATTCAGGCATTTTTTGATGGTCTTCATAATCCAGCAAAGTTTATTGGAGAATGGGCATTCTATGGATTGGTTTTTTTAATTGTATTGGCATTAATTAAACGATTTCCCTACCGACTTTTTGCGAAGACTCACACGTTAATAGCTGTGGTTTATTTAGCTTTAGTTTTTCACACAGTTGTATTATTAGATTTTGCGTCATGGACACAACCATTGGGTATTATAATGGCACTTTTATTAGTTGCAGGTGTACTTTCAGCCATACTTGTATTAACGCGTCAAGTTGGTAAACGACGAAAGGTTGAGGGAACTATTGTAGAGCAGTATTATTATCCAAAGATGAAGGTGTTAGAAACTTTAATTCTATTAAAAGATGGCTGGAAAGGACACAAGAGTGGACAGTTTGCTTTTGTTAGTTTTGATAAAAAGGAAGGACAGCATCCTTATACAATTGCTTCTGACTGGAATCCAAATAATCCTACTATTATGTTTATCACCAAAGCATTGGGAGATTATACAAATCACTTGCCCGAAAAATTGAATATTGGAGATAAAGCAGTTATAGAAGGTCCTTATGGTTGTTTTACTTTTGATGATGAAGCGAAACGTCAAATTTGGATTGGTGGCGGAATTGGTATTACACCTTTTATTGCTCGAATGAAACATCTTGCCCATAATCCAACATCTAAACCAATTGATTTATTTCATTGTGTTAGTGAATTAGAACCAGATGCGTTGAATAAATTAACTGCTGATGCTAAAGCTGCTAATGTAAACCTACATATTACAATAGACAAAATAGATGGTCATTTATCTGGAGAAAAGCTACGTAAAATAGTACCTGATTGGAAGTCTGCTAGCGTTTGGTTTTGTGGTCCTGTTAGGTTTGGAAAAGCTATGCATAAAGATTTATTGAAAAACGGACTACCTCTTAAAAGGTTTCATCAAGAGCTCTTTAGTATGCGTTGATAAGTATAAATTACAAAAAAAAGAGATTAAGAATTAATATATAAAAAAAAATCAAAAAAATAGTAAGTATTGTATTCTTACTCACAATAATAGCTTGTGTACGAAAAGAACAAGTACCAGCATTAGATGAAAATGGAAATGAGAAAATAAAGGAAACTAAAATATATATTTTTAAAAACGCTCTTGTTTCTGTTGAACGTAGTAAAGTAGATTCATTAAAATTATCAGATGGCGAAATCCATTATTATGAAGTGATTTATCTTCTTGAAATGGGGAATTAATTGGATACAGGCCAAATCACTTTCCGAGTTGGCAGGTGGCTATTTGGTAACATTACATTCTGATTTAGAAAATGAATTTGTTTTCAATCATTATAGATTATGATAAACTACCTAAATAAAATTGTGCTCTTTGTTAAAATTTTCAAAAAATATTTTAGACTGATTTGGGTCAGTGTCAGTGTTTTATAATCACAATACCTTTGGTCTATTATTAATTAAAATATATAATATTATGAGAACAGATTTAAGTATTAAAGAAGATGTTTTGGATGAACTAGAATGGCAACCAAGCATAGATGAAACACAAATTGGTGTAATTGTTAATGATGGTATTGTAACTCTAACAGGAACTGTAGATAGTTATGCAAAAAAAAGAGAAGCAGAAAAAGCAGCTAAAAGTGTATTTGGGGTAAAAGCAGTAGCAGAAGATATTGTGGTTAAATATGCTACAACTTCGCATAAATCTGATACAGAAATTGCAGAAGCAGCAGTAAGCGCATTAAAATGGAATATTTCTGTACCTGAAAATAAAATTGATGTTAAAGTAGAAGATGGTTGGATTTATTTAACTGGAGAAGTAATGTGGGCTTTTCAAAAAAATGCTGCTAAAAAAGCTGTGCAGAACTTAACAAGTGTAAAATACGTAGTAAATAATATTACATTAAAAAATAATATTGATACTAGTGATATTAAAGACAAAATTAAAAAAGCATTTGAGCGTTCTGCAGATATTGATGCAAAAGATATAACTGTTAAAGCAGATGGTCATACTGTAAAATTAACAGGTAAAGTACATTCATTAAAAGAAAAAGATGAAGCTAGAAATACAGCCTATTATGCTCCTGGAGTTTGGACTGTAGATAATGAATTAGAAGTTGTTTACTAACTCTTAAAAAAAGATTATAAGAAATAATGATGTTATTTTTTATAGAGAATTGCCCTAATTCAGTTAAATGAGTTAGGGCAATTTTTTATACTGATTCAGATCAGTTGTTAATATAATTGACTGTATTAATTTTGAAGTAAGTTTATTTATCAGATATAAAAAAATGAAATAATATTAATGATTATTGTTTTTTAAATCAATAAAAAACTGCGTGATTATTTGAGGTAAAAAATATAAGAATAAGTTAAAACTATAAAAATGAATTATAAAAATATAACTATTGCAGGAAGTGGTGTTTTAGGATACCAAATTGCATTTCAAACCGCTTTTCATGGGTTTCATGTAACTGTTTATGATATTAATGATGTCGTTTTAGAAAAAGCAAAAAACAAATTTAATAGTTTAAGTATAGCTTATAAAAATGATTTAAATGCAACACAAAAACAGCTTGATGAAACATATCAAAACCTGAGTTACACTTCAGATTTGACGGAAGCTGTAAAAAATGCAGATTTATTGATAGAAGCTGTGCCAGAAAATCCAACATTAAAAATTGATTTTTATAAAAAGTTGGCTAAAGTAGCGCCAGAAAAAACTGTTTTTGTAACCAATTCTTCAACTCTTTTGCCTAGTCATTTTGCAGAAGCAACAGGAAGACCTTCTAAGTTTTTAGCATTGTATTTTGCAAATAGTATTTGGATTCATAATACAGCAGAAATTATGGGACATTCTACAACAGATCCAAAAGTTTTTAAAGATATAGTAGCTTTTGCTAAATCAATTAATATGTTAGCGCTGCCTTTAAAAAAAGAACAACCAGGTTACATTCTTAATTCTTTGTTAGTGCCTTTGTTAAGTGCTGCAACAAATTTATTGGTAAATGAAATTGCAGATTCTGAAATTATAGATAAAACTTGGATGAAAGCAACAGGAGCTCCATTAGGTCCTTTTGGTATTTTAGATGTTGTTGGTATTACAACAGCTTATAATATTAATAAAATGGCTGCAGAAAATACAAAAGATGAGTTAAAAATAAAAACAGCAAAATATCTAAAAGAAAATTTTATTGATAAAAATAAATTAGGGGTTTCAACAGGAGAAGGGTTTTATAAATATCCCAATCCTGTTTTTAAAAAGTCAGATTTTTTAGAATAATTTAGAAGTATAATCATGAAATTTAAAAAAAATGAAAACAGATTTAGAAATTAAAAATGATGTATTAGAAGAATTAACTTGGTTGCCATATGTTTATGAAAACCAAATTGGAGTAATTGTAAAAGATGGCGTTGTAACACTTAATGGTCTTGTTTTTTCTTATCCAATTAAACTAGCAGTTGAAAAAGCTGTAAAAAACATAGTAGGTGTAAAGGCTTTTGCAGAAGAACTAAAAGTAGGATATATTTCATCACTCAACAAAAATGACACAGAAATTGCAAATTCGGCAATAAATGCGATAGAATGGAACGCTTCTGTACCTAATAATAAAGTAATTGTAGAGGTTCAAAATGGATGGATTACACTTTCTGGAACTCTTGAGCATGCTTTTCAAAGAGATGCAGCAAAACGCACAGTAGGAGGTTTAACAGGTGTAAAAGGAGTAACAAATTTAATTATATTAGAACAAGCTGAAAAGTCAAATGATATAGAAGAAAAAATTATAAAAGCTTTTAATCGTTCTTCAATTATTGATGCAGAAGGTATAAAAGTAGAAACTACTAATCATGCTGTAAAATTATCAGGTAAAGTACATTCGCTTGCGCAAAAAGAAGAAGCTCAAAAAACAGCATTTAATGCACCTGGAGTTTATGAAGTACAAAATGAGTTGAAGGTAGAATACTAAATCTAAATGATGAAGATAGTTTCTTGGAATGTAAATGGCATAAGAGCTTTAGTAAAAAAGGATTTATTTAAAGCTATAGAAATTTTAAGCCCAGATATTTTATGTTTACAAGAAACAAGAGCACAAAATCAGGAAATTGAAGAAGCCTTATTACCACTTAAAAATTATAGAAAGTATTTTAATTCTGCAGAAAAAAAAGGATATTCAGGAACCGCTATTTTAAGTAAATCAAAATCCATTTTAAGTGATAATTTTGTAAATATTTCAGCAAAAAAACAAGAAGGAAGAATACAATGTGTAGCGTTTGAAAACTTTTATTTGGTAAATGTTTATGTGCCTAATTCTGGACAAAAATTAGAACGGTTGAATTTTAGAAAACAATGGGATATTGATTTTCTCAACTATATAAAAGATTTAGAGAAAACAAAACCCGTTATTATTTGTGGCGATTTTAATGTTGCCCATAAAGCAATAGATCTTAAAAATGACAAATCTAACTACAATAAAACGGCAGGTTATACACAAATTGAAATTGATGGAATCGATCATTTAATCAAAGCAGGTTTTATAGATTCCTTTAGATATTTTTATCCAGATAAGATTGCTTATACATTTTGGAGTTATCGTTTTAAATCGAGAGAGAGGAATACGGGTTGGAGAATTGATTATTTTCTGATAAGTAAATCTTTGATAAAAAAAGTGAAAGGAGTTGCTATTTATTCAGATATTTTTGGTTCTGATCATTGCCCAATCTCTTTAGAAATTGATGTTTGAATTGATAAAAGGAATTAAATTTTATATGATTAATTGAAATAAAGTAGAAAACAAAAGAGGCTTTTTAATGAATGTCAAATTTTGATTTTTAAAACACAATCTTTTTAAAACTGATTATCATACAAAAACATATTTAATAGATTAGAACAAATAGAAAATTCTTGTAAAGATTTTGAAGTTTCTAGAATGCGTGTTAAAAAAGCAAAATAAAAATTGAGTTTAATAGTGAAGTCTAAAAAATAAATTACTAATTAAGTTTTAGTTTATTCACTAAAAAATTACTGGGTTAAATTTTCGTGTATTAAAATTCGTTTTGTTATTCTGATGAACTTTTATCAAACCTACTATTTGGTAAGCCAATTAAACTTCTTAAAAGACCATGAATAATTGCAATTGGCAATAAAAAAACTCCTATTATTAATGTTCCAAGTTCAAAAAATAAGGAACTATCTTTATATGGTTTTCCTTTTAATCTAGCTTGAAAAGCACTAAACGGAATGCCGAATATATTACCAACAGTCATTATTTGAATAACAGAAAGTATAATATTTGCATTTTTATTTCCATATTCTTTTACAATTGAATCGAAAGCGTATTTTTTAGGATAACCTCTAGTGTCTGCATAATATTGAGCAAACATAATTGCTTTAGCTTCTTCTGGTTTTATAAAATGATTTTCACCACTTAAAAAACTACTTATTTCTTCGCCACTCATGCCTTGACGCAAAGCCATTTTAGTGTGTCCATAAGAGCAAATGACACAACCATTTACTTCAGTTACCGCTAATTGTAATCGTTTTACAAAATCATTATCAATTAATTTATTTTTACTGTTTTCCATCATTTTTATAATGGCTCTTGGTAGATAAACAGAAGCACTATACAATTCACCTAAACTAAATTTATTTTTAAACTCGGTTTGTAATTTTATAGCTTTAGGTTTTTGGGTGTCTGTTTTCATTTTTTGAAGATATCAATTATTATTTTAACTAACTTTTTTTACTTGATGTTTATAAAATAAATGAATTTAATAAAGAGGATTCTAAAAAAGCAAGGCAGTAATATATTTGCATTTTAAGAATCCTCTTTATTCATTAGTTTTTTAATTACTACTAATCCATAATTTCAAAAGTTACTTTAGTGGTTATACCATATTGTACAACTTGATTATCGCTAACTTTTGCTTCCATATCTTTTATGTAAACAGATTTAATAATTTTTACTGTTTTGGAAACTTCAGAAACAACATTTTTAACAGCATCATCAAAACTTACGGTAGAATTTCCTAATACTTCAATTACTTTTAATACTGATATAACATCTTATTTTTATTATTAATAATTATCAAAAATATAAGTAATTGATTATGTGTAAAATGACCTGAGTCAGACTGAGAATAGATTTAAAATTTATTTAGTTAAAGACTATTTTTTTGATGTTTCGTCTTTAAAAGTTTTTCACTTAATTTAAAAAAAAACACCAACTGATTGAGGTCATTTTGCCTATTTTCTAATCGTTATAAATTAGTAGTGCAATTACAGAAGCATAAAATATTTAATTAATTAAAATTTTAAAAAAATGAAAAAAATTATTCTAGGACTATTTTTAATCGGATTGGCAATACAATCTTATAGTCAAGAAGTGCTTTTTCAGGCAAAAATTAAAAAAGAAAAAGTGCCAATAGCAGTTATTGAGTCAGTTGGCGAAGAATTTGGATATTTAGAAGAAATTGAATTTTTTGCAGTACCAATAGTATTCATAGAAGAAGATGTATATATAAATAGCACTATTAATTCTGATGAAGATTATGAAACTTATCAAGTAGTTCTAAAAGCAAAAAATACTATAATTACTGCTACTTACGATAAAGAAGGTAAGTTATATAGTACTGTTGAGGTTGGTAAAGATATAGAGCCAGCTATTGAAGTTAAAGATGCAATGTTAAGTGCGTTTCCTGGTTGGGTTATAACAAAAGATCGTTATAAAATGACTCATTATTCTGGCAAACAAAAAAAAGAACGCTATAAATTTATTATTGCAAAAGGAAAAAGCGAAAAAGTAGTGTATATGAATGGAACTGGAGAAATCTTAAAAGTTCACAAAAAAATAAATTTAGAACTTTAAAATAAGTTTTAAAAAAATTACAATATTACTATTTATACTCAAAAAAAGATTGTGTAAAATTTGTTAGTTGATACGTGAACTTATTAAAATAAGTTCAGGAAAAAAGGGAGACTTTATTTGGTTGGCTCCCTTTTTTTTACAATTTAGAAATCCTTTTAGGATTTATTGATAATTTTTAATAATACATTCTGTTTAAAATGGAAAAAAGAATTTTATGTTATACTGATTTTTCTAAAAATGCATTAAATGCAATTCAGTATACAAGTAAGCTTTATGAGCAACAACCTTGCGTGTTTTATATTTTAAATGCTTTTCAAGCCGGAAAAGATGCATCAGATATTGAGGCATTAATACCAGAAACAGATAATGAAACTTATATATTAGATAAGAAAACATCCGAAGCGGGATTAAAAACAATAATAAATACTTTAAATTCTACTTCCAAAAGCACAAAGCATACTTATAAAACGATATCAAGTTTTAATTCTTTGTTATTTTCTTTAAAAGACGCTATAAAAAATAACGCTATAGATTTACTTGTTTTAGGATCTAAAAATACATTTAAGGAGGAAGAAGATGAAAATGTTCCGCTTGTAGATATAACAGAATATATTACAGAATGTTCCATTTTGATAGTTCCTAGTGATCACAAATTTAACGGACTTGATAAAATTGTACTTCCTATTGATTATGATGAAGCTTTACATGAAACCAATTTTTCTGAAATTCTTACTATTGCCAAATTACATCAATCAGAAATAAATATTTTACACATAAAAAAAGAACATCAATTGGATGAAGATCAGTTAGAAAATAAAAATAAACTAGCATCAATTTTGGTAGGACTAAAATATAATTTTCATACTCTTAAACGTATGAATGTAAATAAAGGGATTAATCTTTTTATAGAAGATGATACCTATAGTCTCATTGTTTTTATAAAAGGGAAAGTTGGTTTTATTAGTAATGAACTGCCAAGACCTTTGTTAAAAGAATTAGATTCTCATTTGTCTTTACCAGTATTGGTTATTAATGATCTTATTTTAGTAGAAAATTAGCGGTTTTTTTAGTAATAAAAAATTATTAAATTGATAAGATTATTAAGTCCTTATTTGTGGCTAAAGGAGCTTAATTTCCTTTTTATTTGATTTATTTCAGTATCATATCCTCTTACTATAAATAAATAATTTCCTCTGTGTAAAGCTTCTAAATAAAAAGAAGTTCTTTCTTTATTTATTCCTAAACCTCTTAAAATACCAAAAGGACCAGTTAACATAACGCCTATTTTTTTATGCTCTACTTCTTGTAAAAACATAGAAACAAGAAAACCTGCAATAAAAATAGTACCAATATTTGGGTTTGAAAGAATGCCAAAATCTAAAGGAGGTTCAAACAACGCAAGGCATTTTTTTTCCATTGATTTTTCTAAATTAATTTCATTTAATTTATCATCCAAATTTTCTTCATCAAGCTTACCAATAATTGTTACTTGCAGATTGTTGTTTTTTAATTTTTTAAGAATATTTACCGCTTTTTCAATTTGCTGAAATTCTGGATATGATTTTAATATAACTTCTTTATGTTGTGCTTCTGGAGTTTTCATTATAATTAAATAATGGTAATAAAATTACTCATCGTTTTTCAAATTTACTCTGATTTACTTAAAGAGGTAATGACCTAAGTCAGATGTGTGTTTTTATAGTTTTTTTAATTTTTTACTAGATTGACTTAGGTCATTCTATGAGTGTATAAGTTGAACTAAATTTGATATAGAAATTAAATTATGAACTCGCTTGCCTTTGGGTAAGTTTAAAAAATAAAATCATGTCAAACAATAATGAAAACACATTGTTAGCGCTATTAGCTGGAGCAGCAATAGGAGCAGGAATTGGCGTTTTGTATGCGCCAGATAAAGGTAAAAATACTAGAGGAAAAATTAAACACAAAGCAGAAGATATTAAGCACGATATTTCTGAACGTGTAAATCATGCCAAAGCAGATCTTACAAAATCTGTAAATGAAAAAAAACAGGAAATTAAAGAAAAACTAGATGAAACTATTTCTCACATGAATGGTAAAGCAGAAGATATCATTGCTAGTTTAGAAAGAAAGTTAGAAGAACTTAAAAAAATGGAGCCTCAGCAAAAATAATTATTATGGCTTTTAAAGAATTAAAAGAAAACGTATTAGAAGCAGATATTAATATTCAAGAATATTTTAAAAATAGTGAAGCTTATATTAAGCTTAAAAGTTTTAAAGTACTTATGCTTTGTATAACTTACATGTCTAAAATGCTGATAATTGGTGTTTTGGTAGCTATGTCTTTGTTAATAATATCTTTTGCTGTTGCTTTTAGGTTGGCACAGGTTTTAGAAAATACGTTTTATGGTTTTTTAATTGTTGGGTTATTTTATGTATTGGTAGTTTTGGTTTTTTATTTTTTTAGAGATAAACTAAATAGACCGTTGTTAAGAAAGTTTTCAAATTATTATTTTATAAATGATGATGTCAAATAGTTATAATTCTTTTGAAGAAATAAATAATCAGTTAAAAATTTTGAGTCTGAAAAAACAGATTAATAAACAACATATTAAACTTAATTTTCAAAACTCAAAAACTATCTTTAATGTTACTAATCTCAAAAACGAATTTAAAAGAGCGTTTCAAGAACAGTTACTCTCGTATGTAATTAATAATTTGTTAAAAAGATTTAGGTAACACAAAAGGGATTTTTGCTAAATAATTTTTGATGAAAATCCCTTTTTTATATTATCCAAATTCTACTATTTGTTTAAGGGTTTGTTTATCTAGTAAAACTATTTTTCTATTGGTTTCTATGCCAATTAAACCTTCGTTTTTAAATTCAGTAAGCATTCTAATTGCTGTTTCTGTAGCTGTACCAATTAGGCCAGCAAAATCTTCTCTAGGCATGCTAATTCCTTTATGATTATTATCTTTAATCATTCCTTTATGGTCTAATTCTAAAAGAGCTTTTGCAGTTCGTTGTCTAACAGTTGCATAAGCCATATCAACCAAATGCTCTTGCAAGTCAATTAAATTATTAGACATTATATCAATAAATTTATTTGAAACTTCTTTATTTTCATATAAAAGTCTGATAAAATCTGCTTTTGGAATTGAAAAAATCTCAGCATCTTCTAAAATACTTGCAGTTTCTATGTATAATCCTTTTTCACTTAATAGCGATAATTGACCTATAAAATCTCCGGCACTATATAAACCAGTAACAAATTCTTTTCCAGATTCTGTAGTTCTAAAAGTTTTTACGTTTCCGCTTTTAATTAAAAATAATTGATGTGCTGCTGTTCCTTCAGTAAAAATACAATCTTTTTTAATATACTTTTCAGCACTTTGATCTTTAGATAATTCTTCTAGATTTAAATATGCTGTTGCTTCGTTTAAAAACTCGTTAATTCCTTCAACATTTTTAGAGAATTTTTTTATTAAAAAATTATTTTTTTTAATTCTACATTCTATTGCATCGATTAATTCATTCTCTTCAAAAGGTTTCGTTAAATAGTCATCAGCGCCAAGATTCATTCCTTTTCTTACATCAATTTTTTCTGATTTAGCAGTTAGAAAAATAAAAGGAATACTTGCGGTTTTAGGTTTTTTACTTAAATTTTCAAACACGCCATAACCATCTAAAACAGGCATCATAATATCACAAATAATAATATCAGGATTAAATTCAAGAGCTTTTTCTACGCCTATTTTTCCGTTTTCGGCAGTAATAACAGAGTAATTTTCTAATTCAAGAATATCAGCAGTATTTTCTCTAACATCTTTATTGTCTTCAATTAATAATATTTTTTTCATCTTTTTTTTCTTTTAAAGGAAACTCTAAATAAAAAGTTGACCCTTTATTTAACTCACTCTTAAAGTTAATGGTGCCATCCATTAAATCTGTATACTGTTTTACAATATTTAAACCTAAACCAGTTCCTTGAATATTTGCAGCATTATCTGCTCTATAAAATCGTTGAAACATATTTGCTTGATCTTCTTGCGGTATTCCTATACCTTGGTCTATTATTTTTATGTTTACAAGTTTATTATTAGGCGTTACTTTAATAATTATTTCTTGGTTTTCTTCGGAGTATTTTATGGCGTTAGATAGTAAATTATGAATTATATGTTTTAAAAGTTTAGGGTCTAAAACCACTTTAATTATAGAATTTTCATATTGTAAAGTAATTATTTGACCATTTTTTTTGATATTATTAATTTCTTCTATTAAAAGTTTTAAGAAATCAATTAAATTAAAAGTTGTTGGTTGCGCCACAACTTTTCCTTCTTGTAATTTTCCTAAAGAAAGAAAATCATTTAAGATTACTACTAAATCTTTAACATTAGACCTAATTTTAGAAACATAATTTATTCTTTTATCTTCTTTGCCAACTCCGTTCTGCTTTTCAATTAAAATTGCTGATGATAAAATAGCACTTAATGGTGTTCTAAATTCATGAGAAGCCATAGAGATAAAACGCGATTTTAATTCACTTAATTCTCTTTCTTTTTTTAATGTATTTAGGATGTCTATTTCTACTTGTTTTTGTTCAAAAATATTATTATAAACCAATAAAGCTCGTTTAATTATTTTTTCATTGTTAAATAACGGAGTTGTATTTACCAAATAAGGTATACCTTTAAATTCTATTTCGAAAGAGAGGTGTTTACCACTAAGTGTTTTTTTTATGTTTTCTTTTAATCTAGTTTTTCGTTCTTCAGAAAAAACTTGAATCTTGTCAATTTTGGTTCCATCAACAACTACGCCTCTCATTTCCATTTTATCAAGCTCCTCACCTTCAATATAATCAATACAGTAATTCTCATTTACAACCATAATAAGACCTCTAGGAAAGTTTTTAGAAATGTTTGTTAATAATAACTTACTCGTTAATGCACTGCGTTCTGCCTCATCAGTTATTAATATTTGATCTTCGAGATTTAAATTAGATTCTACTAGTTTTTGTACTGTAGTTGTAAGTTCTTTAGTTCGTTCTGTAACTTTTTCTTCTAATTTTATAGTGTAGTTACGCAATTTCTCTTCACTTTCAATTAATTTTTCTTCAGCTTTTTTTTGCTTCGTAATGTTATTTGTTACACCTATTATTCTAATTGGTTTTCCATGATTATTTTTAAAAATTTTACCTTTTTCATGTAACCAATGAATAGAAGAATCAGCATGAATTACTCTATATTCTAGAGTGTAATTTTTAGTTTTTTTTATAGCTTCTAATATTGTTCGTTTTACTCTTTCTTTGTCTTCTGGATGAATTTTATTTAAAAAAGATTCATAAGTTGCAGTATTTTCATTGTTTTTAATGCCAAATAATGAGTTTTGATATCTGTCTCTTTCTATTTTATTGGTAATTAAATTCCAATCCCAAGAACCAAACTCACCAGCTTCTAAAGTTAGTCTTAGTCTTTGTTCTTTTTCTAAAATAAATTTTTCTACATTTTTACTTTTTGTAATATTACGTATAATAGATAAAAAATTACCTTCATCTGTTTGTACTATTCTAGCTTCTATATGTTTCAGTTTATCTTTAATGCTAAGCGAATATTCTATAATTTGAGTTTTTTTCGTTTTTTCACAATTATCAAAGCTTTTTCTTATTTTTTCACAAACATCTTTTGGTAGAATTTTATCTATATTTTGACCAATATTTTCATTGTAGGCTATTGCAAGTTCATCTCCTTCGGATGAATGAATTTCAAGATAATTACCATTTTTGTCGTAAAGAACCATTAAATCTGGCAAAGCCTCTAATATCGCTTGGTTTTTTTCTTGACTACTTTTTAGTTTATATTCAATTTTTTTATGCTTAGTAATATCTTGTATGGTTCCATACATTTCCTTTGGATTACTATCTTCATCAAATAAAATTTTTCCTTTTGCTATAATGTATCTTATTTCTCCATTTGGTCTTATAATTCTTTTTTGATATTTGTATGGTTTGTAGCTTTTAATAGCATTATCAATTTCTTTTAATGTTTTTTTTCTGTCATCTGGATGCGTAAAACTTAGAACAGTTTTGTTGTTAAGACGTTCATCACCTGGAGTTAGTCCGTAAATTCTATAAAATTCATCAGACCAGTTTCTTTCATCGGTTTTTAAATTCCAAGACCAATTGGCTACATGAGCAAGTCGTTGTGCTTCAGCCTTTCTAAACTCGCTAATTGCCAGTTTTTGTTTATCAGATTGTTGTTTTGTATTATCAATTAAAAAGACAATTACAATTGGTTTATTGTTTAAGGTTGTTAAGCTTAAATTTATTTCTATAGGAAATGCAGATCCATTTTTTTTAACTCCAATAGAATTTAAGTTTAAATTAATTCCATCTAATTTGGGTTTTTGTTCAAATTTTTCTCTTTGTTTTTTTATTGTTTTTTTAATTTTCTCTGGAATAAGAGTTTCTATCTTTTTTTCTAGTATTTCATCAGCATTATAACCAAACATTTTTTGGCATTTAGCATTTGCATTTATTATAAAATCGGCATTATTAATTACTAAGATACCTTGATGAGAAGCATTGAAAATTTTTTGTAAAAGAGCTATATTTTCTATGTTCTCATTCATTTTATTAGGTTAAGATATTTAATTTATAAATTGTTATTTATACTTTTAAACACTTCTATTTTTTTAAAGAAACAGAATCCATTTTTAAGAGAATACCCAGTAAATACAAATCAGAAAAATTAAAATTGAAGTAGTTTAATATTGATTTGTTTTTTTTTATTTAATTGATACTCAATTAACCTAACAAAATTAAAGTAACATTCTATCAATTAATATGATTTTGGTCATAAAATAAATTTAGAAACTGAAACTGTTTCAAATAAAAGATTTTTTTCTAATTTATAGAATATCAGAAATAATTAAATGCGGTAAGTTTTTTAAGTAATTTGATTATGAAGTTGCTTCTAAAGAATGTTTGAATTTTAGTATCATTCAAAAAATTATTTGTTGATGTTGTTAATCATTCCATTAAAAACAAACCAGTGAAAAGGCATTACCGAATACCAATACAATCTGCCAGCCAAGCCATGGGGTCTAAAAGTTGCTGTTTGATATAAAATTCCGTTTTCAATTCTAAACTCTAACCAAGCTTCACCAGGTAAAATCATTTCTGCGTAGAGTAGTAGTTTGCCTTTTTCTTTATCAGCATAAATAACACGCCAAAAATCTAAAGCATCTCCGGCATTTAATTCAGATGGATGTCTTCTTCCTCTGCGTAAACCTGCACCACCAAAAAGTTGATCTACAAATCCACGAATTTTCCATAGAAAAGTGCCATAATACCAACCTGTTTCACCACCAATTGCCCAAATTTTGTTTAAAACAGTTTTTTTATTTTTAACCTTTCGCTTTTTAAAATCTTTAAAACATCCATATTCTGGAACATTTATAAATTCATGCACATAATTTTTTAATTTTCCACTGCTGATGTAAGAATCTTTCCAGCTAGAAATAATACTATTTTGTTCAATTTTTTTAAAAGCCAATTCAACAGCTTCTTTGTAAGATATTGGGTTAATATCTAATATTTTATTGATATCACTTTTATTTCCAATTACTTCTACGCCCATCGAATTTACCAAAGTACGTGCTAATTTATATGAAGTTGAGGTAACAAAATAGAGCCAATAAGAAGATAATCCAGGAGTCATTACCGGAATAGTAATAATCCATCTTTTTAATTTACGTACTTCTGCAAATTGTAATAACATGGTTTTGTAGGTCATTATTTCTGGGCCAAAAATATCATAAGAAGTATTATATAATTCTTCTTTATTTAAGGCTTTGTGCAAAAATGATAACACATCTCTAATAGATAAAGGTTGGGTTTTTGTGTTTAGCCATTTAGGCGTAATCATAAAGGGCAATTTTTCTACAATATCTCGAATAATTTCAAAGGATGAACTTCCAGAACCAACTATAATTCCTGCTTTAAAAGTGGTTAAAGCATACTTTTTTGATGCCAAAGCTTCTTCTACATTTTTTCTTGACAATAGATGTTTCGAGAGTTTCGTGTCATTGGTAATTCCGCTTAAATAAATTACTTGTTTTATAGAGGTTTTTTCTGCAAATTGTTTAAAATTAAAAGCACATTTTTCTTCTAAAACATGAAATTCTTTTGCAGAATTAGACATAGAATGTATTAAATAATAAGCTGCATCAATATCTTTAGAAATTGAATCTAAAGTTTCTTTGTTTAAAAAATCGGCTTCTACAAGTGTTATGTTTTTTTGTTCTTTATAATAATTTTGAGCTCTTTTTTTATCTCTAACAGGGCACACAATTGTATGACCATCATTTAATAATAAAGGAATTAATCTTTTACCAATATAACCTGTTGCACCTGTTACAAGAATTTTCATGATATTTTATTTAAATCTTTTGGCCTTTGATATGAAAGCCTTTTTTTGAATTTAGGAATTGCATACGTGTCTAAACCATTTATTGTAGCAATATTACCTTTAGATAAATTGATAAGTCCGTCTTCTTCAAGTAATTCATCATTTATGTATAATTCTTGAATTTGAGCAACAATCAAAATAACATCATTTGAAGAAACATAAATTTCTTCAATAAATTTCATGCTCATTTGAACGGGAGAATTTTTTACAAATGGCGCTTTAAATTTGCCTTTAAATTCTGGCTCTAAATTAGTCATATTAAATTCAGAAATCTCTTTTGGGTATTTTGCGGATGTATGATGTGCGTCTTCAATACTATCTTCCCAAATATGATTAATGGTAAAAATGCCAGTTTCTTTAATGTTTTTATAAGTATCTCTGGGTACTGTAGTTGGTCTTAAAATAAAACCCAAAGTTGGTGGGTTAGAACCTAAATGAGTAACAGAACTAAAAACAGCAACATTATAAATACCATTATCAGAAATTGAACCTAATAAATTTGCCGATTTAAAACCAGAACAACTATTTATCAAGTTGATTTTGTATATTTTATTGAGGTTTAGAATGTCAGTAATATTAAAAAATTGCATGTTTTTATTTTAATTTTACAAACAAAGATACAAATTGTTTAATTTATTTAAATATAAATTAAACAAAATATATGGTTTTGATAATTATTTTTTAAAGAAACTTGGTTCTTTTTGTGCACCTATTTTTAATCTCTGAATAGGTTTTATAGTAATTGTAAAGGTGAATGTTAAACAATGAAGAGAAAAAACTAACTAATTTTTTGTATTGATATTGCCTGTATTTATTACACCAGCAATTTTTAATGCATAAATTAATTTTACTAAAACAGTTTTTGAAGCTTTCCATTTTAAAGAACTTTTAAATGTTTTATTATTATCATCAAAAATGCCTGAAGAAATATTATTAAGTGTATTGATTTCCTTTTTGTAAAAATTGGTTAGCAAATCATACGCTATTACTTCTGCAGCTAGCGTATTGTGACTTGTGTAAAAATTCTGAATCTAAATGCACTGATATATCTGAAGAAAATATATGTGGTCTAGAAAAGTACTTTTATGTTTGTAAGATCTATAGAATTCTAAATTTTTACGATTTTTTACCTCTATTTTTTTTAAGTAATTTTTTAGAATAGAATTTGTGGTATTTGGCTTACTTACTTTATATTTTAACTGATTATTATAAAAATAAAATCAGCATATACTCTGTTTTACTACTTAAAGAAATGAATTTCTTCATTTTTATTTTCAAAGTTTCTAATTCTAATATTTATTCCTAAATCGCAAAGAATTTCTTTTGATTGGTCGATTTGGAGTTTTAGTTTTACTCTTTTTGTTATTTTTTTAATTCATGTTCTTTTTGTTGAACGAAATATTGTACAACTAAAGTGATGTGATTTTTATTTTCTTTCATTTTTTTTGGTTTAATTTTCATTTAATTACTTTACATACTCTTTTTCATTTTTGTTTAAAACAAAAAAGATATGACCGTCGCCATATCTTTTTGTTATAATATTTTTTTTAAAATTAAAATTTAGCAGCTGTAATTTCGATAATTTTTTTTTGGAATTACTTAAATCACAATTTTAAATATTAGAAACTAATTTAATTTTCAACTATTAAGCTTATGAATTATCGTATTAAAAACAACTGTAAATATTTTTAATTATAGTCTGTAAACCCTTATATAAAAAGCTCCCCAATCTACATTTTTATCATTTGTAAACCATGCACTCATATTTGTCTTTCCTTTGGTAAAATTACCTTTGAAACTTAAGGTTTTTGCTCCATTTTCTATTTTTAAGGATTGTTCCCAAGCACCAATTTTTACACCACCAGATTTAAAATTCATACTTCTACCATCACTAATTGATTCTGTAGATATTGTTGCTTCCCTTCCTTTTACAGCATCATTAATAGCTATACCAGACTCAAATGGCCATCTACTTAATTCTATTTGATAAGTTCCAGATTGTTCAAATTCTACGGTAAATTCTCCTCCTAAAGGGTTCTTTTTAGCTTCTCTAATATAATTCTGATTCCATGGAATTTTAGAATCGTGAATATGTGTATCGTGACACGTTAACTCAATAGGGTTTTGATTATCTGAGCCTAAAATAATAATAGGAAACAGGTTAAATTCTGAAGATACGGAACTCCACCATTCATTATAAAAACCTCGCATTTTTTCTACCTTTTCTGGAAATTGCTTTGCAATATCATTTTCTTGACCTGGATCTTTAGCAATATCATACAATTCTGTACCATTCACCAATCTCATTTTGTCAGACATTACAGCACTTTTTCTCCATTTTATAGGACTTTGTACACGTTGAGAATCTGTAATTAAGTATTCTCTTCCAATGGTTTTTGCAGTTCCTAAAAGCAAAGAAGAAATATCTGAACCATCAATTTTCTTTTGTCTTTCTGGAAAATCCAAATCACACAAAGTTGCTAATGTTGGTAAAATATCTAAATGAGCTGTTAAATCGGTAACATCTTTTCCTCCGTTAATATTTTTACCTGGGTATGATATAAAAAACGGAACTCTATGTCCGCCTTCATACTCGCTATTTTTAGTTCCTTTCATTCCACCGTTGAAACCGTATAATTTACCTCCTACAGTTTTATACCCAGAAGCAGTTCCGTTATCTGTCATAAAAATAACAATCGTATTGTCTGCAATCTTTAAATCTTCAAGTTTCTTTTGTAGTTTCGCAAAATTGTCATCTACATTGGTAATCATTCCGTAAAATACTTTTTGAAACTCCGGAATGTCTAAATCTTTGTATTTGTTATAATAGTCTTCTGGAACATTATAAGGTAGGTGAGGTGCGTTTGTAGAAATATAAGCGAAAAATGGTTGGTCTTTCTTTTCTTCAATATATTTTATAGCTTCATCAAACCAAACATCTGTACAATATCCTTCATATTTGGTTGGTACTCCATTTTTAAAATACGTATCATCAAAATAATCATTATCCCAATAATCAGGAGTCTGGCCAACACCACCACCTCCATGAGAAATAGTGTATTTAAAACCTTTATCTTGTGGTCTAGAAGGGTAGGTGTCTCCCAAATGCCATTTACCAAACATGGCAGTTTCGTAACCATTTTCATTAAAAACATCCGCCATAGTTACCTCGTCTTTTCTTAAAATAGAAACGCCACCAATTGTATGCCAAACACCAACTCTATCTGCATATCTACCGGTCATTAAACCAGATCTAGAAGGTGCACAAGTTGGGCCAACATGAAAATCTGTTAATCTAACAGATTCATCATGAAATTTATTTAAAGCAGGCGTTTTTACCAATGTATTTCCATGCGCCCCAATATCTCCATAACCTTGATCATCTGTAATAACAATAATTACATTCGGTTTTTTGGTTACTTTAGAATCTGTAATTTTTTTAGACTGAGATGTACACGAAAATGCAATTCCTACAAGAGTAATTAGCAATACTAATTTTTTATTCATTTTAATTTATTTTAAAAAGTAGATAGTAATCTTTTGTTTTATTAAACAGTTTTTAAACCTAATTAGGCAAACTTTTTTTCCAATCTTTCCACAAGGTTTTAAGCTCGTTTACAATTTCTTCATTATTTTCTGCTAAATTATTTTTTTCAAACGGGTCTTTTGGGATATTATATAATTCTACTTTATTAATTTTATCATTAAACAACAATTTCCAATCACCTTTTCTAACAGCTCCTTCTGCCCAATGATTTGTTTTTACTTTTGGAAAACGCCATTCCCAGAACAAAGGTTTTGTTCTTTCAAAACTTTTATTATCTAAAATTGTTGCAATATTTTCCCCATCAATTCCATAGTCTTTAGGTAATTCTATCTGCGCTAAATTGGCAAATGTTGGTAATAAATCTACTGTAGAAAGTACACTTGTAGAATCTACCTTGTTTGCTGCTACACGGTTTTTCCATTTTACAATAAATGGCACAACAACTCCACCTTCGTAAATGTCTACTTTTCTACCTTTTAAACCTGCGGTAGAACCTGCTTTTAAGGAAGCTCCATAAGCAGCAGGGCCATTATCACTAGAAAAAATTACGAGTGTATTCTCATCCATTCCCATTTCTAACAAAGATTTTAATAATCTTCCAACATGAAAATCGGCATCTTTTAAAACAGCATAATACGTTTCTTTGCTTGGAGATAAACCTTTAAAATCTTTACGCTGTTCTTCTGAAGGCCAAAGTGGTGTGTGTGGATCTTTCAACCAAAGATTTATAAACATTGGTTGTTTTCCTTTGTTTTTTTTGATAAAATTAAGGGTTTCATCTACAGCAACTTTACTAGAACTTTGTACCCAAAGTGTATCATTATCCATATATCTTGTAGTTGGCCATTTTTTATCACCTTTCCAAGTTGGTCCATTCCCGTTCCAAACTCTAGCCTCATCATAACCATACGTTTTAGGTTCTGGAGCATTAGGATCGCCATTAGGCAACCCACCACCACCTAAATGCCATTTACCAAAATGAGCTGTTTTATACCCTGCTTTTTGCATGGTTTTTGGTAAATAAACAGGTAAAGAATCGTCTAAATAATCTGGCATATTTCTTTTTACATTTAAAGCATGTCCGGCTAAATGACCATGAACGCGATGTCTTGCCGGAAAATGACCTGTTATAACCGAAGTTCTACTTGGAGAACAAACACCACTAGTAACATGGAATTGTGTATACCTTGTACCCTCGGAAGCCATTTTATCTATATTTGGAGTGACGACCTCTTTGTTACCATAAACACCTAAATCTCCAAAACCCCAATCATCTGCAAAAATAAAAATGATGTTTGGCCTTTCTTCATTTGCTGCAATACTCTCTTTTTCTATTGTAGTTTCTTTTTTAGTCTTATTGCAAGAAAGCATAGTAACTAAAACTATCACCAATGATATAGACTTTAATAAACTCATTTTCATTTTAATATTAGTTTTTAAAAGTTTCTGTTTTTTGTTGATTGATGAAATCTGCTGCTAATTCTTTTACTTTTTCTGGAAATTGACTTGCTAAATTAGTAGATTGTCCGATATCGTCTTTAAGATTAAAGAGTTGTACAGTATCCTTAGCTTTTTCAAAACGTTGTCCTTCTTCAAACCATTTAGGTATTCTTGAGTGGTATCCGTCTTTATTATTAATGTACAACCAATCGCCTTTTCTAATTGCGTATTTAGATGTAAATGTATTTTGTACAAGTACCTCTCTAACTGGTTTACTTGTGTCTGTTAACCAAACATCAGAAAAATTATAACTATCGTGCTGAAAACCTTTCGGTAAATCGCTATTTGTAATAGTTGCTAAAGTATTTAGAATGTCAATCTGACTAAATAATTGAGTGTTTTTTGTTCCTGATTTTATTCTATTTGGCCATTTTACAATAAAAGGCACATGATGTCCACCTTCATAAACATCTCTTTTTACACCTCTAAAGGGATTAGAACTGTTATGATTGTAATTTTTTATGCGTTCGTAAGCATATCTTTCAGAGCCATTATCAGACGTAAAAATAACAATGGTATTTTCATCTGCTTTTATCAATTTTAAAGCCTCTAAAATTTGGCCAACTGCATCATCTGTTTGGTACATCCAATCACCATAAGGTCCTGCTTTACTTTTTCCTCTAAATTCTTCATTAGGAATTATTGGTGCATGTGGAGAAGGAAATGCCATGTACAAAAAGAAAGGTTTTTGTGCATTTTCTTGATTTTTTATAAAGGTTACAGCAGAGCTTGTAACGGTAGGTAAAACTTTGTAAAAATCCCAATCTTTAACTGCTGGTCCTGGTCTTAATTCCCAATTACCTTCTAAAGCAAATTCTTCTTTTGGATGTTGTAGTGTTAATGTTGGTACTTCTGTAACCTTGTCATTTTTGATCCAAGTATATGGAGGAAAGTTAATAGTTCCATCACCAAAATAAGAATCAAACCCAATAGATAAAGGTCCACCAGGAATTTTTTTATTCCAATCATACGCTTGTGCTGGCCAAATTTCTAATTCCTTTTTTCTTCGTATTATTTTTTCTTTCTGAGTAAAATCTTTTTTTCTGATAGCTTCCCAGTCCCAACCTAAATGCCATTTACCAATAGCTGCTGTATGATAACCATTTTCTTTAAGAATTTTAGGCAAAGTAACCTGATTTTCTTTAAAAACAGTGGGTCCCATAGAATGTACAATGTCATTAAAATCTCGCCAATGATATCTACCCGTTAAAAGTGCATATCTACTTGGTGTACAAATACCAGAAGAACTATGCGCATCTGACATTAGCATACCTTCTCTTGCTAATTGATCTAAATTTGGCGTAGGTATTTTAGATTCTGGGTTTTGAATTTCTAAATCTCCATATCCCATATCATCAGCATAAAAAATGATAATATTAGGTTTACTTATTTCGTTTGGTAATTTTGTTTTCTTTTGACAAGATGATAAAACTATCAATATCAATAAATAAAAATAGCTAGTTAATTTCATAATTCTATTTTTTCCAGTCGATTCTTGATTTCTTGTTTTCTAAATCTACCCAAACACTTGCATGTTCGTAATTTCTAGTTAAAATCCAACCGTTTGTTTGCATGTCATCTAAAGGTTTCCCTAAAGGTTTATCAAATTCTGGGTACCATAAAAGTGATCCCATTTCTAATCGATAGCCCCAATTATAAATTAAATAAGAATGTTTTTGTGCTCCTGCCAAAAAAGATGCTAAAGCAAAATTTAAGTGTTCTTTAGAAATTTGCTCTTTTTCTTTTTCTGATTTCGCCATAAAACCTTTGTTTAACCAAGCATTTTCTGGCCACGATTTAAAAACGACAATTTTACCGGTTTTGCCAGCTGCTTCCATTTCTTGAATATCTTTTAGCATACTTTCTTTTGTTTTGCTATTGAAATACCCAAAATGCTCAATCATAATAGCATCTGTATTCTCGGGAAAATCATTTCCTGCATTTCTTAGTGGAGTAGAACGAATTCCGTTGTAAACAATAATTTTATCATCACCAATTTTAGCTCTAGTTTCTTTAATTAAATCTTTTAAACCTTGCTGAATTGCATTGTATTTTTCTACGCCCCATAATCGTTTATTTCCTGGGCTGGTTACTTGATTTAGTGCATCAAAGAAAACTCCGTCTATGTTCTTATTCTCTAAATTTTCTTTGGCAACATCAGACCACCAATTTCTAAAATCAGGATTAGACAAATCATAGCGTTTCATTTTATTGTCTTTTAAATCGAACTCGCCTGTTGCTGTTTTTAGCCACCAATCTTCTTTTGTTTGATATTCGTCATGTGCTTTATACATAGAATAATCTAAAAAAGCATTCCAATAAAAAACCACTTTTACATCTTTATTCAGCTTTTTTAAAACTTTAGCATCTGCAGCAATTGATTCTTCAGAATATTTATATTTTGGAAAACCATGTGCCTTTTCTAATACCACAAAATTGGAATGGCTAGCAATAAATTTTGCCTCTTTTTTTGTTAAAAGATCTCCTTTTTTTCCGAAGTGAAAAGCTACAGGAACTTTATCCCAACTAAAAGCTGGATAATATGAGTCGTTTTGAGAAAATGCTGTTTGCACTAAAAATAAACAAATTAGTAACAAAGATATATGTGAAAAAGGGGTTTTCATTATTCTTGTATTTATTTGATTGGTCTTAATTTTAGAGATTTTAAACTTGATGTTTTTTTATCTCCTTCAACTAAAGATGTTGTAATTGTATGTAATCCTGGAGTTTTAAATTCTAAGATACCCATGCTGTAAAAAACATACTTTTCTGTAGCTGCTTGTTGGTTTTGTACTGTTATACCTTCATCTGTAACAGTTTTCCATACCAATCTTTTCTTACCTGCATACGATAAATCTAAGTAATAGTAACCGGCTTCTTTAACATCAATATTCCATGTTATTGTTCCGTTTTCTTTCCAATCACTAACTTGATCAGCATGTTTCCATTCACCAAACTTTTCCATCCAACGTTTGTTAGATTGAGTTGCATTTTTAGCTTCTCCAAATTCTGTAATTAAAACAGTATCGGTATTTGGATACACACCTAAAGAATTATCTTCTACTAAAATTGTATCATCTTCATTAAACTTTACTTCAATAACAGAAATTAAATCATCTGGTGCTTTATAAGGCACATCAAAAGAAACCCAATCAGTATCATCACTTTGATTAAACTTCACTTTTTTGTTTTTCCCTTTAGGATTAACAATATATGCTGATTTAATTTTAGTTTTTAATCCTGGTAAGTATAATTTACCGTCTGTAGGCCATTCCGAAACCGCTAAAAACATAGAGTTGTCTTTAGTTGTAACATCTCCCCAAGGTAATTTGTAACTCCATGGAGATGGATTAGCGTTATAAACAACTTGAGAATATTTCTTTAACCAATCTCCAGATTCTCTTAAGAATTTTGCGCCAATTTCTGGAATAACACCCATTTGATTTGGACCTACATTAAATAAGTAAGTACCACCTCTTGCAACAGTTTCTATAACTCTTCCTAAAATTACTTTAGGACTCTTAAAGTTGTTATCATACCAAGCATAAGACCATGAATCATTGTTTGTATCTGCAGTTTCCCATAATCCTTTAATTTTTTTTGTAGGCACCTCCATATCTCCAACACTAGCATAGTCTCCTAAACCATAACCAACTCTACTACACATCATTGCTTTTGGTTGTAATTCTCTTACCATATCAGCTAATTCTACCACATATTTTTCCTCCATATCACCTGGAGTATCAAACCAAACAAAATCAATTTGTCCGTAGTTAGAACATATTTCTTTTACTTGTGGCTTACATTTATTGTAGAAATAATCTTCAAATGTAGCTTCTTTTCCATTTTCATCAACTTTAGGGCCTCTTGTTCCACCTGGCGCAGTCCAATCTTGGTTGTGTGAGTAATAGAAACCGAAACCTAAGCCTAATTCATGACAAGCATCTGATAATTCATGCATAGGATCTCTACCAAATGGTGTAGCTTTTACAATATTAAAATCACTTGCTTTACTATCAAACATAGCAAATCCTTCGTGATGTTTACTTGTAATAATAATGTATTTCATACCAGCATCTTTTGCTAGTTGAGCAATTGCTTTAGCATCAAATCCTGTTGGATTAAAATCATTAGCAACTTTTTTATAATCCTCTACAGGAATACCTGCCATTCTTGGATTCATAATCCACTCTCCAATACCATAATATGTTTTATTCTCCCAAACACCTGCTAGGTTTGAAAATAACCCCCAATGAATAAACATTCCGTAATTACCTTCATCAAACAATTTTGCTTTTCCACTTTTTAAAGCATCTCCAGAAACTTTCGTTTCTCCCCACATTTCTTCCATTCCTTTTTCTTTAGGTTCTTGAGAATTTATATCTGAGACACCGATAAAGAGTACTAAAATGGAAAAAAATAAATATCCTTTTTTTAACATGTATGTATTCTAATTAAATTTACTTTTATTTTATATCAATTATCTTATTCTTGAGAGGCAGTAAAGACTACTTCATTAATGACTCTCAAGAAAAAATAGCATTACTTTTTTTATTAAAACTTATACCTCATCGTTAATTTCCAAATTGGGTTTCTAGCATAGTAAGCTGAAAAATTTCTAGTATCACCTCCTTGAAATCTACGAATATCTTCACCTGTAAGGTTAGATACTCCTGCACTAAGTTGTAATTTTTTATTTAATAAATTCTTTCTAACGGTAATTCCAAGAGTAGTATTTCCTTCAGTATAGTGTGGTTCATCTGCACGTGTATTTCCTCCAATAGCCCCTAAATTACTCAAGTAATCACCTCTATAAGCTGCCGTAAACCTTACAGAAAAACCAGATCGTTCATAATACAAAGTTCCATTAGCATTATGCTTAGCTGTACCAGGAAAACCATCAGCTTGCTCCCCTAAATCTCCGTCAAATTCACTTTCAACGTAAGAATAATTAGCTTTTACACCAAAATCTTTTGCAAAACCAGGTAAAAAAGAAAGGTGTTGATTCAATCCTACTTCAAAACCATAAATTTGTCCATCTGTAATATTTATTGGCTTGGTTATGTCAAACAACAAACCAGTTAAATCATCAGTACCGCCTGTTCCATCAGGTAATGCTATCCCTAATAATTCTTCTCCTGGATATGCTTGATCTGGTGTTACTGCTTTTACGATGTAATTTTTAAGATTTTTATAAAAAGCACTAAAAATAAAAGCACCTCCGTTGTTAGTATAAAACTCTAAAGTAGTATCATACATCCATGCTGTATAAGGTTTTAAATCTGGATTACCAGATACAATAGTTCCTCTTAATTCCGAATTAGCTAAGTCTGCTGCATCTGCAGGGGCAATATTAGTTAGAAAAGTAATCTCATTGTTTGGAATTAAATCAACAAACTTTGGTCTTGAAACTCCTTGGTAAGCACTAAATCTTAATTTTGTTCTTTTTTGTAACGTAAAATTGGCATTAAAGCTAGGTAATACATCCCATCTAGAAGTTTCTACTTCATAATAAAAATTCTCTATCGAAAACTCATCCAAATCATCGCCAGTATCTGCATCTTCAAATGCTACCCCACTAAATCCTCTTGATTTATTTTGTGTTCTTACAGCTCTAACTCCAAAATTAAAACTTACAGGAAGCTTAAGAAGCGCTGTTTTTATATCCATTTGTGTATAAAAATCGGTACTAGCTTCATTTGCACCGTAGGATCTTCTAGCATCAAAACCTAGATTATTTTCTTCTGCTTTTACGTCTTTTAAATCTACATCAAAATCAAAAATACTTCCTCCATCAACATCAGAATAACCTGGCATTAAATCTAGTACAGCTTGCCCCGGAACTTTAACCCATCCGTTTTCTAAACCTGCAACATTACCTTCATTAAAACCTACGCCTGTAATCTCTCCTAAAAGATCGGTATAAGCACCACTTGAATTTAGGTCAGCCACAATACCTCCATATAAACCACTTAATTGATCACTATCCGTATGTGAAGAAGTTGTTTGCCTAGCTTCAAAATCAGTTTCCGCATATCTAGCTCCAAAAGATATTATTGATTTTTTATCTAACTTATATTCAAAATCAACTTTTGCTGCATAATTATACCCTTTAGTTCTAATAAGTCTACGTGAAACTCTATTAAGATCGAAAGAAGCTGGATCAAAAGCCTCTACTGGCAGTCCATAATCAGGAGTGTTTCCTCTCAAATCAATATCCAAACTTGTTTGATCATACCCTCCATTACGTCCTTGAACTCTGTGAGTTATTTGTGTTAAATTTTGAAAATAATCTAAATCTGAATACGAAATATCTGAAATGATTTTTAATTTTCTTGTTGGTTTATATGTTGTATTTAAACCAACTATATTATTGGTTGAGTGATTGTCATAAAATTGATTTGCATTTGTAATGGTAGTCCTAACATTGTCTTCTGAAGAAGGACTAATATAAGTTAATATATTACCATTAAAATCAAGATCTCCTTCATTAAAAATATGGTTTCCTCCTAATAATTGAGTACTTCCTGTACTTCCCAAGCCTATCTGAAATTGCTGTCTATCTGAATTAGCTTCTACAGTTGTTCGAGTATAGTCTAATACCATATCTATTTCTTTTATTGGTCTCCATTGTATAGCTGCAGATGTTGCAAAACGCACTTGATTGGTTCTTAACAATGAATTATTAATGGTTCTTCCAACAATTACATCAGAATATTCTGTCCCATTTTCATCTGTAAGGTTTATACCCTGAGTAATCCCTCTTAAAGAAGCTTCATCTTTTATATTGTCTTCATCAGCATAAATAACTGAAAGAGCAACACCTAGTTTTTCATTTATTTTCGTTCCATAAACACCTGAAAATCTATGACCAAAATCAAGATCTTCAATTGTAGAATTAGATGCACCTCTTACATTTATACTGGCAAAATAATTCTTCTTTCTATATTTTGCGTCTAATGGTCTTATCGTTTGAAAATCTACAGTACCTCCAAGATTCGTTGAAACTTCTTTAGCCTGCGTTGTCTTATGAATTCTTGCTCCCGAAATAATTTCGGTAGGGATCACATTTAAATTAAACTTTCTAAAATCTGATTTCCCTTCATTACCTGCAGAGATTGGTGTACGTCCATTCATTGTTACACCAACAAATTGCGGCCCTATTCCTCTAATAGAAACTCTATCTCCAGAAACTCCATCTACATCTCTTTCTATTTGTACACCTGCAACTCTTTGCAAAGCGTCTGCTGCGTTGGTGTCTGAGAAATTTCCAATATCTTCTGGAGTAATCGCTTCTATTACTGTAGCGGCATCTCTTTTAGCTCTTACTTCAGATATATTAGAAGCACGGATTCCTGTAATCACAATTTCTGTTAAAGATTGTGTATCAGCCTTCATCTGAACATTGATTATTTTTTTACCAGCAATTACACTTTCTACTGTCTTATAACCTAAATAAGAAAACATCAATACGGCGCCTTCTTTCTTTACCTTTATTCTATATTCTCCATCCATATCAGATACTGCCCCAGTAGTAGTACCTTTAACAATGATACTTACCCCTGGTAAAGTAACATTGTTTTCATCTGTTACTACACCTGTAATTACTTTTTCTTGCGAAAAAGCAAATGATGACATCAAAAGAGCAGCAATAATAGTTAATAATTTTTTCATCTTTTTTTGTTTTAGCTTTGCATTATTTGGTGGTGCTAATTTCTAACTTATTTAAACAAATGGTCTTCTTATTTCAATCATTTCTTTGCTCATTTTAAAAAACAACTAGTAATATACCTTGGTTTTCGTACTATATATAAGGTATTTAAAGAAAATATTGGTTTTAATAGTATCTCATTTTTTTATTTTCTAAAAAGCCTTTTTCTCCTTATTGTTATTGATATTTATTTTTTACAGCAAAAAAATGATGGAATAGAGAATCGTTTGTTAATAGGTAAATAGTTACTTTGTTTACCTGATAAATGAATTAAGTAATGAAGAAATTTACAACAATCCTTTTTTTAACATTAAGTGCAACTTTTGTTTTCTGTCAGAATAATCAGTTTCAAAAAACAATTGCTCCCAATTGGGAATCCATGGCAAAAAACTATCAGGTGCCAGAATGGTTTCAAGATGGTAAAATTGGCGTTTGGATGCATTGGGGAATTCCTTCGTCTATTGATGAAAATAGAATAGAAGATGGATCGCATTATGGAAGAAGAATGTATGGTGATACAGATTACGATGCTAGAAACGAACCAGACAGAATGAGAACTGTAAAATTAACCAAATGGCATACAGAAAGATATGGGAAACCATCTGAATTTGGTTATGAAAAATTTATAAAAGACTTTAAAGCAGAAAACTTTAATGCCAATGAAATTGTAAAGTTTGTGAAAGAATGTGGTGCTCGTTTTATTATGCCAGTGGCAACGCATCATGATAATTTTGATATGTATGATTCTTTTTTTCCTTGGAACTCTGTTAAAATGGGGCCGAAAAAGGACATTCTTAGAGAATGGAAAAATGCTGCAACAAAATATGATTTAAAATTCGGAGTTTCAACTCATTTATATTGGTCTCCTCGTTTTTTTAGAACTGCAAGAAAATTTCAGAAAGAAGGTACTCCAGAATGGGAATTCTTTAATATGGATTATGATTCTTTCGAATTTGCTAGCCAAGATAGTTGGAACGAACATTGGTACAAACGTTCTTGGGATTTGATAGAGAAATATGATCCAGATATGTTTAATAACGATTCTCCTTATCCAACAATAAAAACCGGAAAAGGATTGGGTGTTAAATTATTTTCTGATTACTTAAATAGAGATTTAAAAGAGAATAACGGAAAACAAACAACCGTTTTATCTTTTAAAGATATAAAAAAGAATAAAGCGGCATTTACTTACAACTTAGAAAGAGGTATGTTTGGTGAACAACAAAAATATCCATGGATTTGGGCAACCGATTTATCTGGAAGTTGGTTTTATAGAAAGAATTCTTTTACCAAAATGTCTTTAGATGTATTAATTGGTAATGCTATTGATGCCATAAGTAAAAATGGTGTGGTTATGATTAACATTGCTTTAAAAGGCGATGGAACGATTCCTGATAATCAAATAAAAATGTTGTCTGATTTTGGTGCATTTGTAAAAATTAATCAAGATGGAATTTACAACACCAGACCTTGGAAAATTTATGGTGAAGGTCCTTTAAAAATAGTTACTAAAAGAGCCGGTGAGAATCTAAAAAAATTCTCTGAAAAAGACATTCGTATTACGACAAAAGATGGAAATCTTTTTGCTTTTGTTTTAGCAGCACCAACAGAAGATGTTTTAATTAAAACACTACATAAAGGTGGTGTTTTACAAAAGAAAATAAAAGAAATTAAATTACTAGGAAGTGATGAGAAAGTTACTTGGCAGCAAGAAAAAGAGGGATTAATTATTAAAAATAACTTTAAGAAATTACCGAATCAGCCAGCTATTTGTTTTAAAATATTTTTAAACTAATTTATATCAAAAATGGATTCTAAATTTTCATTTTTATTAATTGTTTTAACACTTACTTTAGGTTCGTGTAAAGCGCAAAATGTAGATACTTCTACTATAAATTTGGTGAAAAATAAGTTACCAGAATTTTCTTGGGATAAAATGCCATTGTATATGCATTTACGCAAATCAACTTCTTTTTCTAATAAAGAGATTCAATATTTATCAAAATTTCCATTAATCACTTTTGAAAAAACAACAGGAAGCAAAACTTTTGGGTCTACAGAAAAAGGAACTATTAAAGCGGCAAAAGCTGTAAAAAAACTCAATCCGAATGCTAAAATAGTATACTATAAGAATGTAGTTATCAATTGGGGAGGCTATTCTGAAGATGAAAATTTTTTATACGAACACCCAGAAGCTTTATTAATCAATGCCAAAGGACAAAAAGCGGTAATGCCAAATGGCAAAACAGGATTCTTTGACATATCAGAAGAATACGTGCGTAAGTATTGGTTACAACATGTGAAAAAGGTTACTGAAAATCCATTTATTGATGGTGTTTTTTTAGATGCTAATATAAAAGTACTAGTGCCAGGTTTTTTTAATAGTCGTGTTGGAGAAGAAAAGCAAGAAGCTATTAAATCTGGTTACTTATCAATGATGACTGATTTAGAATCACAATTAGGAGATGATAATTTACTCATAGCAAATATTCTTCGTGTTCGTCCAGAATTTGAAGATTCGGGTAGAGCATACTTAAAATTCTTTGACGGCTCTTATATAGAAGGTTTTGAGCATGAAAGTTTTGGCATGGCTTATGAAGATTACCTAGCACAGGGAATAGAAGCTGTACAAAAATCTGCAAGAGAAGGAAAAGTAATAGCCATGTCTCTTGGTATTGGCAAAGGATTAAAAAATGCCGAAGCAGGTATTGATGATGTTAGAAAAAAAGTAAGTAAACATGAAGATTTTTCAAAGCGCTTAGAGTATCTATTAGCTATTTTTTTAGTTTGTGCAGAAAAATACAGTTATGTTTATCCGCATGATGGCTATGGAACTGAAAAATCTGCTGTTTGGTTAAAAACGTTTCCACAATATGAAAAGCCTTTAGGAAAACCTTTGGGTTTTGCAAAACGCGAAGGCTACATCTATACCAGAAAATTTGAACATGTAGATGTCTGGTTAGATATCAAAAATAAAACATCAAAATTAAACTATAAATAAAACTTTACGTCCTAGAATTAATATAACAAATTAAAAAAAATGAAATCAATTTTAACATCACTAGCAATTTTATTGTTCTTTTCTAATCATGTTATTAGTCAAGAAAAAAAGGATTTAATAAAACCCAATGTTATTATTTTTTATGCTGATGATTTAGGTTGGCAGGATACAGAAATAAATAATTTAGACGAACCAAGCCCATGGGAAACGCCTAATATTTCAAAATTAGCTGAAGATGCTGTAAACTTTACAAACGGATATTCTCCTGCACCTACTTGTGCACCATCTAGATGTGCTGTTTTAAGTGGGTTACATCCTACTAAAACAGGAGTAACACACGTTGCTGGAGGGCAAATGCCTAACGCAGAACAAAGCCCAAACTATATATCACCTTTTTTTGAAGGAGGATTGTTTCCAAAACATTTTACAATTGCGGAAGCTTTAAAAATGAATGGATATACAACAGGACATATTGGAAAATGGCATGCAGGACATGATGATTCTCAAAAATCAAAAAACCAAGGTTTTGATTTTGTTCATGAATCTAGAGGAGCACATCAAGGACCTAAAAAACCAGACAATCGTTTGAATACATTTGCAACAAGAGCAAAGAATGATCCTTACCGTTTAAGTGATGAAAAATATCCTCCTTTTACCAAAGATTCTCCAGAAGGAATTTCATACCCATATGATGAAATTACTGAAAATGCTCTTAAATTTATTGGTGAAAGTAAAAACGAACCTTTCTTTTTATATTTAGCACATTGGATGGTTCATTCTCCAATTCACACTAAAAACCGCGAGTTATTACAATATTACTGTGATAAGTTAGGAATTGATTTTCCAACAAAAGATGTTCCTGTAACTACAGAAGGTCAAACAAATCCTTATTTTGGATCTATGGTAACCACTTTAGACTGGAGTTTAGGACGTGTTGTAGACTTACTAAAGAAAACAGACGACCCTAGAAATCCTGGTAAAAAACTTTATGAAACTACTTACATCTTTTTCTCTTCGGATAATGGAGCTGTTGAACATGTAGGTAAAGAAATTGTAACGGATAACTTTCCTTTAGATGAAGGAAAAAAATATGCGCAAGAAGGAGGTATTAGAGTGCCAATGCTAATTTCTGGACCAAGTATACCAAAAGGAAAAGTATATGATGGGTTGGTAAATCAATTAGATTTTTATCCAACAATTTTAGACCTTACAAATAGTAAGATACCAGCGAAGTACAGTTCCGATTTAGATGGATTAGATATTTCCGGAGTTTTGTTAAATAATGAAACTGTTATCAAAAATAACAATGGAGAACCAAGAAAAGATTTATGGTGGCATTTTCCTCACAATCGTGAATTTCAAATGCAATCTGCAATAAGAGCGGGAGATTATAAATTGTATAAAAACCATGTAAAAGGTAATTATGAATTATACCGTTTGTACAAAAATGGTGAAAGAGCAGATTTAGAAGAGAAATTTGATATTGCAGAACAGTCTCCAAAGATTGTTAAAGATTTATCTACAAGATTAGAAAAGTATTTAAAAGAGTACGACGCTAAATTCCCTTATAAAAATCCTTCAAAAATAAAAGGAGAACCAGAAAATGTAGCTACTATTCCAAAAATTAAAACAGATTCTTTTGATGCTTCATCACGTGAAATTACAGTTACATTAGAAAAAGGGAACTCTAAAGTTATTGAGTTTTATGGATTGATATCTTACAAAGATTTACATGCTGTTTCAAAAAATGGAAAACAAAGAAAAGTGCACGAACCTTTTACAAAATTAGAAGGAGAATTTAATAAAAATACATCAGAATATACCTTAACACTTCCTGTTGGAGTAACAGAAGCAGGTATCATTTTTATAGATGAAAACAGATTTATGGTTAAAAGTAAATTTCATGTTTTAAAAGCACCTAAAAAATCTAAAAAAGTTAAGAAAAACAGAAAAAATAAAAATTAAAACACTTACAAATGAAAAATAAAACAAATCTTTTAGGTTTATTATTCTTATCACTATTTGTATCTAATACAATGTATAGTCAAAGGAATTCTAAATTAATAAAACCAAATGTCATCATTTTTTATGCAGATGATTTAGGTTGGCAAGACGTACAATTAAATGACCTGGATGAGCCGTGTGCTTGGGATACGCCAAACATTGCAAAACTGGCAAAAGATGCCATCAACTTTACGAATGCATATTCTCCAGCACCTACTTGTGCTCCATCAAGATCTGCACTTTTAAGTGGATTGCATCCCGCTAAAACAGGGATAACCAATGTGAGTGGAGGTGGAATTCCTAAGGCTCAGAGATCTGAAAAGTACATGAGTCCTTATTTTCCTGAAGGTTTAATGCCAGAAAACTTTACCATTGCTGAAGCTTTAAAAATGAATGGTTATAAAACCGGACATGTTGGAAAATGGCATGCAGGAGCAATGGATATACAGAGCTCTAAAAATCAAGGTTTTGATTTTGCGCATGAATCTAGAGGGGCACACACAGGACCTAAAAAACCAGACACTCGTTTGACTGTATTTGCTACAAATGATGCTAATGATCCATACCGTTTAAGTAAAGAAAAATATTTTCCTTTTACAAAGGAAAACCCTAAAGGAATTTCTTATCCAACGGATGCCGTTACAGAAAATGCACTTAAATTTATTACCGAAAGTAAAGAGCAACCTTTCTTTTTATATTTAGCACATTGGATGGTGCATTATCCAATTCACTCAAAAAACCGCGCATTACTAGACTATTATTGTGATAAATTAGGCGTAGAGCTTCCAGAAGTAGATGCTGAATGGACTAAAGAAGGTCAGAACAATCCTTATTTTGGGGCTATGGTTACCACCTTAGATTGGAGTTTAGGGCGTGTTGTAGATTTGTTAAAGAAAACAGATGACCCTAGAAATCCTGGTAAAAAATTATACGAAACTACGTATATCTTCTTTTCATCGGATAATGGTGGAGCGGAAACTCGTAAGGCAGAAGTAATGTCTGACAATGCTCCTTTAGATAAAGGTAAAAAATATTCTGAAGAAGGTGGTATTAGAGTTCCAATGCTTATTTCTGGACCAAGTATTCCAAAGGAAAAAACAAAAGATGTTTTAATCAATCAATTAGACTTTTATCCAACCATTTTAAACCTGACAAATAGTGAAATACCTTCTAAATATAGTGATGATTTAGACGGATTAGATATTTCTAAGGTATTGTTAAATAACGAAAAGGATGTAAAAGATAGCAACGGAAACCCTAGAGAAGATTTATGGTGGCACTATCCTTATGGAGACGATGTTAAAAATCAATCGGCTATAAGATCTGGAGACTATAAATTGTATAAAAACTTTAATTCTGGCAAATATGTATTGCATCGTTTGTATAAAGATGGAAAGCGATATGATTTAGAAGAACAACATGATATTGCAGCAGAATCTCCTGAAATTGTTAAGAAGTTAGCTGCTAAACTAGAAAAGTATCTTAAAGATTACGATGCTAAGCTGCCATATAAAGACCCTTCTAAATTTAAAAACGAAGAAGATGCAGCCGCTATTCCGGTTATTGTGAATGATGTTTTTGATGCGAATTCTCGTACAGTTACTATTCAATTAGAGAAAGGAAAATCAAATGTGATTGAAAGTTATGCGCTTATTAAAATTTCTGATAAACCAAGTGCTACAGGAAAGAAAAAATTACACACAACATACATAAAAGTACCTTTAGAGTCTAGTAAAGATAAATTAGAATACACTGTTAATGTTCCAAAAGAGGCACATGAATGTGGCGTTATTTTTATTGATGAAAATAGATTTATGGTGAAAAGTAAATTTCATGAGTTAATAAAGGCTCCTAAAAAAGGAAAGAAAAAAAATAAAAAGAAAACGAAAAAAAAGAATTAAGCTCTTAAAGGAAGTGAAAATATAGAATAGGTCTTTCATAGAGTAATATTCTTTTTATGGAAAAAAGAATTTCATAAAGCCAAATACTAAAAACAGGAAATATGAAAAATATCGTTACTACTTGTTTTTTGTGTTTCCTGTTTTTATCAAAAATAGCGTATTTACAAGAAAACATTAAAAAACTAAAAAACAGTAAACCAAATATCATCTTTGTAATGACAGATGATCAAGGTATGGGAGATTTCTCTTGTATGGGGAATCAAGTTGTAAAAACGCCAAATATTGATGCTTTTTATCAAAAATCAACACGTTTTACAGAATACCATGTAAGCCCTACTTGCGCGCCAACAAGAGCAGCATTAATGAGTGGTAACCATGAGTTTAGAGCAGGTGTAACGCATACAATATTAGAACGTGAAAGAATGGCTTTGGACGTTTACACACTTCCACAAGTGATGCAATCTGCAGGTTATAAAACAGGTCTTTTTGGCAAATGGCATTTAGGAGATGGAGATGAATATCTCCCTCAAAATAGAGGTTTTGATGAAGTATTGATGCATGGTGCTGGAGGTATTGGTCAAGTAAGTTTAGGAGATTTCCCTGCGAATAAAGAAAACTTATATTTTGACAATGTCTTACTTCACAATAAAACGATTGTAAAAACGAAAGGCTTTTGTACGGATGTGTTTTTTGATGCAGGATTGGCTTGGACAAAACAACAAATCGATGCTAATAAACCATATTTTACGTATTTATCATTAAATGCACCTCATGCTCCATTAATTGCTCCAGAATCTTATAAAAAACGTTTCTTAGAACTGGGTTATGATGAAGGTACTGCTGGAAGATATGGAATGATTGAAAACATTGATGATAATTTTGGAAGGTTGATAAAAAAACTGAAAGAATGGGATGTTTTAGATAATACGTTAATAATTTTTACAACAGATAATGGTGCAACACATTTAGGAGGAACTTTAAATGGGAAAAAAGTAAAACATTTTAATGCCAATCTTAAAGGTGGAAAAAATTCGCCTAATGAAGGTGGAAATCACGTACCTCTTTTCTTTTACTGGAAAGGCGTTTTATCCGAAGGAAAAGATATCAACCAACTTACAGCTCATATAGATTTATACAAAACCTTTACAGAATTGGCTGGCGCTAAATTGCCAGAAACAATGCAATCTTTAAAAGGATTATCGTTAATTCCATTATTAGAAAACACAGCAACAACCTGGGAAGACCGTTTGTTATTTACACATTGTGGAAGATGGAAAACAGGGAAAGTAGAAGAAGCTAAATATACTAAAATGGCTATAAGAAGTCAGCAATGGCGTTTTGTAAACAATAAAGAATTGTATGATGTTATTAACGACCCTGGAGAACGCAATAATGTTGCAGCAGAAAACCCAGAAGTGATTACTAAATTTGAAGAACCTTATAACAAATGGTGGTCTTCCTCTATTCCATTTATGATAAACGAAAATAGAAAAAGAGTAAAAAAGCAGCCACTTCATACAAAATATTATAAGCAATTAGAGGAAAAAGGAATTTTAGAATGGAATCCTAAATTTGATTAAAATTCACCAAAGATGAATACTATAAAAAATATTTTAAGAATGAAATTAACAAGTTATACTTTTTTAATAGCGCTGTTTTTGATTTCTGTATCCTGTAAAACCAATGTTGACTCTACTGCTTTAAATCATCAAGTATTTGACCAAACTAATAATTGGATAGTATTAAATAAAGTTGATGCAAAAAAAGAAGGCAACACATATTCTTGGAACTTTAATGTAAAACATCCTTCTGAATATGTACTTCAAATGGTTTCTAGTGGAGAAATATCCGAAGATAATAATTCTGCAAAAGTAAAGATTGATAAACAAGAGTTTGAAGAATCACTCTTAGAAAACTACGTAATTAACTCGAATGAGATCGTTTCAGAATTCAAAAGCAAAATTCAATTTAAAAATACAGGAGAACAGAAGATTTCAATAACAACTGATACAAATTTTAAAACGGTAAGAATTATTCCTCATTATAAAAAACCAATTGGTTCTGGTAACTATCATCAAGAATGGTTATCAATGCACAATTCTGATGAAAAACAAAAAGCATTAAAACGTTTTAAAGAAGCAAAGTTAGGAATGTTTATTCACTGGGGATTATATTCTGAAATTGGCGGAATATGGAAAGGAACTAAAATTAATAACTCTCCTTATCCAGGTCCAAAAGTTGCAGAATGGTTAATGTATGCGTTTCAAATTCCAAGAGGAGAATATAAGGAGCTCGCAAAAACGTTTAATCCTGATAAATCATTTGCACAAAATGTAGCGAAACTAGCCAAAGATGTTGGCATGAAATACATCGTCATCACCTCTAAACACCACGATGGATTTGCTTTGTTCGACTCTAAAAGTTCAGAATTTGACATAGTTGATGCAACTCCATATAAAGCAGATATTGTTAAAGAACTGTATGACGCCTGTTTAAAAGAAGGTATCGATTTTGGAGTATATTATTCTCATGGAAATGATTGGATGGATGGTGCTGATGGTAATTATACCAACGTTAAAAAGGTAAATGATTCTTTAGGAATATATACACATCCAACAGGTAAAAACTTATGGGATCCAAGTAAAAACACACATAAAGAATACCTACAAAACAAAGCATATCCTCAAGTAAAAGAACTTTTAAATGTATTGCCCGAATTGCGTTTAATTTGGTTTGATGGAACTGGTTTTATCACCGAAGAACAAGCATTTCAGTTTTATAAATTGGTTTATGATATCAATCCAAATGTAGTAGTAAACAGAAGAGTTGGTTATGCGTTTGGAGATTATTTAGATGCTGGAGATAATAAGATTCCTTCTGCATCAGAAAAGTTAGAAAAATATTGGGAAACTTGTGGAACAACAAACAATTCTTGGGGTTATAAATCTTATGATAAAGACTGGAAAAGCCCAAAAGAATTGTTATACTACTTTGTTGATATTTTATCAAAAGGAGGAAATTACTTATTAAATATTGGACCTGATGGAAAAGGAAATGTACCAGAAACAAGCGCCCAAAATTTGCGTGAAATGGGTAAATGGATTCATCAAAATGCTGATGCTGTTTATGGAACATCTCGTTGGAAAACACCCAATGAAGGTCAAGAAGAAACACTTTTAGATGGTACAGGTCATAGAGCTGCTAAAGGTTTTGAAAGAAAATTCACTTCCAAAGATTTTTGGTTTACAACAAAAGAAAATAAAGTATATGCTATTTCTTTAACAAATACAGAGGGAGATGTCCTTATAAGATCACTGAGAAAAGGTGAAGGAGATATTGAACAAGTAAAGTTATTAGGAAGCGATAAAACCCTTAAATGGGATCAAAATAAAAACGGATTAAAAACTACTGTAATCGGATTACCAAAAAATGCGCTTGGTTATGTTATAGAAGTTACTTTAAAAAATAATTAAACTAAATTACATCATGAAAAGTATATTGACTCAAATTTTTCAAATACGATTTCTACTTTTAACAGTATTACTAATTACTACAAATTGTGCTAGTAGCCAGACATCAAAAAAGGAAGATCAAAAAAAACCAAACATTATCTACATTTTAGCTGATGATTTAGGTATTGGTGATGTTAGTCTTTATAATGAAAAAAGTAAAATACAAACGCCCAATTTAGATAAAATGGGTAAAGAAGGTATGCAATTTACAGATGCACATACCTCTTCTGCTGTGTGTACACCAACCAGATATGGTATTTTAACAGGACGATACAATTGGCGAACACCTTTAAAAGAATTTGTTACTTGGGGGAATTCACCGAGTTTAATTCAGAAAAACAGATTAACAGTTGCACAATTACTAAAAGATAATGGCTATAAAACAGCAAGTATAGGAAAATGGCATTTAGGTTTAAACTGGACAATGAAAAATGACAGTCCAGAGTTTGATCATTTTTCAGACAAATCTGAGCGTTTAAATTTCAAAAATATTGATTATAGTAAACCTTTAAAATTTGGACCTAATGATATGGGATTTGATTATTCTTATATGATTTCAGCCTCTTTAAATATGCCTCCTTTTGTGTATATAGAAAACAATAAGGCAACTATGATTCCTACAAAAATAACAGAGAGAAGCAGAAAAAAATATCCTTTTAGCAGTTGGATAAAAGGAGATGTTGCTGATGATTTTAAACATGAAGAAGTACTTCCAAATGTTGTAAAAAAATCGATTTCATTTATTAAAGAGAATGCCAATAAAGAAAAACCTTTTTTTATGTATATTCCATTGCCTTCTCCACATAATCCTGTGTTACCAATTGTTCCATGGAAAGGACAAAGTGAAATTGGCAGTCCTTATGCAGATTTTGTAATTATGATTGATGATTTAATGGGCACTATTTTTAAAACATTAAAAGAACAAGGAATAGACGAAAATACAATAGTCATTTTTACAAGTGATAATGGGTATGCTACTACCAATGATTTAAAAACTTTAAAACAGCACAAACACAGTCCTAGTTATATTTACAGCGGTTACAAAGGAAGCTTTTTAGAAGGTGGACATAGAGTGCCGTTTTTAGTAAAATGGCCTGGAAAAATTAAACCAAATTCGGTTTCTGATGTAACCTTATGTACTACAGATTTTATGGCAACTTGTGCAGACATTATTAACTATGATTTTAAAGATAATGAAGCCGAAGATAGCTACAGTATGTTACCATTATTAACAAATAAAGGAACCTTTTTAAGAGACGCAACGATTCATCATGATAAATATGGAGTTTTTGCCATCAGAAAAGGGGATTGGAAATTAATTGTATCGCCAAATTCTGGAATTTCGGCTTCAGGTGAAACTAAAAAACATAAAGATATTTCAGCAGATGAGATTCTATACAATTTAAAAAAGGATATCAAAGAGCGAAATAACGTTGCAGATCAGTTCCCAGAAAAGGTAAAAGAATTAAAAGAACTATTAAGCCAACAAATTATAAACGGAAGAAGTACGCCTGGGAAAGCTCAAAATAACGATGCTATTACAGGTGAATGGCCTCAAGCAAATTTTGCATTTAAAAAATAAAATCACATATAAAAATTAAAATAAAAGACACAAATGAAAATATTCAAATTTCTTTTCATATTAGTTTTAGCAATCTCTTGTAAGTCTCATGCTACAATCAAAAAACAAGATACTATTGTTAAAAACACCGCTCCTAATATTGTTTATATTTTAGCAGATGATATGGGGTATGGAGACCTTTCCTCTTTAAATTCAGAGTCAGGAATTCAAACACCTCATATGGATAAAATATTAAAAGAGGGCGTTCATTTTACAGATGCGCATACAAACTCTTCTGTCTGTACACCAACTAGATATGGTATCATTACAGGACGTTATGCTTGGAGAAGCTCCTTGAAAAAAGGGGTTTTAAATGGTTATAAACCAGCTTTAATTGAAGAAAGCAGACCAACAGTTGCCTCTTATCTTAAAAGCAATGGTTATACAACCGCTTGTGTTGGAAAATGGCATATCGGTTTAGATATGCAACCGAAAGATGGAGACAGATCTATAAAAGCTAAAGATGGATTGAGTAATGTAGATTTTTCGAAAAGAATAAAAGACCCAAGTTATTTAGGGTTTGATTATTCATACATTATTCCTGCTTCTTTAGACATTCCCCCTTATCTTTATATCGAAAATGGAAAAGCTGTAGAATTACCTACAGAATATACAACAGAGAAAAGAAAAGGTAGAGGTCTTAGTTGGAGACCAGGAGAAAAAGCACCTAGTTTTGTTTTTGATCAAGTATTAGATAATTTTACAAAAAAATCGGTTTCTTTTATTGATGATCAAAAAAAAACAGATTCACCTTTCTTTCTTTATTTTGCGTTAACAGCACCTCATACTCCTTGGTTGCCGGTAGGTGATGCTGTTGGTAAATCTAAAGCAGGCGATTATGGCGATTATGTTACTATGGTAGATGATGCTGTAGGTGCAGTTGTTACTGCGTTAGAAAAATCTGGTCAATTAGAAAACACATTAATTATTGTTACTTCTGATAACGGATCTAATTGGACAGAAAGAGATAAACAAAAATTTGCACACCGCGCAAATTACATATACAAAGGGCAAAAAGCAGATATTTACGAAGGTGGACATAGAGTGCCTTATATTGCAAAATGGCCAGGTGTAATTCCTGCAGGATTAGAATCGAATCAATTAATGTGTACAACAGATTTATTTGCTACTTTATCTGGTATTTTAAATCTACCAAAAGTAGAAAAAGGAGCTGATGATAGTTATAACATGTGGCCTGCTTATACTTCTAATATAAAAACACCAATTAGAGAAGCGGTAGTACATCATTCTATGTACGGCATGTTTTCTATTAGAAAAGGAAAGTGGAAATACACTCCAGAATTAGGTTCAGGTGGTTTTACAAAACCAAAAAATGTAGAAGCAAAACCCAATGAAGCTACAGGAACTTTATATGATATAATTAATGATCCAGAAGAAAAAAACAATTTGTATAAAGAAAATCCAGAAGTGGTTGCAGAATTAAGTAGTCTTTTAGAAAAGTATAAAAAACAAGGGTATAGTAATAAATAGGAATACAGCAGAATTATGACACAATCTAGAAAATTTAATTTTTCATTAGTAATTCTATGTATCACATTTCCTTTTTTAAAAGGAATTGCGCAATCAGATGATCAATCTAACGGAGCGTATCGTGAAGTTTATATTAAGAAAACTTGGGAAAGGTTAGATGAAAACAAAGACGGTGAATTTACGGAGGAGGATAACAAACGCATCTGGAAACATTTAAATAAATTATTAGACAGTAACGGAGATGCCCTAATTAGCTTTGAAGAATTTTCGACTAAAAAGCAAGTTCCGTATTTGAAGACAGAGGGAAAAAGAAAGTTAAATGTTCTGTACAAAGTTACCAAAGAAGAGGATTTATATTTAGATATTTATTATCCTAAAACGTTAAAAGAAGGAGAGAAATTACCCGTAGTGATATACACACATGGAGGTGGATGGGCAGCAGGTAGCAGACACGGAGCAGCGAATGCTTCTTTTAAAACTGTACATACAGCACTTTTAGAAAAAGGATTTTGTGTGGTTTCTGTAAGTTATAGACTTTGGAAAAATGGAGGAAACACTACCATGAGAGATTGCGTGATAGACAGTAAAGATGCTATGCGTTATTTGTCTAAACATAACAAAGAATTAGGAATTGATGCCAATCGTTTTTTCTCATTTGGAGATTCTGCAGGTGGTCAAATAGCACAAATGTTATTACTAAGTCCTCCTGAAAGTTTAAAAGGAGAAAAATCATTAGAAAAATACACCTATAAAATGATTGCAGGCGTTTCTTGGTATGGCCCTTGCGATTTTGAAGATATTAGTTTATTCAATCATGATGATAGCCCAAATTTTAAAGATAGATTTGGTGCAAGAATAACAAAACCAGATACCAAACCGAAAGATAAATTATTGCTCTATAAGGAAATGAGTCCGATTAATTATTTACATAAAAACAGTGCTCCGTTATTAATGATTCAAGGAGACAAAGACACTACCATTCCAGTAAAACACGCTTATTATATGGCAGAAAAAGCGAATGAGTTTGGCGCACCTGTAACCACATTAATTGTAAAAAATGCAGGACATAATTGGCGAAAAGTTGGTGCGGATATTAATCCTAATAGAGGAAATATTGAACAAAGTACTATTGATTATTTTGTTTCTCATTTATAATTAATTAAAGCAAATAAACGATTGAATAGAGAAACTATTGTTTTTAGTTTAGCTTTAAATTTGTTTATAGACTTGTAAAAATTATGATAAATGACACGATTGTGTATGCATTCTTAAAATACTATTAACGTTAGTAGTTTAGTCTGTTTAAAAGTATAACTATTTAAAAAGTATAACATAAAGTAAAATAATCATGAATAAATTTAGTTTTTTTAATGTAAAATTAGTTTTTTTAGTAATGTTGGTATCCGTTTTGTCCTCATGTGCACAAAATAAATCAGCAATTGCACAAAACAAATCAATTAAACCAAACATCGTATTTATACTATGTGATGATTTAGGCTATGGAGATGTACAAAGTTTAGCTCCAGAAACAAGTAAAATTAAAACCCCTCATATAGATAAGTTAAACCAAGAAGGGATGACATTTACAGATGCGCATTCTGGTGCATCCGTTTGTACACCTACACGTTATGGAATTATGACAGGGCGTTATAGTTGGCGAACAAAATTACAAAGCGGAGTAGTGTCTGGTTTTGCTCCAAACTTAATTAAAGAAGATCGCCCTACCGTTGGTAACTTTTTAGGAACTGAAGGTTATCATACGGCTATTATTGGTAAATGGCACATGAATTTTCAATACATTGATCCTATTTCGAAAGAAGTAATTAGAAAAAAAGGTAGAAATTTACCACCTGTAGGAGCTACAATTCCAGATGGACCTATCAATAGAGGATTTGATTATTACCATGGTTTTCATCATGCAGGTAGTATGAAAGCAGTTCTAGAAAACGACAAAGTAATTCTTCATGAAGATGAAATTAATATGTTGCCTCGTTTAACAACAAAATCTGTAGAATACATTAATAATCAAGCAAAAAATAAAGATGGAAAACCATTTTTTCTATATGTGCCTTTAGGGTCGCCACATACACCAATATTACCTTCTAAAGAATGGCAAGGTAAAAGTGGGCTTGGAGCTTATGCAGATTTTGTAATGCAAACAGATGCAACAGTAGGTGCAATTACAAAAGCATTAAAAGATAATGGTTTTTCTGAAAATACATTGGTAATTTTTAGTAGTGATAATGGTGCTTCTAAAGCAGCAAATATAAAAGGACTTGCTAAACAAGGACATATTGTAAGTGCGGGGTATCGTGGTTCAAAATCAGATTTATGGGATGGTGGACATCGTGTGCCTTTTATTGTAAGATGGCCAGGAAAAGTAGAAGCGGGTTCTGTAAATAATGATTTAATCTGTTTAACAGATATATTTGCTACTTTTTCAGATATCATAAATGTTGCTGTACCCAGCAAAAGTGGTGAAGATAGTGTAAGTTTTTTACCAGCACTAAATGGAGAAGCTATCAATAGCACGAGAGCTGGTGTAATCCATCATTCAATTTCTGGACATTTTGGGTATAGACAAGGAAAATGGAAATTGTTATTGTCTAGAGGTTCAGGAGGTTGGAGTTCACCACAAGAAGATGATACTACATTAGATAATATGCCAATAGCACAATTATATGATATGGAAAACGATGCAGCCGAAACAACTAACTTATATTTAGAGCGTCCAGAAATTGCTGAAAAGCTATTACAGCTTTTAGAAAATGATATTAAAAATGGAAGAAGTACAACAGGGGAGTTTTCTCAAAATGATATTGATAATATAATTTTATGGAAAAAAAGAACTGTTAGTAGAAGTAAGAAAGCAAAAAATAAAAAGAAGAAGTCTAAAAAATAATTTTATCTATAAAATTAAATGTCAAAACTAAAGATTTTATTATTGTTACTATTTTTTCTTTTATTAGGAAATAGAACTCTTGCGCAACATCTTTGGTATGAAAACGAAACAGGTACGGAAAATATAACATTTTCAAGAACAGTAGATGGTACTTTTACTACAGCTGAAACAAATCCAGATGTTAGTGGAGTAAATACAAATACAAAAAGTTCTAAGTTTGTTAGAGATGCAGATGTAAATAGAGGATTTACCTATTTTCAGTTGTTTACCCCGCTAACAACTGCTTCAAAATATACAGTAACTTTAAAAGCTTACATAGATGTTGCCACTTCAGATTTATCGTCTGAACCAAATCGTTTACGTATCTATTTACGAAATACCACTACTGGAGATTTTAAACAGATAACAAAAACATTTACAGTAGGTAAAGCATGGGAAAAGTTTTCTTTTGTTTTTGATAAAGCTGATTTCACAACAGAAGGTTTAGGAAGCGGAGGGTATAATCAATTAGACATTGGTTTTGGAAACGGACAAGAATCAACATCTGCAATAAATTATTTTATAGATCAAATTCACGGATCCATACCCCAAGTACCTTTAAAAGATGTGCTTAAAGGTTCTTGGGGAGGTCGTTTTTACGTAAGGGCTGGTGAAGATTTAGATGACTATGTTGATAATAAAGGTTATAATTATATTGCAGGAGCGCAAGAAATTGCAGACAGTTATCCTACAATGGGGCATGTAATAACCAATGCTACCAATAATGCTAATTCACAATTATGGACTTTAAGAACAAATCCTAATGTAGATGAGGTAATGGGAGCCGAAAATTCTATTGTAGATGAAGAATTTGTACCGAGTTTAGCTAATGAACAAATTATTATCGATGTTATTGACATCTTCAAAAATTCAGGTAAAAAAGTTATTTTATATGTAAATACGCAAAGTCCAGCAAATAGAGCTACAGCTGCAGGAGCAGTAGCTTGGAATAATTATGTAGATACATATTTTGCTGGTGATGGTCATGCAGCATGGATGAACTATTGTGAAGGTTATATAAAACGTTTTACAGAAATAGGAGTTGATGGATATTGGTTTGATTCATTTGGAAGTTATAATATAAATAATAGTCTTGGAAATGCTGATGTTGCTAGTACTACAGAACAAAGAGCTGAATTTGTAGCAATGATTCGTAATGCAGCTCCTAATGCTATTATCACAACGAACATTGATAAAGATTCTTTTGTTGATGAAAACGGAGATTTAATATTGGTAGATACTGATGGAATTGATGAATCGGTAGGTGTTGATGGAACTGGTGATGATCCTAATAGAGATTATACTATTATAAAGATGACAGCAACGAACTCTTGGTCAGATTTTACAGCAGGACATATTACACCTTTAGGACAAGGAGCTCCTCCTAATTCTTGGGCTTATGAAGAGTTTACAATATCAGATATTGAAGAATCATCAATATCTATATATGAAGGAACAAAACAAACATTAAAACATTTCTTTTTACCGCTAAGAGCCACTTGGTCTAGCGAAAGATCAGATTTAATGTTTGATAATGAACAAGCGTATCGTTTTGCGAAAAGAATTACAGATGCAGGAGGATCCGTTACTTTTTCAAACACAACAGCTACAGATGGTACTACATCAGAAGATGAAGTAGAAATATTAACATTTATGGATCAACAATTTGCTATTAATGCAGATGCAACTGTTTATGAACGTCCGGAAGGGGCATTTCTTGTTGGAGAAGATCAAAGCCTATCTATAGCGTCTAATTTGAGTGATGATATCTCTCTTAAAGTATTTCCGAATCCAGTAAAAGATGTTTTTAAATTATCTAAAGAATTCAATTCTCTTACAATCTATGCAATTACAGGTGAAAAAATATTACAATTTTCAGGAAATAAAGAAAGTTTTGACGTTTCAAGCTTAAATCCTGGATTCTACATAATCAAGGCATATGTAAATAATAATTTTGAAGTAATTAGATTTCTTAAAAGATAATTGTTTCAGGAAGAGTTTTCTTTCCTTTGATATAAATAAGTATATTGTAAAAAATTAAACCTCAATTAGAATTATCTAATTGAGGTTTAGTTTTTATTCATGAAATAGAATTTACTCCAAATAAACTTAAGGAATGGTTACCTCAAACACTTTAGAACCATAATCTCTTACGGCAGTAATCTTTACGGTTTGTCCTGAATATTCTTTTAGGAACTTTTGTAAATGTGCAATATTTGAAATTTTATGTTTGTTTAATTTTTGAATCACCCAATCTTTGTTCAATCCGGCATCCAACCACATTTTCGCTTTTTTATTATCTAATGACTCAATATAACAACCAAAATTATATCCACCTGTTGCATCTATTAAATCTGGATCATCTGCAATGTTAATTAACAAAGCTCCATTCACTTCTTTTTGAAGTGCTTTTTTAATTTTGGTAGTCTTTCCTTCAACAACAGTTTCTTCTGCATATTTACCAGCTAGTAAAGTGGCTAACCAACTTGGGTAGGTAACTTTTTCAACTTTTGTAAATTCAACTTCGTTTGTAAAACCAACTGGAATTCCATTTGAATCAAAGGTTCTAGCGCTCAACAATGTTGATTGGTTAATTTTAAATGGCTTTGAATATTTTAACGAACTCATTGTCGGTTCTGATCCATCTGTAGTATAATAAACATTAGATTTTTTTCCTGCTCTAATATCGGCCCTTAAGCTTACAATAGTTTCGTTTTCAAAATCACCTCCAAATGGTAATATACGTGTCATTGTATGACCGAACTGATCCATTGGGAAGTTTTTAAATCCTGTTTTTAATGCAGGAGAATTTTCTTCAACTTGATAATTTCCGTTGATTGGATCTACAAAATTTGGATTTGCTGAAACAGCGTTTAAATCATATCCTTCTTTATTCCAAGCTTCCATGTTCTGATTTGGGGACATCTCAAAATTATCAGGATAATTAACGTTCCAATACGTGTTGTTGTCATAGTTTTCACTCCATTTAACTTTTTTAGACAATCCTACTCCACGAATAAAGTTTTTAGTAGGTGTATTTTTACCAGGCAATGTACCAGCAATCACAAAAATGTTTTTATAAATTTCATCTTCTGAATGTTCAGGCCATACATGCCATCCTGAAGGAACTGCACTTACGGTAATATTATTATACACTTTACGTCCCATACCATCTCTTAATTTAATGGTAGACCCTAAGTTTAAGTTGTTATAGATTTCGTAATAACTAGAACCATCATCTAAATCAATCGTCCAGTTTCCTGCACTAATAGATTTTCTATAATTGGCTATTTTGTTATTTCGTAAAATTGTGTTGTCAATAGCATCCAATCTTGTCAATTCCTTTATAAAATGCTCATTCGTTCCTCTACCACCTTTCCATTGTCTTTCTCGTCCCCAAGAATTAAAAGGTCCATGTTCTCCTGTTTCTCTAACGGTTTCCCAAATATCATTAAATTCAATAAGGTGTCCTCCCCAAGTACCATCGTTGATACATATTCCTGCACGCGGACAGTTATAAATGGTATTATGTGAAGCTGTTATTTTATGACTCATAGAAATGTAAACACCCGCCACTTGTTTACCAACATCACCAAAATCGTGCATAATACTGTTTTCAACAACACATTCTTTTGGGTAATCAGGTGTTTTAGGTCCTGCTTCTAAATCCATGTTTTCACGCATCGCATTCCAGTTTTTCCCATGAAGTAATCTGTCATCCCACGTTTGATAAAAACGAACTGCTTTAGGAGAACCAACAAAACATACGGCACTTTCTCCGGTGTGTACAAATCGACAACCGCTTACTTTATTGTTACGATTGTAAGCACTCATAAATACACCATTTCCTCCTACATACTCAAAATTACAGTCTTCAATTAACAGGTTTTCTGTACCTTCCATAAAAATGGTTCCACCTCTGTGAACAGCCCAATCTCCACGAGCAACAGGCTCATAAGCCTCCATAAACGTATAATTGGTTTGTGTAAAATGGAATCCTTTAAACTGAATGTTTTTTACAGGTGCTTCTTTAGTTCCTTTTAATTGAATAATATCTGCTATAACGGGTACTTCAATTTTAACGTCACTTAATTTTACGTCTTGCATCGGATAATAGTAAAGCGTACTAGTTTTGTTGTCTAAAAACCATTCACCAGGAACATCTAGTTCTTCAAAAATATTTTCTACGAAATAGTAAGACGCATGATTTTTTTTACCTCCAATACCATGTGTTCTCTGTAGTTGCCAACCACCTTCGTTAAGGTATATTCTACTTTCTTCTTTATTGATTGATTTAAGTCTGTACTGCATATTTCCCCAGTTATGACTTTGGAAACTATGCACAATTCCTGTTTCAGTATTGCTCCATGTTTTATCCGAAAAAGTTTCAGGATCGTATGAAAACCATTTATCATATCGTTTGTCTGTACCACCTGTGACTTGAAGGTATCCTTTTCCGTCACGAAGTGGGTTTTCGTAATCATAATTAGGAAAACGTGCTCTTACCTGGCGAACATCATCAACAAATAATTGATCCATAGACAATCCACTTGGAACTTGAGTTTTATAAATCCCTCCTTTGTGTTTTTTCCATTTTAAAGATGCTAATTGACGAGAGCCTTTTATAACAACCTTTTCTCCTGGAATTGCAGAAAATACAACTGGTTTTTTTGTTGTTCCTGAAAATTCGCTATCCAAGGTAAGCGTTTCATCAATATAATATTCCCCTGCAGAAAACCATACGGTTACAGTTTCTTTACCTGCATATTTTTTTACTTCTTGAAAAGCTCTTTTAAAGCTTAAATAAGGACTGTTTTTTGTGCCTGAATTCGCATCATTTCCTTTGGGAGATACATAAATATCCTTCGCAAAAGAATTACTAAGCATGAACAGAACCAGAAGAATTGTTAATAAATTTCTGTTTATTATCATCTTATAAAATTTAATTTTCGTTTTAAATACGAGTGGTGATTTTTAAATCTTATTTCTCAAATGAAACAACTACCTTATCTAAAATTGGTTTTGATTCATTTTCCGTTGTATCCGTCATTTTAACCTCAAATTGAAATCCATATCCTTTAGGTAAGTCTGAAAAATTCATTTGCGCAGGAGTTTTTTCAATTTGCTTAGAGAAACCTTTGATATAATCATATTGTTCTTTCACAACTTGCCAATCACTCCACTCATTAACGAGTCCGTCATTAGTGGTATCTACACCCATTCTTACTTCTACAGTCTCCACCCAAGGACCAGTACTTACATAATCATTTCTTGTTTGCGTAAGCAAGTAATATTTACCTTCTGCAAACATGATATCTGGATCTGGATGTCCTTGACCAATGTTTCCACAAAACTCAAATTTTTTATTGATGTTATCAGACGTAAACCAAGCAACACTCATATGTTTACCACCTGTCTTACCTGCTGGATCATAATCTGCGAATAAATAATATTGACCACCAATAGAAATAGAAGCCCAATCTCCAAAAGAATTTTGTTCTGGCTCATGGATTTCGTATTTACCAAAAGAAACGACGTCTCCTTTTTTAATTCTTTGTCTCGGAATATCAACAGGTGACGCTTTTCCAGGATAGTTATCAGGGTCTTCCTTAAACCAATGCGGATGTGCATATTCAGCAAATTTACCAGTTGGTTTGGTACGTTCATCTACAGGAGGATTTAAAATTTTAAAATCATTAAAACCATCTTTACTAACAGCATGAGTTGCTAAGGGCGAATCCCAAGCATGCGTAGAAGCATCAATAGGCGACCAATCTTCAGCTATAATATGAAAATTACCTTCTAAATCTCTAATAACTGCACAATCTGAACCATCTGAAGGATCCTTAAAAGCCATGCCCATTTTTTTACCAACAATACCATCAGTTAAGTTTTCATCAATAAGTAAATGCGGATCTTGATCGTTTGGGAAATCGTAATAGAAATAAAATTTTCCATCAATATATTCTGCAGAAGTTACCCAACGAGAAGACATGTCTGATATAGGTCCATAATGCACCCAGTTTTTCATATCGATACTATGCCAAGCATGATATCCCTTTAACGGTTTTTTTAATCCTGATGGAGCATCAAATTGATTTTTAAGATGTGTTGTTTTTAACACCACATCATACCCTTTTAAGATGGTATCCTTACTTTTAAAATCATTCGGTCGTTTATTATTCTTTCTAGTATCATATTTACCAAACATCCAGTAATTTCCATCTCCTAACTGCAATGCCACAGGGGCATCACCTAAATTTGCTGGTGCTGCAGTAGGGATTTGTTCCCAATTTAACCATTCTGGTGATTGAGAAAAGGTAATGGATTTTGCAGCTCGTTTTTTTGCAAACTTTTTCATGGAGCTTTTGAAAACGGCTTCCTTTTCAGTAGGAATTACTTTTCCTTTGCTGATTTCTAAATTTGTTTTTGTAGCTATATTCGCTTGCCAGTCTTCTTGAGACTCAAGGGTCCAAGTATTTTGTGCTTGTAGCGCTCCGTTTACAGTAAATAAAGCAAATGTAAGCAGTAAAAAAGCTTTGTTTATTTGTGTTCTGTTTTTCATTTTTATTATATTATTTTTTAGATTAAAAGAATTTTACGGTATTATTTATTTTGTAAAAGAAAAAGCAACTGGTTTTTGATGTCTCCATACTTTAACATTATGTTCTTTAGCATTTAGACGGCTCATCGTTCTTACAAAAGATTTCTCATCCGCTATTTTTTCTGAATTTAATTCTATCACAACATCATCCACTTTAAATCCCATTTTAGCCAATTTACTATTCTTAGGAACAGAAACCAGTAACACTCCATAAGTGTCAAACATTCCTGTTGCAGAAAGTTCTGCTTCCGTTTCTAGTGTTTTAAATTTAGCTCCCATGAACCCTTTCAACTTTGACTTCACAAATACATTAGAGGCTATTTCTTTAGGTGCAAGAATTTTAGGTTTCATTGCCAAATTTTTCAATTTATCAGAAGTAACACCAAAACCAGACATCGGAAAGTTTTTAAATCCAAGACTTAATGCTGCTGATTTATTTGAGACGGTAAAGTCGCCATGTTGAGGTTTTCCTGCAAAAAGAACATTACCATACAAACTTTCAGCATCGTCCTGTGTTTGTTCTTGTGCACCATAAGCAGGTACAACATTTTTAGAATCAGGATTGTGAACGAAATTGAAATTTCTAGTTCCTCCCCAAAGCGTTGGGTTACTAGATTTGTACACTGTTCCGCCCCATAGAATATTTCTTTCAAAAATATCATTTGTTGGTTTTGGGTAGGGTACATTACAGGTGTATCCTCTGCCTAAAATTACATTATTTGTAACCGTACGATGATATCCTTCACGTGTTTTAATACCTCCAGATAGACTTATATTATTGTAGATCTCATAATTGGTAGATCCATCATCCAAATCAATATCCCAACCATGATCACATTGCATTCTATTGTTACGAATAATAGTGGTCTGATAAGCATCCCACAAAGGAGCATTTGGATACTTTTCTATATAATAACTAATCATTGCTTTTCCATTCTCATCTCTAAAGTCAGGTCCAGAAGGTCCAGCTCTAAACCAATAACGATCTCTTCCCCAAGAATTAAAAGCGCCATGATCGTGAGTCTCTAAAACCGTTTCAAAACAATCGTTCCATTCTATGATATGACCTCCCCAAGTTCCATCACAAATATTAATGGCAGCTCTTGGTGTGTGACTAATGGTATTATGACGAAGTGTAATTCTTGATGACATAGAAATATTAATTCCGGAGGCTTGTTTTTCAAAACGACCACAAAGCATCATTAAATTATTTTCAACAATACAATCTGCTGGATAATCTTCAGCTTTTGGACCAATAGTAGTATCTATTTCATCTAATGGTGGTGGAAGATGTTGAAAACTAAATGAAGGATCACGAACTGCAGCAAAGGAACCAACAAAGTTCACATCCGTAGAACCATTATTTTGAAAAATATTTTCTTTTATTTGAACATTACGACTATAACTATCCACAAATACTGCATTTCCTCCCAATTCTTTAAAAGAACAATGATCGATGACAATATTTTCTGTTCCTCTCATGTGAATGGCTCCACCACGGTATACACACCAATCACTTCTTAGTAAAGGCTCAATGGTTTCTCTTAAAGTTCTTTTAGTACCTGTAAAATGAATACCAGAAATCTGAATATGTTTTACCGGATTAGTAGTTTCGTAATTTTTAACAATGGTCTCTTTTTGTGCATTACCACTTTTGCGAATTACCATTTCTGCAACAGGTAGTTTATGATCTCCGTAAACTTCAATAAGGTGTTTAATTTGAAGGACAGCTTCAATTTTTGTATTGTTAAGGTTTGTATTGGCTTCTGGCATATAATACAACCAACCGTCCTTAGTATTATGATACCATTCTCCTGGAACATCTAATTCTTCAAAAACGTTTTCTATCATTCGATACCCTTTGTGAGGTGGAGCAGATCGGTTGTTTTGCCAACCCCCTTCGTAAACCAATTCGCCTTTATTGTTTTTACCAGTTACAAAATAATGCTGACTTCCCCATAAACCTCTGTGCATACCGTTTAGAATTGCTCCGGTAGGATCTTTCCATTCAGCTGCTTTTTTAGCATCCCAAGCATCTGGAGCTGCTCCTGAAAAAGGAACTGTTCCTGCTTTTTTTCCACGTACAGAAGGATCTCCATCTGTAGGTATAAAACCAGCATTAAAATTAGGATATCTTGCCATGTGTTGTCTTTTCTGATCTACAAAAAGTTGATCAATTGCATTTAAATCTCCCACATGGGTACGATAAATACCATCTTTAAATTCTTCCCATTTAGAAGTAATTAATTGTGCTCCTGTAATAACTACGTTTTCATTTTTAGCTGCCGAATAAACAACAGGAAATTGTTCACTACCACTATCTGCAGTGGTAATTTGTAAAGGCGTTATTAATCTATAAACTCCCTCATGTATAACAATGTTACATGCTTCTTTTCCTAAAAGTCCACTAGCTCTTAATTTAGCTTGTGCCGCTTTTATAGTTAACAAAGGTTTAGACGCTGTTCCATCATTGGCATCCGATCCATTGGTTGCTACATGAATATCTAGTGCATATAATGGTACAATGCACAGTACTAATAATAAGGTAATTATTTTTTTCATTAGTTTATATATTAATTTTTCATTCTTATTTTAAGCAGTAATTTATTTTGCTACATCTTCTGCATATATATTTACTTCTCTATCATTTTGTTGAAGTTTTCCAGGAGTACTTCTTCCTTTATCTACATAAGATTGAAGTAATTTTGTTAATTCTTCTACTTTTTCAGGGTATTTATCATATAGATTGGTAGTCTCTGCAATATCATTAGACAAATCAAATAATTGTAAACTAGGAGATCCTTCTGGGGTTTTACCAGCTCTTGGCGCACTCCAACCACCAGATCCAGGACAAAGCGCTAATTTCCAATTTCCTTTTCTGATAGAAAAAGAACCATTAATACTATGACTAATAATGTCTTCTCTATTTGTTATAGTTGGCTTTTTTAATGTTGATAAAAAGGAAATGGCGTCTACACCTGATGTTTCATCTAATTCTATCCCTGTAATATCAGAACAAGTAGCAATAAAGTCAGTCATACATGTTAATCTATCTGTTTGCGTTCCTGCTTCTATAACTTCTGGCCAACGAATGATAAAAGGAACGCGGTGTCCTCCTTCATAAATATCTGCTTTATTTCCTCTTAAATTTCCGCTAGGTGAGTGTCCTTTCTTTTTTAAAGCAGGAATTTTTGCAGCAGGAGAACATCCATTATCCGTAGAAAATAAAACAATGGTGTTTTCGGTTAAATGATGTTTGTCAAGTGCTTTTAAAACTTCTCCTACAACCCAATCTGTTTCCATTAAAAAATCTCCATAAGGTCCTAATTCCGATTTTCCTCTCCATTTTTCACTAGGAACAATAGGAGTATGAGGAGACGTTAATGGCAAGTATAAAAAGAAAGGTTCATTTTCTCCAGCTCTCTCGTTTATATAATCAACAGATTTTTCTGCAAAAACTTGTAAACATTCACCTGATTTAAAACTTGGAGCAGAAGGCCCTTTTCTAGAACGTATCTTTGGATCATTCATAACCGAAGGAAGTTCTGTCACCTTTTCATTTTCAATATATACATACGGAGGCATATCTAAAGAAGCTGCAATTCCATAGAAGTAATCAAAACCATTACTTGTTGGCGTTATGGCTGGTTTTGTATAATCGATATCCCATCCGCCACCAATTTGCCATTTCTCTTTTTTATAATTAGGTAACAATTCCCAACCAATACCTAAGTGCCATTTACCAACCATAGCTGTATGATAATCTGCTTGTTTTAACAAATTAGCAACCGTTGTTTCTCCTTTTTTAAGCAATGGTTTCGCAGTCGGTTTATGGATAACCCCTTTAGATAAAGTTGTTCGCCAATTGTAACGTCCTGTTAAAAGTGAATAACGAGATGGTGTACAAACAGAAGATGACGTATGTGCATCTGTAAAACGAATGCCTTCTGCTGCCAAACGATCTATGTTTGGTGTTGCAGCTTTCCCTGTTGTATGAGAAACATCACCTATTCCCATATCATCGGCATAAATAAAAATGATATTAGGACGACTTGTGTCAGCCTTTTTTTGTGTTAGTATATTTTGACTCAAAATTAAAAAAACAACTGCAATTATAGATTTGTACATTTTTAATAAGATTATATTATTTAGGTAAAATTATTATTTATCATTAATACAGGCTTACTCTAATCCTTCTTTTTGTTGCTCTTTTTGAATAGAGATAAATATCCATACTTGATGATAAGAATTCTTATCATATATGCTTATTGCTTTATAGTAAGTTGTTTAACTTTTAGGTTTATCAACTAAATGTTAGCGAAATGTTGCATTAAAGAAAAGTATTTGAATGATTAGAGTAAAGGTTTCTTTAGTGTATAGGATATATTTGTACTACATTTAATCAAGCTAATAAATTTAAGACTGATTAAAAACCTTAATTTACAATGTTTCCTATGAAGTTAAAAGTTTTATTTCTTTGTATTTTTATTTTATTTTCAATTCCGTTTTCTTCTCAAGAAAAACAAGTTGATTTTAAAGTTGATTTCGAATCATTTTTATCTAAGCATGACATGCTTTGGGATATTGTACCAGACAAATGGCAAACCGCTCCTTATTCAGGTAATGGAAATATTGGTTTTTTATTTTATCAAGCACAAGAATCAGAAAAAAATGTAATATCTCTTCATATTGGACGTCATGATTATTACGATCATAGAGAGGCAAAAACAAAGGCTGATGAAATGCTTTGGATCAAAAGAAGCAGATTGCCTCTTGGTCATTTTCAATTAACATCTAAAGGAAAAATTACAGGAGTTGACATGCGTTTAGATTTGTGGAATGCAGAATTAACAGGTACTATTAAAACCTCTAAAGGAACTTATTCAATTAAAGGTTTTACGCATAGTACAAATGATAATATCTATTTTGAAACAGATACAACTGATGAAAACGTAGAAATAACATGGCACGCAGAAGAACCTATTCCTCCTGTTTATGAAGTCTTAAAAAGTGGCGGAGGTCCAAAAGGTGGCACTTGGGATAAAATGAGAGCAGTAACTTTAGAGATGGCTCCAAAACCAACATTTAGCGAGAAAAACGGCTACTCTTTTTGTTATCAACCTTTATTTAATCATAGAGGAGAAACCACTACAGGTTATAAAATTACAGGGAATTCTTCTGGAAAACAACAATTAATAACGAGCGTTCATCATAGTTATCCAGAACGAAATTCGCTAGAGATCGTTACTGAAAATTTAGAAGTAGGAGAGAAGCTTATTAAAGAAAATAGCTTTATTTCATCACATAAAAAATGGTGGCATGACTATTATCCATTGAGTTTTTTAACCATTAATGATGCAGAAAAAGAATCTTTCTATTGGATACAAATGTATAAACTAGGATCTGCCTCTAGAGGAAATGGACCTATTTTAGATTTAATGGGACCTTGGTATAATAGAACTTTTTGGCCAATGGTTTGGGGAGATTTAAATGTGCAACTCATCTATTGGACGCATTTAACAGCCAATAGAATGTCTATTGGAGAATCTTTACCCAATAACATTGATAAATATGTAAAAAACCTAGAAAATAATGTACCTGCAAGTTGGAAAAACAGTGCTGCCGTTGCTGCTTTAATGCCGCAAGATCTTATTGCTTTTAACGGAGCAAAAGTACCAGATATGTTAGCATGGATCTTAAACGATTATTGGTTGCATTGCCAATTTGCTGGTGATGATATTCGTATGCGAGATAAACTATTTCCTATCTTGAAAAAAACGGTAAATAGTTATTTAAATTATATAAAAGACAATCCTGTTGATGCCAAAGACGGCAAAATTCATATTAAATATAGTTGGTCGCCAGAATATAAACCAGGTCGTGGTCAAGATATTAATTTTACGTTGGCTTTAATTCGTTGGAGCTGTCAAACATTAATCGATATTGATGAAAAGCATCAAATAAACGACCCTCTTAAAAAAGAATGGGAGCATTTACTAACTAATTTGGTTGATTTTCAAGTTGATGAAAATGGATTGATGGTTGGAAAAGACAGACCTTTTGCAAATCCGCACAGACATTATTCCCATTTATTAGCATTTTATCCTTTAATGGTAATTACACCAGAAAAAGAAGCTGATAAAAAATTGCTACGTACATCTTTAGATCATTGGTTGGATGTTACGTTTAATAGTGGCAAAAAGATTAAGGCCATGCCAGTTACAGGTTATACAGCAACAGGAGCCTCTTCTATGTATGCAAATTTAGGTGATGCTGAGAAAGCGTATTATTATCTTGATTTTTTAATCAAACATAAAAACATTTCATCTACAACCATGTATTCCGAAGGAAAAATTAATCCGGTTATTGAAAGTCCGTTATCTTTTGCAACTAGTGTACACGATGTGATGCTTCAAAGTTGGGGCGGAAAAATACGCGTATTTCCTGCTAGTCCGAAAAAATGGAAAGATGTGGCGTTTCACAACTTAAGAGCACAAGGCGCATTTTTGGTGAGTGCTAAAAAAATTGAAGGAACTACCGAATTTGTATCCATAAAAAGTTTAAAAGGAAACGCATGTAACGTTCAAGTAGATTTTGAAAATCCGCAGTTTTATATCGACGGAAAATCTGTTACTATTAATAAATCCGAAGATGGTTCTTATAAAGTTGATCTAAAGAAAAATGAATCGGTTATTATTACTTCCAAAGAAATAAACAAAACAGATTTAAGCATAAAAGAGTTACCAAAATCTAAAGAAGAGCAGAATCTTTTTGGGTATGGTAGCAAAACAAAAAGATTACCTGGTCATACATATTACAGTTCTTATTAAAATTAATTATGAAAACAATTTTATATCATCTATTTATTATTTCTTCTATTTTGTCATGTACTGGAGTAACACAAATTGTGCAAGCGCAAGAGAAGAAACCTAATGTTATTTTTATCTTTTCTGATGATCAAAGATTCAATTCTTTGAGTATGACTGGAGATCCTATTATTCAAACTCCAAATATTGATGAATTAGCTAAAGAAGGAGTCTTTTTTAACAATGCTTATATTACTAGCCCTATTTGTGGCCCAAGTAGAGCAAATATATTTACAGGACAATGGGAACGAAGAAATAAAATTGGATTTACGAATGTTTCTAAAAATCTTATTTCTGAAACTACCTATAAAAATAGCTGGCTGGCGCAATTAAAAAAAGCAGGATACTCAACCGCTTTTATAGGAAAACATCACACAAAAATAGGAGATAGAAATGATACGCCTTTAAGAAAAGATGTAGATTTTTGTTACTATGGAAATGGTCATTTAGGGTTTTATCCAGCAAAAAAACATAAACAGTTTGCAAACCTTAAAAACGAAACACAAGTTGAAGGAATGTTAGAGGCAACTAAGGCTTTTTTAACACAAGGAGATGCTTATGATTATTTTTATAAAAATGCTGATGCCTCTATTAAAAATCAAATTAAGAAAAGAGACCCTAACGAACCTTTTTCTGCATGGATTAACTTAAATCTACCTCATGCTTCTAGTATTGGCGGAATGGGTTCACATGAAACAGACCCAGAATATTACAAAACAGGATATGATGATGTAAAAGATAAAATTGAATTACCAGAAGGATATCCTCAAAACATTAGTTTGCCTGAAGATGTTTATGCCACCAAAGATTTAATGAAATACTACATTACATCTAAAAAGGGTAAATTACTAAATGAGAAACTAAAAATGACCAGAGCAATTCATGCTATAGATATCATGATAGGAAATTTACGTTCATTTTTAAAGGAAATTGGCGAAGCGGATAATACCGTTATTGTATTTTGTTCAGACAATGGTTTGTTTTTAGGTGAACACGGATTAGGTGGTAAAACTATTTTGTACGATGAATCTGTACACGTTCCTATGATTGTGTATTCTCCTTTTTTTACTGATAAAACACAAGGAAAAGTAATAGATGATTTGGTGGTTGGTCAAGATATTCCTGCTACACTTTTAGAAATGTGTGGTGTAAATATCCCTACATCTTATCAAGGAGCAAGTGTGCTTCCTTTGATAGAAAAGAAGAATGTAAAATGGAGAGATGACATCTTTTTAGAAAACTTATTTACAGACCAAGGATATCCGCGTCAAGAAGGCGTACGAAGTAAACAATACAAATACATTCGTTCTTTTAGTAAATTAAATGACCGAAATAAATATGTTCCAAATCAATCTTCAAATAATAACGAACAACCTATTTACGAGGAATTATTCGATATTATAAAAGACCCAAAAGAACAAAATAATTTAGTAGGTAATAAAGACTACATCAAAGTTTTAAACGAATATAGAGAACGATGTAAAACCCTTGTGTCTGAGCTAAACTAGTTTTATAATTAAGGAATTATCATCATGAAAAAAGTATTTCTATTAGTAATGGCTTGTTTAGTTACATCAAGCAGTTTTGCACAAGAAAGACCAAAAAAGCCAAATGTATTAGTAATATTAACTGATGATTTAGGTTGGCAAGATGTAAAGTGTTACGATATTGACGAACCTTCTCCATTCGAAACACCAAATATTGATAAATTAGCTACAGAAGGCGTTCTTTTTTGGCAAGCTTATTCTGCTGCAACTGTTTGTTCTCCTTCTAGAGGAGCTATTTTATCAGGTAAACATCCTGTTCGTCTAGAAAGAACTAGCGTTAGAGGAGGTCATCCACCATTGCCTTTTAATTATGGATCTTTATTAATAAGTCCTTGGATGAGAGGTGCTTTAGACACATCAGAAGTTACCATTGCAGAGTCTCTTAAAACCAATGGTTACAAAACAGGTCATTCTGGTAAATGGCATGTAGGTATTGCAGTAACAGACTATCCAGAACCGAAAGATCAAGGTTTTGATTTCTCAAAGCATGGTTTTGGATCTCATAAAAGAATGAAAGACCGCACAAAAGGGTTCTCAACTGCCGACAAATCTGATCCATTTTATTTAGATGAAGCAGGTTTCCCTTTTGATGACATTACTCAAGATGGTATTGATTTTATGGATGGAAACAAAAAAGATCCATTTTTTCTTTTTTATGCTTCTCGTTTAGTGCATACACCAATTCATACAAGAAGTGAAGCTTTATTAAAAAAATACTACCAGAAATTAGGAATAGATTATCCTAAAGAAAAGGATCTTTGGGAAGAAAAAGGACAAAGAAATGCCTATTATGCTGCCATGGTAGAAACGATTGACCATTATACAGGTTTATTGATTAAGTACCTTGAACAAACTGAAGACCCAAGATGGCCTGGACATATGTTAATTGAAAATACGTATGTGGTTTTTACTTCTGATAATGGAGGTATGGAGCAACATACTGGTGAAATTATTACAGACAACTATCCATTAGATAAAGGGAAAATCAATGCTAAAGAAGGAGGTACCAGAGTTCCTTTTATTGTAAAAGGTCCAACAATTTCTTCAAATATAGAATCTAACGTAATGGTAAATGGTCTTGACCTTTATCCTACAATATTGAGTTGGACAGGAACCCAAAAAGAAGACAATCAAATATTAGATGGTGCCGATTTGTCTACATTGTTAGATAAAGATCCAACGGATTCAAAATTAGTTTTAGATCCAGAAACTGGTAAAGCGAGAAATACGATGATGTGGCATTTTCCAAACAGTTCTATGCAATCTACGTTGCGTATTGATGGTTATAAATTGGTACGAGAATATGTTGCTACTGAAGAAAAAACGGAGTTAGCTTTGTATGAATTGTATAAAAATGAATCTGAACGTGTAGATATTGAAGAGGCTAAAAATCTTGCAAAAAAAATGCCAGAGAAAGCCAAAGAAATGAATCGTCTTTTAGAAGAACGATTAGAAAAACTAAATGCTAGATATCCTTATTTAAACCCTACAAGTAAAGCACAATTACCTAACAAAGCTAAAATACCTACTGTTGTTAAAAATGGTGTGGATGGAAAAGAAGTTTGGTTAGAATACAAAAACAATGGTGCTAAAGTTGTAAAAGCAGAGTTAATATATACTAAAAATGGAGGTGTAAAAGGTGAAATTTGGTTTCCTGTTACTATGAATCTTACCAATAATAAAGTTTCTGTAACCTTACCAAAAGGAACAACCCATTATGTATTTAATTTAGTGGATGAGAATAATTATTTGATTAGTTATCCAGATGCCGGTTACCAAAAAACCACAAAAATATTTGCAACGAAAGCAATACAAGTTAAATAATAAATTTCAATCAAAGAAAAAGGAATTTTTACTATGTCATAAATATTGAAAATTACGTTTCTAATTTAAGTAATGAACCAACCTAATCACTAACATTATGATCAAAAAAATTACGTTTTTAATAGTATTCCTTTTTTCTGTACAAATTTCTAACGCACAATTTTTGTGGTTGGAAGATGAAACAAATACGCGTAAAATTGAGTTTACAGCCGAAGAAGATGTACCCACAAATTTAACAGGAAACTTTCCAAACCCTCATACTTCAGGAATTAACACACATACTATTGTCTCTAAGTACAATAGACCTGAAGGGACCAATGATTTTTTATCTTTTAACTTGTTCAATTATGTAACAGATTTAACCGATTATACAGTTACACTAAAAGCATATATTGACATACCTACTGATGAGCTTACTACAAACAACTCAAAACTTAGAGTGTTTTTTCAAAGTTCTGATGCAGGAGGACG